>NZFT01000096.1 GCA_002690755.1 Phycisphaerae bacterium
CCACGCCGACGGCGTCGAGCTCATCAAGGGATCGATCGAAGACGCGACCGTTCGGGAGGACGCGGTGGCCGGCTGCGATCTGGTGATGCATCTCGCGAGCCGGGTCTCCGTGGCCGAGAGCCTGGCCGAGCCGGTGCGATACCATCGCGTGGTCGCCGAAGGCACGCGGGAGATGCTCGAATCCGCGGTCGACGCCGGCGTGGGACGACTGGTGCTCGCGGGAAGCTGCAGCGTCTACGGCGACGCGTCGCCCCCCATCGCCGAGACCTTCGGGACGGCACCGGGTTCGCCCTACGCCGAAGCGAAACTCGTCGCGGAATCCCATTGTCGCGCGTTCGCGGCCTCCGGTCGGATCGCCACCGTCTGCCCCAGATTCTTCAACGTGTACGGGCCGCGACAACGGGCCGATTCGCCGTACGCCGGTGTGATCCCGATCTTCACGGCACGGGAAGCCCGACGCGAAGTGCCGGTGATTTTCGGTGATGGACTGCAGACTCGGGACTTCATCCACGTCGAGGATGTGGTTCGCGGGTTGATGCTGGCCGCCATGGCGACCGATACCGGGGCGGGTGAAGCGGTGAACTTCGGGACCGGCCGCGGCACCAATCTCGTCGAACTCGCAGGCTTGCTCTGCAGCATGCCGCCACGCTTCGAAGCGGCGCGGGACGGCGAGGTCCGGCACAGTTTCGCGGATGCCGGATTGGCGGCCGCACTCCTGGGATTCGAAGCGGAGATCGATCTGCCGACGGGTCTCGCGAGCCTCGGCCATCGTCGCGAGTCCTGAGTCCGGTTCAATCCTCGATCTCTTCCAGCAGGTCCCGCTCGATCTCGACGGAGGCGCCGCGTCCGAGGATCTCGACGTGGAGCACCAGGCAGGTTCGTCGCGCCTCTTCGACCACCACGCCTTCGATGCCGAGAAGGGGGCCCTTGGTCACGCGGGCCCGCGCTCCGATCGCGAGTTTCGGGAACTCCTCGACCTCGTAGCCGCCCTCGAGTGCGCGGTGGATCGCTTCGAGTTCGATCTGCAACCGGTCCTGGTCGTTGACCTCGATGAAACTCGACACCCGCTTGGTCGCGATCGCGTCGTAGGCATCCTGCTTCTCCCCCTTGAGGAAGACGTAGCTTGAGAAGAGCGGCACCTCGGAGCGGTGCTTCCGGCCGCGGGTGACCGTGACGCGTTCGACCAGAGGGAGATCGTGTTCCATGCCCGAAGCAGCGAGAAACTTCGCGACCGCCTTCTCCTGTCGCGCACGCACGTGGAGCACCATCCAACGTCGGTCGACGGGGGCGTGGAGCGAGGATGTGGCGGGCGAATCCGGCATCACCAGAGAGTCTACGCGTCGGCCGGGTCCCGGTGAAGCACCACGAGGGGCCGATCGTCCTCCCGAGGGCGATCCGCCTCGAGATCACGGACGATCCGTGCGATCCGTGCGTGGGGCTCCCGGTACCGAGCCCATGCCTCGTGGGTTTTCGTCACCCCGGAGCGAGTAGGCTGTCGCCCGAAGAACGGATCGCTCGATTCCCGGTTCTCCGATCCCTTCCATGGAGCATTCGATGGAACATGAATTGATGTGCCAGGGCCTTGACGAGGCCATTCGGATGGCGGAGAAGGGATGGTCCGAAGGCGGCATTCCGATCGGGTCGGTGTTGATGACGGAGTCGGGAGAGATCGTCTCCCGCGGTCACAACGAACGCGTCCAGACCGGCGATCCCACCGCACACGCCGAGATGGTCTGTCTTCGCCGGGCGGGTCGGCGTCGGGACTGGTCGGAGCTCACGCTGGTCTCCACCCTGAGTCCCTGCTCGATGTGCACCGGAACCGCGGTCCTCTACAAGGTGCGTCGAGTGGTCATCGGTGAGAACGGGACGTTCATGGGCGCCGAACACTGGTTGGAGGAATCGGGAATCGAGGCCCACGTCCTTCATGACGCCAGGTGCGTCGCCCTGATGGAACGGCTCCAGCGTGAGAAGCCCGACCTCTGGGCCGAGGACATCGGCGAGTGAGTGCTCGCCGCGAGACTCGACTTCCGTGAAAGAGAAGAGGCCCCGCGATCGCTCGCGGGGCCTCTTCGTTCAAATTCGTGAATTCGGCTCCACCGATCTCAGCGGCGGCGTCCGCCACCACGGGCGGCCGGGAACGAGCTGGCGTCGGGATCGACCCGGCTGTTCGCAGGATGGGCCGACTGAGGCTCGATCGGGGGGTTCGGGTTGGATCCACGGTCATACGCCTGGTGGATTCGATCTCCGGCTCGGGCGGCTTCCCGCGGATAGATCCCGTGGTGTCGGCCCCAGACGTCGTAGTACGGATCGGCGTAACCGTTGTAGTAGGAGCCGTCGTAGTAGTCGTCGTTGTCGTAGCTGTAGCCGCTTTCGTCGTTGGAATAGTCGTAGTTGCGATTGGCGAAGGGGCCGCCCGGAGGGGGACCGTCCGACGTCGCGAAGGTGAAGTGGTAGTGATCCCAGTGGCGGCGAAGCGTCGCCTGCTGGTTCTGGTACTTCTCGATGTTGGCCTGCCGCTGCGCGGGCGTGATGCCGCCCTGTTCGGACTGGCGATCGGTCGCGGGCTTGGCGGCGGTGTGATCCGCCATCCGCTTCTTGGTCGCCGCCGCGGCGAACTTCTCGTAGTCGTTCATCCCCTTGATGGAGCGGATGTAGTCGGTCCGCTGCTGGACCTGTTGGTGGAGCTTGTTGACCACGGACCATTGATCCTGGGTCATCACCTTCTGAGCGTTGACCTCGCGGCCGAGCAGATCGGCGTCGTTGGAGGACGGCTTGGCGGCGCCGCGGCTGCCTTGCTGCTTCACGGCTTCGGAGTACGCCTGCTGGAAGGACAGGGCGTGAAAGGTCGTGGGATTCTCGGACGACCACTTCACTTCGTCGTTCGTCTTGCCCGACTGCTTGAGAAAGTCGGTCATCTGCTGAAGGCGGATCTCCGCGCTCTTTCGCATGGGTCCGAGGGTGTCGGTCATGGTGTCGAGGGCATCGAGCTCGGTCTGCAGCTGGGCGAGCGACTCGCTGGACTGGGCGTGCACGACCGTCGGCGTCGTGACCGCGGCGGCGCCGAAGGCGATCGCGGCGGCAAAGACGGAACGAGAGAGGAATCGGATCATCGGGACGGGCTCCTTGGGTCTGGAAAGACGGCATGATAACCGTTCCGCCTTTCGTCGCGTCCGCCTTCGACCGCCGGCCGCGGACGACGGCCGCGACCGAGGCGTGGACCGTAAGTGTCTGAAAACGAGCGATTTGTGCGCATGCTTCGGCCGACGCAGGTCATCGTCCCTCGGCGAAGGACGGGATCGGGCCCGGCCCGGATCCGGAACGACGCCCCGCTTCGTGGGCGGGACGTCGTCGTGGTCCGGGCTTGATGGTGTGTTTCGAACCGTCTCGGGGTCAGTAGCGATGCTCGCCCGGAAGTTCGGCGGGCACGCCGCCCGCATCGTCCTCTCCGAAGTCGCCGTCCAGATCCTCGGCGGCGTTGCTCGCATCGAGACCATCTTCGAGTCGCTTCATGCGATGCCAGTCCTCGAGGGTGATCAGCACTTCACGAGCGACCGACCCCTTGTGATCGCTCAGGATTCCCGCGAGCCCCATCTGGTCGACGAGTCGACTCGCGCGGCTGTAACCGATCGCCATCCGCCGCTGCAGCAGCGACACCGACCCCCGGCCGGTCTCGATCATGATCTCCACCGCCTGGTCGAAGAGGGGATCCCGCTCTCCACCCTCGCCTCCGGTGTCACCGGTGCCGTCGTTGCTCGGGACCTTCACCTGCATCAGACTGCGTTCGAAGGTCGGCCCGGCGACGGTCTTCAGGAACTTCGCCACCTGGCGGGTCTCGCGGTCGGTGACCAGCGTTCCCTGGCCGCGCCGGATCTCCGTGCTGTCCGGGGTGACGATCATCATGTCACCCATGCCGAGGAGAAGTTCCGCACCCTTCTGGTCGAGCACGATCCGACTGTCCATGCCGCTGGCCACCTTGAACGAGACCCGGCAGGGCATGTTGCTCTTGATGAGGCCGGTGACCACGTTCGCCTGCGGTCGCTGCGTCGCGAGGATGAGGTGCATGCCGACGGCACGTGCCTTCTGCGCGATTCGGACGATCGAGTGCTCGACCTCCTTGTTGGTCATCATCAGGTCGGCGAGTTCGTCGATGACGAAGACCAGGTAGGGCAGCTTCTTCGGAAGCTTCGCCCATTCGACGTCGCTCGCGGGTTCGAAGGCCTCGCGGAGCTCCTCTTCGTCGAGGTCGTTGTATCCGCGGATGTCGCGAACGCCCGCTTCCCGCAGCAGCTCGTATCGCTCCTCCATCTTGCCGACCGCCCATTCGAGGATCGCCGCGGCCTTGCCNATCTCGGTGATCACGGGGCACATGAGATGCGGGATGTCGGCGAACTGGCTCATTTCGACCATCTTGGGGTCGACCAGGCAGAGCTTGAGTTCATCGGGTCGCTTGGTGTAGAGCCACGACATGATGATGGTGTTCATGCACACGCTCTTGCCGCTGCCGGTGGTGCCTGCGATGAGCATGTGCGGCATCTTGGCGAGGTCCGCCACGAGCGGATCGCCCGCGGAGTCCTTCCCGAGGAACATCGGCAGCATCATTTCGCGGGAGCGGCCGCTTGACATGAGTTCCTTGAGTCGGACCTTCTCCTTCTTCGTGTTGGGCACTTCGATGCCCACGGTGCTCTTGCCCGCCATGTTCGGAATGATGCGGATGTTCTGGGCCTGCAGGGCGCGGGCGATGTCGCTGGAGATCGCGTTGAGCCTCGCCACCCGCGTGCCCGGTGCGAGGAGGATCGCGTACAGCGTGACCACCGGACCGCTTTCGATGCCCGCGACTTCCGCGTCGATCTGGAAGGTTCGCAGCGCTTCCTCCAGGATGCCGGCCTGCTCCCGAACCGTCGCTTCCATCGAGGCCGAGTAGTCGCCTTCGGCATCTTCAAGTTGATCCAGGGTCGGGAACTGATATCCCTCGAAGTTCTCTTGACGCGGGATGTCCTCGTCCCGCACGACCTCGGTCACTGCGGAGGCCATGCGAACCGGAAGTCGCTCGATCTTTCGTCGAAGTTCCTCGGCGGAGGCCCGGGGCGCCGGCTCGGTCGCGTCTCGGGCCAACGCCTCTTCCTCTTCTTCCTCTTCCTCCTCCTCTTCCTCCGCCTCTTCTTCTTCTTCTTCGTCCTCTTCGGCGTCATCGCCGTACCAGGCGTCTTCGTCCTCTTCTTCTTCCTCTTCCTGCTTCGCTTCGTCGTTGAGCCACGCCTCGACCATTTCGGGGGGGACGCCGGCGGGCTGGAGGGCCGATCGACGGGATGCGAATCGTTCGGTCACCCGTCCGATGCCTCGGAATGGTGCCACGATCGCGGCCCGGATGGGTTCAAGGTCGATTCCTCGGGCCGCTTCCAGCGAGCGGATCATCGCGGCGGGNACCCGCAGCAGCAGTTCGTCGGCAGCGACCAGCAGCCCCAGGAGCAGGCCCGTGAGCAGGATGAGTGAAGCGCCGACGGGCCCGAATCTGTCCGCCAGCGCAATGTCGAGTTCGGCGGGGACGAGACCGGCTTCGAGACCGGGGATCGCGCCGGCCTGCGGCCAGATCGAGACGATCCAGGCATCGTGGAGGCCGCCGACCATGACGGCGGCGAGGAGCGTTCCAAGGGTTCGAACGAACGGATGCGTGATCTGGTGTCCGCGGAAGATCGTGATCAGCGCGATCGCCGCCATGCCCAGCACCAGCCAAGCGCCCCAGCCGAGGGTCACGTAGGACCACCAAGCGATGAGACTGCCGACGATGCCGGCGGGATTCGAGGCGGGCTCGGCGTGTCGGGCGACGGAGGTCGATGGCCAGTCGGCGATATCGAATCCCGCGAGGGACACCGCGAAGAAGATCCAGGCGGCGGCGGCGAGAAGCCAGAGGATCCGTCGGAGCAGATTCGGCGCGGCCGCCTCCGCGGTCGTGTTGGCACGACGGCCGGTCGATCGAGTGCTGGGACGGGTTCGTGACGGCGACTTCTTGCGTGGCATGACCCCTTTTCATCGGCCTTCCCGTGATTCGGGCCNCATGTTTCGACACCCCGGATGCGGAGCGCGAAGCCCTCGAACCTCGGATTGGAACAAAAAGAAGTCCGATAAAANGACTTATCTCCCCGGAAGACATCTCAAAGCCGGTTTAGATGCGAGTTGCTTGCGGCTCGAGACCGCCGGGAGATCGAACGGAATCCAGGGACGGATCGATTGGGATCGCACCGAAGGCGAAGCCTCCGGATATCCTCCCCGCCCATGCGATTCAGGCTCATCGATCAAGTGCTCGAGCAGACCGACACCCGGATCATCGCCGTGAAGAACGTCACGACCGCCGAGGAGTACCTCGGCGACCACTTTCCGACGTTCCCGGTGCTGCCCGGCGTGTTCATGCTCGAGGCGCTCGTTCAGGCGGGACGAAGGCTGCTCGGCGACGAAGGTCGGCGATTCGTGCTCGGTGGCGTCAAGGCCCTCCGGTACGGAACCTTCGTGAAGCCGGGCGAGACGCTTCGCCTGCAGGTCGATCTCCTGAAACGGCTCGACGGAGACGTCGTGTCGTTCAAGGGAGCCGGAGTCGTCATTTCCCCGGGAGGGGAAGACGACGGCGGCGACACCGCGGTGTCCGGTCGCTTTACAATGCGTCCAATCAGAATCGCGGTGCCCGAGGCCGCGGCGATCGCCGGCGATGGATCGCCGGCGCGTTGAATCAGACGACCACGATCCGCTCGGCGGATCGGTTCGTGAAAGCCCGATCGGTCCCGGCTCCTGAAGCCGTTCGGACCGGCAAGGAGACGACCATGGCGGTCCTCAGTCGCGACGAGATTTTCGAGAAGATCAAGGACGTGCTCGAGAACGCGCTCGGTGCGGACTCGGACGAGATCACGATGGATGCGACCCTGATCGGTGATCTCGGCGCGGAGTCCATCGACTTCCTCGACATCAGCTTCAAGCTGGAGCAGGAGTTCTCGATCAAGATCGATCAAGGGGAGCTCTTCCCCGAGAACCTCATGTCCGACGACACCCTCGTGGTGGACGGCAAGCTCACTGACAAGGCGATGGAGATTCTTCGCGAGAAGATGCCCCACGTCGACTTCACCAAGCTCGACGAGCAGCGGTCGGTCGACCAGCTCTCCGAGGTCTTCACGGTCGCGAGCCTCGTCGACTTCATCGAACGCAAGACCGCGGCCTGATCCGCGACGACGTTTCCTCACCGAGGAGTCCCGCCCGTGCGGTGGATGTGGATCGACACCATCACGTCGTTCGAGGAGGGGAGCCGCATGCATGCGGTCAAGAACCTCTCGCTCGCCGAGGAACACCTTCACGACCATTTCGATGGCAGTGACGGGCTGGACCCCTGCGCGGTGATGCCGGGGAGCCTGATCGTCGAGGGNATGGCCCAGACGGCGGGGATCCTCGTCGGCTCCGTCAACCGATTCCGGGAGAAGGTCGTGCTGGCCAAGATCTCGAAGGTCGAGATCGATCAGGACGCGGTCCCCGGGCAGTGTCTTCGCTACGAAGCGGAGATCGAGCGGATGGACGACGTCGGCGCAAGCACCACGGGCGTCGTGCGGCGGCTCGATCACACCGACGGCGTGTGGCACGAGATCGGAAGAATCGACCTCATCTTCAGTCATATCGACAACAACGCGGGCGGTCGCGAGTTCCCGGAGGAGAACTTCGTGTTCAGCGACAACTTCCGGCAGATCCTCGTCGCCGCCGGCCTGGATCGCCTGATCGACCAGTGACTCGGTTCCATCCTCCAGCATCATGCTTTTCAGAATCCTCCAGGATCCGCATGACCGTCCCGGTCACGTCGACGTCGGCGAGCATCAGGATCCCGGTCATCCACCCCACGATTTCAAGGATCACGCCATGCCGAGACTCTCCCTGATCGAACCCGCCGCCGCTGAAGGCGCCGCTGCCGACGTGCTTTCGAGTGCGCCCTTCAACATCTTCAAGGGCATGGCCAACAATCCCGTGATGATGGAAGGGCTGATGGCGATGGGTGGCGCGATCTCGAAGAGCGGAGCGATCTCGGCGCTCGAAGCCGAGGCGGTCATGCTGCGCGTCTCCGAACGCAATGGCTGCGGATACTGCCTTGCGGCCCACACCAAGATCGCTTCCGGCGTCGGGGTGGACGATGCCAAGGCCGAGTCTTTCCGACGAGGTGAAGGCACCAGCGATCGAGAGCGGGCCCTGCTTCGATTCGCCGACGCGGTGGCGGAGAAGAACGGCTGCATCGAGGATGCCGAGCTCGAGGCGTTCCGAGCGGCGGGGTTCGACGATGCCGCCGTGGTGGAGGTGATCGCCGCGATCGCGTGGATGACGTTCACGAATCTCTTCAATCACGTCAATGAGACCGAGGTCGACTTCCCGCCGGTCGTGACCCCGGTCGGCGTCTGAGCGGTCGGTCGTCGGACACGGCGCGCGGAAGTGGCCCCGAACGGGGAGGCAGACCGTTGCGGGGCCGATCCAGGGCACTTCCGGCGGACTGCTCCTCGCCCTGATCCGAACCGTGGAGTGATCCACTTCGGATGAAGGCCGGAGCGGCCCNGGCGTTCGAGGCGGTTTGCCATCGAACACCGAGGAGAGTTTCGATTCCTCGAACCGCAAGACAAGCGGGGGGGTCGGACCGGGCGCGGATTCCGCGCCCGGAGACCGGTTTCTTCCGTCTGGGAGGTTTGTCCTGGCGGTACAATCCGCACCGTGAGCAACACCCCGACCAAGAACACTGATATCCGGCACCTCGCCATCTACACCGGGTCGTTCGATCCCATCACGCTGGGGCACCTCGACGTGCTTCGACGGGCCCGCTCGATGTTCGACGAGATCGTGGTCGCGATCGGACGAAATCCCGAAAAGGCACCGCTCTTCGTGATGGAGGAGCGGGCCCAGATGGTTCGGGACGCCATCGCCGCGGACGAAGTGGAAGGTGCAGCGGTGCGGGTCGAGACCTACGAAGGGCTGACCGTCGATTTCGCCCGCCGGGTCGGAGCCTGCGCGATCATCCGCGGCATTCGGAACTCGACCGACCTTGCGAACGAGTCACAGCTCGCCATCACCAATCGGAAGATCGCGGGGATCGAGACGGTCTTCATCGTCTCCGGCGAGGAGTACGCGTACACCTCGAGCAGTCTCATCCGCCAGATGGCGGCGCTTGGCGCGTCGATCGAGCAGCTCGCGACCTTCGTTCCGCCGGTGGTGTTCGACTCCATCCGCGACAAGCAGCGTGACCCCGCCCATCCGCTCGGTGCGTTCAGCCGGGATCCGCTCGTCGATTGATCGTGCCCCCCGCCCGAGGCGGGACAGGAAGCCGCAGACCATGTCAGTTGAAGTCCGGATCATCTCGATCGGCGCGCTCGCGAGTCACCCGCTTCGCAACGAAGCTGGCAACCGCCGCCCGGGTCACGCCACCACCACCCTGCTCACCGAGGGGGATCGTCGGATCCTCGTCGACCCGAGCCTGCCTCCCGATCATCTCCGTCAGCGTCTCGACGAGCGGACGGGGCTGGGGCCGGAAGCGGTGACGGACGTCTTTCTCACGGATCTCCGGCCGGATCGTCGCCGCGGCCTCGAGCTCTTTCCCGAAGCGCAGTGGCTGGTCGGTGAGGTGGAGCGCGACGCCTATCGGGCGGCGTTGCGGGAGAAGATGATCGAGCTCGACGACGTCGACGAGCTCGATCGCGACACCGAGCGGCTCCTCGAGGAGGAGGAACGGATCGTGACTCGATTCGGGGCGGCGCCCGATCAGATCGTCGAAGGCGTGGATCTCTTTCCGCTGCCCGGCGTCACGCCCGGACTGTGCGGACTCCTGCTTCCGCTGCCGAAGGCCACGATCCTGCTGTGCGGGGATGCGGTCGCCACGCTCGAGCACCTGGAACAGGGCGCCGTCCTGCCCCACGTCGCGGATCTGGAGAAGGCGACCGAGAGTTTCCGGGAAGCGGTCGAGATCGCGGACATGCTCGTCCTTGGTCGGGACAACATCGTCCCGAATCCCGTCCGTCCGATGGGTCTCGGCTGATTTCCAGAGGCGATTTCGCATCGCCGGGCGAAGCATCTAGAATGGCGGCATGAGCTCCCGAGTCGACGAACCACCCCGACCGTCGTCCCCTCCCGGACTCCCGGAACGAATCACGCTCCGCGACCTCCGTCGCTGGCGACGCGACGACGTGGTGTTTCCGTGTCTCACCGCCTACGACGCGACGATGGCGCGGTGGCTCGCTCGCGCGGGTGTTCCGGTGATGCTGGTCGGCGACTCCGCGGCGGAAGTCGTTCTCGGGCTGCCGAGCACCACGCACGCCCCGCTCGACTTCCTGCTGCAGATCACGGCCGCGGTCCGGCGGGGCGCTCCCAACGCCTTCGTCGTCGGCGATATGCCGTTCATGACCTACCACGCCGACGAGAACGACGCGGTCACCAACGCGGCACGGTTCATGGTGGAGGGCCACGCGGATGCCGTGAAGCTGGAGGCGGACGCTCGTTTCGCCTCGGTCTTCGAGCGGCTTTCCCGGGCCGGGGTTCCGGCGATCGCGCACGTGGGTTGTCTGCCCCAGCAGGTGCATCTTCACGGTGGCTACAAGGTCGCCGGACGCACCGCGGCGTCCGCCCGAGGCGTGGTGGAGGACGCCCGGATTCTCGTCGAAGCCGGTGCCGTCGCGGTGCTCGCCGAAGCGACGACCGCCGAAACGGCCGCGAGGGTGGTCGAGGCGGTGGACGTTCCGGTGATCGGGTGCGGGGCCGGGCCGGCGTGTCACGGCCAGATCGTGGTGACGCAGGACATCCTCGGACTCAGCGACTGGCAACCCAGTTTTGCGGGCAAGGAGGGCCGGATCGGTCCATCCGTGCAGGCGGTCGTCGAACAGTGGTGCGAAAAGGTCCGTCGCCGGGAGCTCGATCACGACTACGAGATGCTCGACGGTGAGGCGAATCGACTCGACGATTGACCTCGGGTCGGATTTCGCCGAGGGTTTCGGGGTTCATCCGGATGAAGTTGCCTCCGATGAGCCTTTTTTCGCGAATCCGAAACGGGTCCTGCCGGTTGACGAGCCAGACCACCTCCGTTTTCCGAAGAAGTCGGGGAGCGGCCCCTCGGTCGCTTGAACCGGCGACCTCGTTGGAGCATCCTCGTTCATGAATCGAATCACGCATGTCGGACCCGCCCTCGTGGTCGCCACGACGATCGTGGCAGCACTTTTCGCGGGACCCGCCGCGATCCGGGGGGTGGTCAACGCGAGCACTCGCGTCGATATCGCCAAGGCATCCGCCCGCCTCGAGGATGGGAACGTGCTCGAGGCGATATCGCAGGCCCAACGTGACATCGCCACGGTGGTCGAACCGTCGGTCGTGCACGTTTCGAGCCAGGGAACCGTCGGGAACGGTTCGCGATTCGGGCAGTTCGCCTCGACCGGATCCGGTTGGATCTGGGATGAGGCCGGCCACGTGGTGACCAACGCCCACGTGGTCGAGGCGGCGGACGAGATCGAGATCCAGCTGCATGATGGCGAGGTTCGAACCGCGGAAGTGCTCGGGCTCGATCTTCGGAGCGACATCGCGGTCGTCAAGATCGCGGGCGGGAATCTGATTCCCGCCCGCCGAGGCGAGAGCCGGAGCGTGCGGCAGGGGGACATCGCCTTTGCGTTCGGCTCACCCTTCGATTTCCGGTTCTCGATGTCGAGCGGGATCGTCTCCGGCCTCGGCCGGGCGGCGGGTCTCGACGACATCGATTACGAGAACTTCATCCAGGTCGACGCGGCGATCAATCCGGGCAATTCCGGTGGACCGCTCACCGACGCCCAGGGCCGCGTCATCGGCATGAACACCGCGATCGCGACCGGGCGCGGCAACACCATCGGCCAGGGACAGTTCGCGGGCATCGGACTGGCGATCCCCATGTCGCAGATCACGGCGGTGGTGGAGCAGGTCATCGAAACCGGCGAGGTCCAGAAGGGCTTTCTCGGGGTCGGGCTCGCCGCGACCACCTCGATGGACCTCGAACGGGCCGCCGCCTTCGGCGGCCGGGCCGCGGCCTTCCGCCCCTACGCCGAAGCGATCATCGACGACTACGAAGGCGAGGGCGTCGCGGTGACCGCGGTCGAGCAGGGATATCCCGCGGAGGTCGCGGGAATCAAGGTCGGCGACGTGATCGAGCAGGTCGACGGTCGCCGGGTCCGCGGACTCGAACAGTTGAAGTCGATGATCTCCTCCGGGCGACCCGGCGAGGTCGTCGTCCTCGACGTCTGGCGGACCGATCTTGAAACGGGCGAGTCCGGGATGCGATTGATCGAAGTGGTCCTGGGGCGTCTCGACCCGATCATGTCGAGTCTCGCCGCCCAGCGACTTCGGGATCTCGGACTTTTGGAACTCGCCACCTCGACCCGCGATCGAGCCCTGGACGCCGGCGTGGAATTCCAATCCGGAGTCATCGTGGTGGATTCCGATCCTCGGACCCAGATCGGCCAGGTCTTCCCTCGCGGTTCCATCCTCCTCGAGGCCGGCGGCCGCCCGATCGCCTCCTACGATGAATTCCTCGCCCGGCTCGACCGGCTTCTCGTCCGGCTCTCCCGCCGTCAGGGATCGATCCCCATCGTCGGGATCCGACCGGACGGCGAGCGGGTCGCCCTCGATCTCGGGTCCTGAGGCCCGTCACTCTCCCGAATCACCCCGATCCGTCGCCCCAGTCGCGGCCTCGGAACCGGTAGCATCTGAAGCATGTCCCCGTCCCCAAACACGTCCAACGGCTCGCCCGACCCTCCGCTGCTCGAGGTCAAGGGCCTCAAGACCCACTTTCCCGTGAAACGGGGGATCTTCCAACGGACCGTCGACCATGTTCGCGCGGTCGACGGCGTCAGCTTCGACCTCGGGGTCGGCGAGACGCTCGGTCTCGTGGGTGAGTCGGGGTGTGGAAAGACCACCGTCGGCCGGACGATTCTCCGCCTGGTCGAATCGACGGACGGCGAGGTCTACTTTGAAGGCCAGCCGGTCTTCCAGCAGTCCGCGACCCAGATGAGGGCGCTTCGCCGCGAGATGCAGATCATCTTCCAGGACCCGGGCGGCTCCCTGAACCCGCGGATGCGGGTCGGCCGGCTCGTCGGCGAGCCGCTCGTGGTGCATGGCATGGCCAGCGGCGACGAACTTCGGGATCGGGTGGAGCGGCTGCTTGAACGGTGCGGGCTCTGGAAGCAGGCCGCGGACCGGTACCCGCACGAGTTCAGCGGTGGACAGCGGCAGCGGATCGGCATCGCCCGCGCCCTCGCCGTCGAACCGCGACTGATCGTCTGCGACGAGCCGACGTCCGCCCTGGATGTCTCAATCCAGTCGCAGATCCTCAACCTGCTGGACGATCTCCAGGATGAGTTCGATCTCAGCTACCTGTTCATCAGCCACGACATGGCCGTGGTTCATCATGTCTGCGATCGCATCGCGGTGATGTACAACGGAAAGATCGTCGAGGTCGGCGAACGCGATCAGGTGATCCACGATCCGCAGCATCCCTACACCAAGGCGTTGCTCTCGGCGGTTCCGGAACCCGATCCCCGGCGGGAACGGGTCCGCGTCGAGTGGGAAGGGATGCGGATGTGATACACGATCAAGGTTCACAATCGGAACTGGAATCGGAAAACGGCGTCCGGGGTCGGGTCTTCCTCTTCTGCTTCATCTTCGTCTTCGGAGCCAGCGTGGTCGGGACCTGGTTCTTCGGTCTCGACGTGGTCCGCAACGTGAAGGCCCAGGCGGTTCGAAGCGACACCGCCCTCCGAACCGTCGGTTACGCGATTCTCGTGGCCACCTCGGAGGCCGAGGCCTTTCCACTCGACGTCTCGGAAATCGTGGATCGCGAATTCCCGGCCGCGATTCCGGGGCCGCTCGCCGAGGCCGATCCCGATCCCGAGGCCGGCTGGCCGGCCACCCTGGAGGCGGCGATGGCCGGAATGGAGCCCGTACCGCTCTCAGATGCGTTGGAGCTCGTTCTCGTCAGCTGGCCGCCGGAGCCTGATCTGCCCCCGGTTCTCTCGGTCGGAGGCCGTCCCAGCGGGATGATCGACGCCAGATCGACGCTGGACATCGTGAACGGGTGGCTCCGGAACGCCGGCGTCCGCCTCGCGAACTGATCCGCTCGAGCCGCTCGGCGTCCCGGCGGGATGTTGGTGGCATGTCGAAATCGGCGTTGACGCTGGCCCGGGCTCGATCGACCTGCGAGTATGACGGTATGAGTAGCGACACCGACACGCAGGTCACGGGCGACGGCACCATCACCAGTCAGACCACCGGGGACGACCGCATCCGACGCATCGCGCCGGACGTGGCGTTCAAGGATGTGATGAACGGCGACAGCCGGTGGGAGATCCCGATTCACGACCACGGCTTCGTGGCGCTGGTGGATTCGATGCCCCGCCTCGTTCCCGAAGGCCAGACCGCGGACAGCGCGATCGTCCAGGCGGCCCGGGTCAGCTACGGCGCCGGTACCAAGAAGGTCAACGAGGATCGTGGACTCATCCGCTACCTCCTCCGGCACCGACACACCACGCCGCTCGAGATGGTTGAGTTCAAGTTCCACATCGCGATGCCGATCTTCGTGGCCCGCCAGTGGATCCGTCATCGGACCGCGAACGTGAACGAGTATTCGGCCCGATATTCGATCATGCCGGATCGTTTCTACCGACCGTCCATCGAGAACGTTCGCAAGCAGAGCACGACCAATCGCCAGGGTGGCGACGAGCCGATCGAAGTCGGGACCGCCGAGGAGTTCCTCAAGCTGCTCGGGGATTCGGAAGCGTTGTACTCGCGATACCTCGATCTCACCGAGAAGGGGGTCGCCCGCGAGATCGCCCGCGCGGCGCTGCCCGTGAGCGTCTTCACCGAGTGGTACTGGAAGTGCGACCTCCACAACATCCTGCACTTCCTCTCACTGCGGATGGACAAGCACGCCCAGATCGAGATCCGAGACTACGCCACCGCGATGTACGACCTCATCAAGGGGATCGTGCCGATCACCTGCGAGGCGTTCGAGGACTATCGACTGAATGCGATGCACCTCACCTCGTTGGAGATCGATGCCATTCGGAACGGCACCCCGCTGGACACCACCAACAAGCGTGAAATCGCGGAGTGGGAAGCCAAGCAGGCGGAACTCGGACTGGGCTGATCCCGGACCGTCGTCGCCAGCCGTACCCGCTCGCGGTACGCTTCAGACATGCCGCGAAACGAAACATCCCGTGCCGGAGTCCGTCGTCGATTCGTCTCGACGGGCGTTGGCGTTCTGCTGGCCCTCCTCGCCCGGACCGATGCCGCCGTCGCCATGACCGACGTCGAGACGACGCCGCCGAACATCGTCATCGTCTTCACCGACGATCAGGGCTGGGGCGATCTTTCATGCTACGGCTCCACCGACATCCCGACGCCGAACATCGATCGACTCGCGGCGGAGGGAATGCGGTTCACCGACTTCTACGTCTCGCAGCCGGTCTGTTCGGCCTCGCGGGCCTCGCTTCTGACCGGCTGCTATCCGAACCGGTTGGGGATCAGCGGGGCGCTGGCACCGAGCGCCCGCCACGGACTCGATCCGGAGGAGACCACCATCGCGGAGGTCGTGAAGCCGCTCGGATACGCGACCGCGTGTTTCGGCAAGTGGCATCTGGGGCATCGTGAACCGTTTCTTCCGACCCGTCAGGGTTTCGACGAGTACGAGGGGATTCCCTATTCCAACGACATGTGGCCCGGGCATCCGGAAAGTCCGAAGGCCTGGCCGCAGCTCCCGTGGTACGGCGCCGACGGACCGACCGAGTTCATCGACGACCTCGACGATCAGCAGATGATCACCCGGCGTCTCACCGATCTTTCCGTGGACTTCGTGCATCGCAACGCCGACCGGCCGTTCTTCCTCTATGTGCCGCACTCGATGCCGCACGTGCCACTCGCGGTGGGACCGCAGTTCCGCCAGTCCTCGATGTACGGCCCGTATGCGGACGTCATCAAGGAGATCGACTGGTCCGTGGGGGAGATCGTGAAGGCACTGGAAGCGAAGGGCATTCTCGACCGGACGATGGTGATCTTCGCCAGCGACAACGGCCCGTGGATCAACTACGGGGATCACGCGGGGACCACCGGTGGTCTGCGTGAAGGGAAGGGAACGACGTTCGAGGGCGGGGTCCGCGTACCGTTCGTGGTCCGCTATCCGCCCGTCGTGCCACCGGGGACGACCTGCGAGACCCCGTGCATGACGATCGACGTCCTGCCGACGATCGTCGAGATGACGGGGGCGGAACCGCCCACGCGGAAGATCGACGGGCGAAGCATCCTGCCCCAGTTCCAGGGGACGCCCGGGGCGGCGGCGCCGCATGAGGCGCTCTTCTTCTGGTACCGGAAGGACGAACTGCAGGCGATGCGGATGGGACGTTGGAAACTCCACTTCCCGCACACCTATCGATCGATGCAGGGTCGGCCCACGGGCAACAACGGGCGACCGGCGAAGTACACCTACGGCGTGAAGATCGGGCCGGCGCTCTTCGACCTCGTCGAAGATCCCGGCGAACTCCACGACGTCGCCGAGCTCCATCCCGAGGTCGTCGCCCGAATGCGTTCACTCGCGGCGTCGGCCCGCGACGAACTCGGGGATTCCCTGAGCGAGATCGACGGCGAGGAGATCCGCGAACCGATGCGGGTCGACTGACCCCAAGATTCGTGGTGGCATGAACGCAGGAAGCGTGTCGAGGACGCGCCGATGATCTTCGTATGCGGAGTCTGGTGACCCGCCCGGCTCAGAAGCGATCTTCGTCGGGAATCGCCACGGTTCCCAGCAAGGGACTGGTCTCGTCGATCTGCAGTTGGACGAGCACCGAGGGGGTCGGGGTCTCGGTCCGGAAGAACCCGCCGGCCACCGGCGTTTCGCCCCATTGGTCGAAGAAGTCACCGAACCAGACTCGTCGAGTCTCCCCCGCGGCGAGGCGGTCGAGTTGAAGCATGTAGCGCCGATTCACCCAGACGTCGAGTTCCTCGAAGGACTGGGGCGAGGCGTTGACGATGATCAGGTCACCGGCATCCCGGAAGACCTGCACGGCGATCATCGATCCCTGGCCGAGTTCCTCGGGGTAGGGTCGGCCGGCCTGGGCAGGTTCGTACCGGCGACCGCCGCATCCTGCGATCGCGATCGCAAACAACGCCACGAGGAGCATCGGGCCGTACTGGTGTCGACCGGGGATCGGACCCGCCGGGCGAAGTTGTTTTCGTGGGAGTGCCTGCATCGAAGATGCATGGTAACGGAGGCCGGTCGATCGCATTCCGGCCTCGGGGAACCCTCGCGGAGGTGCTAGGATCGGGACATGAGCGTGGGCATGCGACCAGATGGAGTTCCCGAACGCACGTTGTCACGATCGATCGCCGAGATCGCCGTGACGCACGAGCTGGACCCCCGGATTCCCGGAGCGGTCCCCGGATTCGATGCGCCGTTCTTCCAGGCCGGACTCGCCGGCTATTCCGACGGGGCGATGCGACTCATCGCCCGCCGCCACGGCTGCCCGTTCTGCGTGACCGAGGCCCTCCTCGACCGGACCCTCGTGAACGGGGGGAAGGGGCGTCGCAAGGAGGATCCGGACCTGATCGCGTCCGAGTGCGGCATGGGTGAGATCGAGGACAACCTCGCGGCGGGGCTCGAGGATCACCCGATCGCCGGCCAGATCATGGGATCCGATCCGGTGGAGATGGCCCTCGGCACCGAGATCCTCGCGGGCATGGGGTACGAGGTGCTCGACGTCAATCTGGCGTGCCCGGTCAAGAAGATCAAGAAGCGGTCGCGGGGCGGCCACTTCCTCGCGCATCCCGACGCGGCGATCGAGATCCTCCGCGCGGTGCGGGAGGCGGCCGGCGACCGAGTCACCACCCTGAAGCTGCGGCGGGCGTTCGACGACACGCCCGAGATGGCCGCGAATTTCGAACGGATCTTCGACGCCGCCTACGAACTCGGATACGCCTGGGCGACGGTTCATTGTCGGACGGTCGAGCAGCGGTACGTCGGACCGGGGCGGTGGGAGTTCCTGCAGGATCTCGTCGACCGGAATCCGGACCGGGTCATCTTCGGCTCCGGTGACGTGTGGACCGTCGAGGACATCTTCTCGATGATCGAACTGACCGGGGTGAGCGGGGTGTCCGTCGCGCGCGGCTGCATCGGCAATCCGTGGATCTTCCATCACGCTCGTGAACTCATGGCGGGCCGGACGCCGAAGCCGCCTTCGATCATGGAGCAGGGTCGGACGCTCCGGGATCACTTTCGCTATGCGAGCGTGATCCATGGTGAGCGGGTCGCCAGTCGCCAGATGCGGAAGTTCGGGATCAAGTTCGCCGCGATCCATCCCGAGGCCGGGGCGGTGAAGAAGGCGTTCATCGCCGCGGAATCCCTCGATGACTGGTCCGCGGTGATCGATCGTTTCTATCTGGACGCGGGCCCCGGATCCGGCAACGACGGCGTCGCAAACACGCCGGTCGCTCGCTGAATCGCCTTGGTCGGACCGAAGGGCACGGTATTCGATCCGACGCGGTCCTGCCTCGTCGAATCGTCAGATGGTCGCCGCGGCCTGGACATCGACCGGATCACGCCCGGCGAATTCGGGTCGGCCGAGGACGAGTCCGCCACATGACGCGTCCGGGCCACCTTCGCCCCGCCGGGATGGGGTGATCACCCCGGATCCCGTTCATCGGGCGATTTGAACGCGTCGGTCTGCCGATGGGTCGAGCGGCGGAACATCCGCACATCCGTACATCCGTACATCCGCACCTCACGACATTGAGACATCGACGAACGGGGATCGATCATGCCCGATACGACGACCGCAACCACCGAACTACTCGACGCGATCCGGATCTTCCTGCAAGATGATGATCTCGAAGACGCCCGTTTTCTCCGTGACGCGATCCGCAAGTCCGTCGCCTCGGGTGACGACTGGATCACCTCGGCGGAGTCGAACCTGCTCGACACGTTCTGAATCGACGCGAACCGGCGCAAGTCGNCCCGATCGCGACGCCGAAGATCGCGGATCCGGAATGATCGGCGACGAGACGTCGATGGTCTCGACGCGTGCGTCGTCGCCTCGATGACGATTCGTTCCCCTCAGGGATCCGCGGGAAGATCGATGGCGGGCCGTCCGAATTCGACCACGTGGACCACGCCTGCGGAAGGTCGACCGTCGCCGGGCGGCATCACGCCGATCGCAAGGCGGAGTCCCGATGGATCGAACCCGATGCGCTGGACGCTTCCGCCGACCCCGAGGCCGACGAGATCGAGGGCTGGCAGCATCGCGTGTTCCTGGATGCGGTTGANTCGAACCGCCGCATCCACCCGCCCGGTTCGATCCCGGCGCCCCGGCATGGTCGCGGCCAGCATGGTCGGCGCGGATGCGATCATCGTGCCCAGACCCGCCTCCGGGCCGATCGGTGCGGCGTATTCACGGCGTGGTCGATCGTGCACGGTGATGACGCCGCTCCGGGGCGCGCCGAACGTCGCCCGAGGCGCCGCGACCACGATTCGATCGTCGTGAAGGATCGCGATCGATCGCCCGGCCCGGTCGAGCCGGGCGGGATCGGGCCGTAACAGCATCCCTCGTCGCGGGTGCGGCCGATCGGTGGAGAAACGCCAGGCACCGCCGGCTCGATCCACGAAGCCGTCCTCCGGCGGTGAAAGCGGGACATCGAAGCCCGGAGCACCCACGACGATGACGTCGGCGATCGCGAGAGCGGTGCCGAATCGGAGTCCGGTCATCGCGATGGTTGGTTCCAATTCGATCGGTGGTCGAATCCGATCGCCGAAGACTCGAAAGCACGCCACGCGACCACGATCGAGCACGCCGTTCACGTCCGCCCGAGGTCCACCCACCACGACGAGATCGCCGTCGATCGCGACCGCCTCTCCGAACCGGTCTCCGATGTTCGGGGCGCGGAGGATGACGGGCCCGACCACCCTCCAACGATGGTTGTGGAATCGAAAGATCCAGGCGCCGCCCCGATCGTCGTTCATGCCCGGGGCGCCGACGACGAGCAGGTCGCCGGCGATGGCGAGGTCGGCGCCGAATTCATCACCGTCGCGGGATCGCGGTGATCGGATTCTGGCGGCCTCTCGGTAGCCGTCTTCGATGCGTTCGTGGATCGTCACCATTCCCGCGGCGGGCGGACCGTCCCGGCGTCCNTCGTTGCCGACGAAGACTCGACTCCGATCGATCGCCACCGCGACCCCGAACCGGTCCGCGGGATCGACGTCGAGCGGTGGATGGATGGTGGTCGAGATCTCCGCGACCCGGATCGCAGGTACGGTGGGAATCATCCTTGCTTCTTCGTTGGAAGGCCGTATCGACGATGCGTCGAGGCGTGCGGGATCCGCGAGGATGATCAGCATGAAATCGATCATCGCCAGGACGGTCCACCACGAAAGCACGCGACGTCGGGTTCTGCATTCGGTTGCGAGCACGCATCGATTCCCGGCCCCGACGACGAAGGTACTCGGGTACCGGGTTCCATCTCGAAGACNNGCGCTTTTTCGTGTCACACCTCGGNCGATCCGGCGTATCGATCAGCGGCGGGACGCCTCCGCGTCCCCCNGAAGAAAAGGAGACGACCATGCCGGCCACCACCATCAACATCAGTGCAGACATCGAACTCGTGATCGCGAAGTCGGAAGTGGAGGCGGTCCGCGAGGCGGAGATGCTGCGGGAGAAGATCCGTCACGCCGAGGAGGCTGGTGAGACGTGGCTGACGTCCACGGAGAACGCCCTCCTCGAATCCTTCTAGATCCGTGACCGGGTCGTCGCGGAAGGGACCGGTGCCGGGGACTCAGCCGCGACGGCCACGACGGCCACGCCCCTTGCCCTTGCCACCCTTCCGGTTCCGGCCCTTGGTCCAGCCACCTTCGGTGCCGCGGGTGCCTCGGCCGGTGAACTCCCGGTTCTTCCGTCCCTGTCCCGCCGCCGGCTCCTCCGCGACCGCCGCCGCACGTTCGACGAACCGCACCACCACGAGATCGAGCTCGCGGGCGGCGGGATCGGCTCGAAGGATCCGGACCGTGACCTGATCGCCGAGGGCGATGCTGGCGCCACTCCGGGCCGCGATCAACCGACCGGTGCGTCGGTCGTGCGACCATCGCTCCTCCCGGCCGCGATCGTCCCCGGGCGAGGAAAGGCTGGCCATGCCGTCGACGAGGTACCGGTCGAGGCTCACGAACAGACCGCCGTTGGGGCGGATGTTGGTGACCACGCCGGGAAGTTCGTCGCCGAGATGCTTCTCCTCGAGGAACTGGATGACCAGGAAGGTCCGCAGGTCGCGTTCGGCGCTCGCCGCCGCGACCTCCATCTCGGAACAATGCAGTCCGATCTCGAGCAGTTTGCCTTCATCGACGACGCGGGAGTCACCTTCGAGAATGGATCGAAGTCGTCCGCGGGCCTTGCCTCCACCGGCTCGACGACCGTTCTCGGTGTGGTCGAGGTACGCGTCGATCGCACGGTGGACCGTCAGATCGGGGTACCGCCGGATCGGGCTGGTGAAGTGGGCGTAGTGATCGCTCGCGAGCGCGAAGTGGCCGATAATCGCGGGCGAGTAGGTGGCCTTGGTGAGCGTTCGCAGCACGGCGAAGTGGATGCCCCGCGACGTGGGGCTGGAGCGGGTCGCGTCGAGCAGCGACTTGATGTCGGAGCGGTCCGGTTCCTCGGGCAGGTTGAAGCCGATCGCTCGGGCGTGCTCGCGCAGATCCTCGATGTCGTGAAACGTGGGCTCGGGGTGGACCCGCCGGAGCAGGGGGAGGTTGAGGTCGGAGAAGACCCTCGCCACCGCCTCGTTGGCCTCCACCATGAACATCTCGATGATGGTGTGGGTGAAGGCGTCGTCNTCGGGNTGNGCGTCGACNACGTGGCCGTCGTCGTCGAAGACGAGTTCGAATTCCGGAAGNCCNAGCACCAGCATGCCTGCGCGGAGTCGCCGCCCGCGGATGGTCTTCGCGAGTCGGTCGGCGAGTCGGAGGGCGTCCAGAAGGTCGTCCTCGTAGGCGGGTTCCGACTTCGAATGTCGTCGGGCCTCCTTCTGGTCACCGTCGATCAGGGCCTGGGCCTCGAGGTAGGTGAGTCGTTTTCGGGATCGGATCAGGGTCCGCGCGAGTCGGGTGTCGAGGACCCGCCCACGGGCGTCGAGGGTGATGAAGGCGCTCTTGGTGAAACGCGGAACGCCCTCCTGAAGCGAGCAGACGCCGTTGGAGAGTGTCTCCGGAATCATCGGAAGCACCCGCCTCGGAAGATAGACGCTGTTGCCCCGGCGCTGCGCCTCGAGATCGATCTCGCTCCCCGCTTCGACGAAGCTCGCGACGTCGGCGATGTGGACGCCGAGCTCCCATTCCCCGGTCGACTCGTCGAATTCGATGGAGATCGCGTCGTCGAAGTCCTTGGCGTCCGGAGGATCGATCGTGAAGACGAGTCGTCCGGTGAGATCCTCGCGGTCGTCTTCGGAATTCTCCGCATCCCGCTCGAAGGAGGCGGCCGCGTGACGGGCCTCGTCGAGCAGCTCGTCGGCGAATCCCTCCCGGAGTCCGTAGCTTTCGATGACGGCGCGGGTCTCGACGTCGGGTTCCCCCGAGACGCCGAGCACCTCGGAGATCGCGGCCTCGCCGACCGTGAATTCGTCGGGATGGATCACGAGTTCGAAGACGACCTTGTCACCGGCCTTGGCGTTCTTCGCGTGCGGATCGCGCACGATCACGGGGGCCTGCAGCATTCGCCCGTCGGGATCGATGAACCAGCTTCGACCGCGCTTGATCAGGGTGCCGGCGAACCGGGTTCGGCCGCGTTCGAGGATCTCGACCACGCGTCCGGACACCGAACGTCGCATCGCCTCACCGGCGGGGGCCTTCGACTTCACAGCGCCTCGTCCTCGTTCGCGGCGCGAGTCGCCGCGACGCAGGACGCGGCAGCGGACCCGGTCGCCCGAGATCGCATCGCTGTTGTCACCGCGGGGAATGAAGAGGTCCCCCTCNCGATGGGGNTGGTCGGGACGGACGAACGCGAATCCCTTGGGGTGGACCTTGATCGAGCCCTCGACTTCGTCGCCGTAGGCGGGTAGCCGGAGGTTGTCGTCGCCGCCGACTTCGACGCGGCCCTGATCGACGAGCAGATCGATCGCCTGCTCGAAGATGGCGGCGTCTTCGCCGGGAATCTGCATGCGGCGTTCGATCTCGCTGATCGGTGCCGGGCGGTAGTTGTCGTGGGTCAGGTGGGCGAGGATCCGCCCGGAAAAGCGTGATGGCATGAGAGGATGCTACCGAGAGGGTCGTGCGGTCGTCCGACCGGGGCCCCTGCTTTCGCAAGGGGGGTCGATCACTTCTTCTTGCGCGACGTGGCGGGTTTCGTGGATTTCGGCTTGGAAGCAGGAGTCTTCGCGACGGCCTTCTTCTTGGTGCCGGACTTCTTCGGGGGCTTCGAGGATCCGGGGGGGTCGCCGCCGCCGGTCTTCTGCTTCTGGTCGGCCTTCCGCTGTCGGCGGGCCGCATCGACCAGATTCCCGACCCCTCGACCTTCGCGAGCCTCGTGGGTGGGCGTGGAGGTGGAGCCGGAGATCTTCTTTTCGGGCGGATTCGCGGACGCATCCTCCGCGGGCTTCGTCGTCGATTCGCCGGAGGTCGAGGCCGCATCGGCCTTGGTGGTCTCGGTTCCGCTCNTCGTGCGTTCCGAGGACTCGGAGTCGGGGGCGGCGCCGCCGGAACCGCCGACCAGGATCGCCGCGCCGATTCCGATCAAACGACGGAGCTTCCGCTTCCGACATTCGGGACAGGTCTTCTCGGGGTCGGCATTGATCGACTGGAAGAGTTCGAAGGCATGTCCGCAGGCGTCACAGACGTAGTCGTAGGTCGGCATGGTGCAGCTCGGGCTCAGGCCGTGGGGGGTTCGGCGACCAGCATCACCTTGGCGGGGCGGAGCACGACGTCACCAAGGGCGTAGCCGGGCGAGATGCCGACCGCGATGCTTCCCACCTCGAGCGCCTCATCACCGGCTTCGAACGGCTTGACGCCGACCGCTTCGTGCTGCCCCGGCTCGAACGAGGTTCCGGGATCGGCGGTGATGATCTTCACGCCGTTGGACTCGAGTGCCCGCAGGATCTCGCCCCGGACCATGTCGACGCCGGTCACGACCTGTTCGATCGTGGCGCTGGCGCCGACGGACTGCAGGGCGAGGTCGAAGTGATCGAGGGCGGGGAGAAGCGACCGGACCACGCCGGAGAGTCCTTCCTTCNTCGCGCGACCTTCGTTCTCGATCGATCGACGCTGGAAGTTGCGGAAGTCGGCGAGGGCCCGCATCCGCCCTTCCTCGGCGGTGTTCGCCTCGGCGGCGAGCCGGGCGACGAGGGCGACGATCTCCTCCGGGGTCGCGTCGATGGTCTCGTCGGCGATGCCGAGCTCCACCAGGACCGCCTCGTGCTCGATGGGGTCGATCGCGTCGGTGCCTTCGTCGTCNTTGTCGGGTTCGAGCGTGGTTTCGGGTTCGGTCGTCATGTCGGGCCATTCGNATGNTCGGGCGACGGGGTTCGAAGACGCCGTCGGCCTTCGAAATTCAGGAGAAGGAGTCCTTGATTCTCGTCCAGAGACTCGGTTCCGCGTCGTGGATCTCGAGTTCTTCGGTTTCAGCGTACTGCGAGAGCAGGTTGCGCTGGTCCTCGTTCAGCTTTCGGGGAACGACGAGTTGAAGCACGGTCACGAGTTCGCCTCGTTCCCCACCTCGGAGTCGCGGACATCCGTGACCGGGAATCCGGTGGATCTCGCCGTGCTGGGTCCCGGCGGCGATCTCCAGTTCCACCACGCCGCCTTCGAGCAGCGGAACCTCCAGGGTGGCACCGAGCGCGGCCTGGGCGAACGCGACCGGCACGACGGTGACGAGATCGTTCCCGTCCCGCTGGAATCGATCGTGCTCTTCGACGCCCACCACGACGTGGAGGTCGCCTCGGGGGCCGTTTCCTTCGGGGAGGTCCTCGGGTCGCGGCGGTTCGCCTTCGCCCTGGACGCGGATCGCCTGTCCATGGGAGATGCCCGCGGGCACCCGGACCTCGAGGGTCCGCTTGACCGAAATCCGGCCGGCGCCGCGGCAGTCGCCGCAGTGATCGGTCACGACTTCACCGCGACCTCGACAGTTCGGGCAGGCCACCACCATGCGGAACATGCCTCCGAGCCCGGCCTGCTCGACCTTGCCGACACCTTCGCAGGTCGGGCACTTCACCGGTCGCGTGCCGGGCTTCGCGCCGTTGCCTTCGCAGGTGTCGCAGACGTCCAGTCGTCGGAATTCGACTTCGCGGGTGGTGCCTTCGAGGACTTCTTCGAGTGTGATCTCGATCTGGGTCTCGAGGTCGTAGCCCCGCACCGGGCCTCGTCGGGCCCGGCCTCGGCCACCTCCACCACCACCGCCGAAGATGTCGTTGAACATCGAGAAGATGTCGTCCGGGTTCATCCGGTTGAAGTCATGGCCGGGGGTGCTGCGTAGCCCTTCGTGACCGAACTGGTCGTACCGCCCTCGCCGATCCGGATCCGAAAGCACTTCGTACGCCTCGGCGCACTCCTTGAACGACTTCTCGGCCTCCTCGTCCCCCGGATTGCGGTCCGGATGGAACTTCATCGCGAGTCGGCGATACGACCGCTTGATCTCGTCACCGGAAGCACTTCGCTCCACGGAGAGGACTTCGTAATAACAGCGGGTGGTGCTCATCCGGATCGTTTCCCGGAGATGATTGAATCAAGAACGCGGGGAGAGCCGGTCGAAGGACCGGGCCCTCCCCGC
Source organism: Phycisphaerae bacterium (assembly GCA_002690755.1). Taxonomy (GTDB): domain Bacteria; phylum Planctomycetota; class Phycisphaerae; order Phycisphaerales; family SM1A02; genus UBA12014. The sequence continues at coordinate 25,785 of NZFT01000096.1, forward strand.
GTTGCGTGCCGATGAAGGATCAGCTGATCGCCCCTTCGACGGGTGCGGTGTCGTCCTTCAGCTCGGTGAGGGCGACGTCGGTGGTCAGCATGAGTCCCGCGACGCTCGCCGCGTTGGAGAGCGCGGTGGTGGCGACCATGGCGGGATCGATGATCCCGGCCTTCACGAGGTCCTCGTACTTCCCGCTGGACGCGTTGAACCCGTGGCCGCCCTTGCCGTCGCGGACCTTGGAGACCACGAGGTCGCCGTCCACGCCCGCGTTCGCGGCGATGCGGAAGGAAGGTGCTTCGAGGGCCTCGGCGAGGATGTCGAAGCCGAATCGCTCGTCACCCTTGCCCTTGCGCCGGTTCTCCTCGACGACGGTGATGGCTCGCAGGAAGGCGACGCCGCCGCCGGGGACGTATCCCTCCTTGGCTGCGGCGCGAGTCGCGGAGAGGGCGTCGTCGACGCGATCCTTCCGCTCCTTCATCTCGAGTTCGGTGGCACCACCGACCGAGAGGATGGCCACGCCACCGGTGAGCTTGGCGAGTCGCTCCTGGAGCTTCTCGCGGTCGTAGTCGCTGGTGGACCGCTCGTACTGGGCCGAGATCTGGGAGGCCCGGCTGGCGATGTCCTTCTTCTTGCCCGCACCCTCGATGAGGGTGGTGTCGTCCTTGGTGACGACGACCTTGCGGGCGGTGCCGAGTTCCGCGAGCTCGATGTCCTCGAGGCTTCGGCCGAGGTCCTCGCTGAAGAAGGTGCCTCCGGTCAGGGTCGCGATGTCGCCGAGCATCGCCTTGCGACGGTCGCCGAAACCGGGGGCCTTGACCGCACAGACCTCGAGCACGCCGCGGAGCCGGTTCACCACGAGGGCCGCGAGGGCCTCGTTGTCGACGTCCTCGGCGATGATGAGGAGAGGCTTGCCCGCACCGGCGATCTTGTTGAGGAGGGGCAGCAGGTCCGCGAGGTTCGAGATCTTCTTCTCGTGGATGAGGATCATCGGCTTTTCGATGATCGCCTCGGCCCGCTTGGGGTCGGTCATGAAGTAGGGGCTCAGGTAGCCCTTGTCGAAGTTCATGCCCTCGACGTAGTCGAGCGTGGTGTCCGCGGTCTTGCCCTCCTCGATCTCGACCACGCCTTCCGCGCCGACCTTGTCGATCGCTTCCGCGATCAGGCCGCCGATCTCGGAGTCGTGGTTCGCACTGACGGTCGCGATCTTCTGGAGGTCGGACTTGCCCTTGCACTTCGAGGCGAAGTCGTTGATGGCGTCGCAGGCGATCGACGCGGCGGCATTGATGCCCCGCTGGACGGCGACCGCGTTGGCGCCGGAAGCGACGGTGCGGAGACCGCGGTCGTAGATCGCCGCGGCGAGCACGGTGGCGGCGGTGGTGCCGTCACCCGCGACGTCGGCGGTCTTCTTCGCGACCTGCTGGACCATCTTGGCGCCCATGTTCTCGAACGGGCCGGGGAGATCGATCTCCTTGGCGACGCTCACGCCGTCCTTGGTGACCGAAGGGCCGCCGTAGGACTTCTCCATCACCACGTTGTGGCCGCTGGGGCCCATGGTGACGGCGACCGCGGACGCGAGCTTGTCGACGCCCTTCTTGAACTCCGCCTGGGCGGAGATGTCGAACTTCATCTGCTTGGTGGTCATCGGGGTGCTTCCCGTGGAATCGTTGGTATGGAGTGGAGTCGGCTTCGGGGATCACATCCGCAAGACGGATGAGACCGGTCCTCAGCCCTCGATCACGCCGAGGAGTTCGCTTTCACGAACGATGAGATGGGTGGCGTTCTTGATCTCCACCTCGGTGCCGGAATACTTGCCGTAGACGACGGTGTCGCCCTTCTTGACGCCGGGCTTCACGCGCTCGCCGTTGTCGAGGAGCTTGCCGGGTCCGAGGGACACGACCTTGCCCTGCATGGGCTTCTCCTTGGCGCTCTCCGGGAGGAAGATCCCGGACGCGGTCTTGGTCTCGGCTTCGAGCGGCTTGATGAGGATTCGATCCTCGAGGGGACGGACTGCCATGATGTGTTCTCCAGTTCGATCGTCGCGTGGAAACGCGGTTGTGCTTGGTCTGAAAGTCGTACGTGTGATGCGGGGCGGTCGGCTCAGAAGCCCATGCCGCCCATGCCGGGCATGCCGCCCATGCCACCCATTCCGGGCATGCCGCCCATGCCGCCCATGCCACCCATGCCACCCATGCCGCCCATGGGATCTCCATGGTCGTGATCGTGGTCGTGGCCGCCTTCATCCTCGACGGGGACGTCGACGATGGTGCAGTCGGTGGTGAGGAGGAGTGCCGCGACGCTCGAGGCGTTCTGGAGCGCGGTCCGGTCGACCTTGGCGGGCGTGATCACGCCCTGGTCGATCAAGTTGCCGTACTCGAGGGTGAGGGCGTTGAAACCCTCCTCGCCCTTCATCTCGGCGACCTTCGAGACGACCACGGTGCCCTTCTCGCCGGCGTTGTCGGCGATGGTGCGAAGGGGGACCTGAAGCGCCTCGGCCAGGATGTCGACCCCGAACTTCTCCTCGCCGCGGGCCGCCTTGCGGGCCTTGTCGAGGGCGGGCATCGCCCGAATGAAGCTGGATCCACCGCCGGGAACCACGCCTTCGGCGATCGCGGCGCGAGTCGCGTGAAGGGCATCCTCGACGCGGGCCTTCTTCTCCTTCAATTCGGCTTCACTGCCGGCACCGACGTTGATCTGGGCCACGCCGCCGGCGAGCTTCGCGAGACGCTCCTGGAGCTTCTCCCGGTCGTAGTCGCTGTCGGTGCGGTCGATCTCGGCCCGGATCTGGTCGCATCGGCCTTCGATGTCGGCGGTGGCGCCGGCACCCTCGACCATCACCGTGTTGTCCGCGGTGATNTCGACCTTCTTCACGCGGCCGAGGTGTGCGATCTCGAGGGAGTCGAGCTCCATGCCGAGATCCTTCATGACCGCGGTCGCGCCGGTGAGGGTCGCGATGTCCTCGAGCATCGCCTTGCGACGATCACCGTAGCCCGGGGCCTTGACGGCACAGACCTGCAGGACCCCGCGAAGCTTGTTGATCACGAGGGTCGAGAGGGCCTCGCCGGTCACGTCCTCGGCGATGATGAGCAACGGCTTCTTCGCCGCCATGACCTTCTCGAGGAAGGGGACCAGCTTGGTGATGCCGTCGATCTTGTCTTCGTGGATGAGGACGAGGGGCTTCTCGAGCACCACCTTCATCGCGTCGGCGTCGGTGACGAAGTTGGGGGAGAGATAGCCGCGGTCGAACTGCATGCCTTCGACGACGTCGATCTCGGTCTCGCGGCCCTTGCCCTCTTCGATCGTGATCACGCCTTCCTTGCCGACCTTCTTGAAGGCCTCGGCCATGATCTTNCCGACGGACGGGTCGTTGTTTCCGGAGATCGTCGCGACCGAGGCGATGCCGCCGGTGACCTGATCCACGGGACGGGCGGAGGAGGTGATCTCCTCGACGACCGCGGTGACGCCGCTCTTGAGGCCGCGGACGAGGGCGTTCGCCTCGACGCCCGCGGTGACCTGCTTCAGGCCCGCCTTGAAGATCGCCTCGGCGAGGACCGTCGCGGTGGTGGTGCCGTCGCCGGCGTCATCGCTGGTCTTGCTCGCGGCTTCGCGGACGAGGCGGGCACCGATGTTCTCGACCTTGTCGCGAAGTTCAATCTCCTCGGCGACGCTGACGCCGTCCTTGGTGACGGTGGGTCCACCCCAGCTCTTGTCGATCACGGCGCTGCGGCCTCGCGGNCCGAGGGTGCTCTTCACCGCGGTGGCGAGCTTCTCGACACCTGAGAGAAGGGACTTCCGGGCGTCCGTATCGAAGGACAATTCCTTCACTGCCATGGCGTCTTCTACTCCTGAAAAACATGCGGGGCGGGGCGTCGGAGGATCCGGGCCGGGCGGGTCCGCAGGGGACTTGAACGGTGATTCCCGACCTGCACGGGGCGTTGATCGGGGGGCCCGGACGGCAATTCGCCGGGCGACGTGATCCGGGAACAAGCACCGCGCCAAAAAACGGACCGCGACGCCGGCTCGAGGGGCTCGAGGGTCAGGTCCCACGTGGCATGCGTACCGTCGGGCGTCAGGACCGTTCGAGGGCCTTTTCGAGGTTTGAAAGGGGAATCCACGGCCATCGGCGCGGGATCGGAGGCGTTGAAACCCTCTGGGCACCTTCGAACGGGCGGCCCCACCACGCGACATGGAACGAGTGGCCGGCGCCGGGGTCTGCCATGCTGGCAGCCGAGCGGGTCAATCCCGGTTCGGCTGCATCCGGCTGGATACGAGATCCCGGTAGCGGTGCTTCTCGCGGAGGAGCGGGAGCGTCGCCCAGAACGAATTCGCCACCAGATAGANCGTGCCGATGAGCACCAGCGAGGACGCGGTGAGACCGAGGATCCGGGCGACCTCGGAATCGTCCATCGGCGTCACCAGCATCTCCACCCCGGTTGCGAGCAGCACGGGGGTTCGGGTCTGGATCGCGGTCCCCGCCTGGCGGTAGGCGAGGGCCCTGCGGCCGGTCCGATCCATGACGTCGCAGAGTCCGAGGACGAGGAGGATCATCACGACCGACCGGAGGATCATCGCGACCGGGTCGGGGATGTACGGCGCGATGCCGGTCGCGAGGATCGCCGTCACGACGGCCAGAAAGATCGCCGACATGGCCATGCCCGAGGTCATCCCCGGCCATCCCCTCCTTGCCTGCCGGACGAGAAACAGCGCTGCGATCAGCCATGCAAGGCTGAAGACGCTGACGAACCACACCGCATTTCCGGGAAACGGCGTCGCGAAGTCGAACATCACCGCGGTGTTCGAGACCCAGGACATGGTCGATCCGAAGGCCCAGATCAGGGTGGCGATCGCCAGGAGTCCCGCGGCGACGGAGACGATCCGAGGGTTCGGCAGGGCCGCGCCGTCGATGGTTTCGAGGTCGATCGATGCGTGGAGGGAGGCTTCGACGGGAAGTCCGCATTCGGGGCAGCGATCCGCGATCGAGCATCCGATCAGGGTGTAACGGCAGTCCCGGCAAGGGAGTTCCACCACGATCCGGCCACCCTCGGCATCTGGATTTGGAGCAGGATCATTGAGATCCGCCATTCGGCCTCCCGGGGCGGTCCCCGCTCACAGGGTCGATTCTCGAGCGTCCGCTGTCAACAGAATTCAAGAGGTCGGGACGAAGCCGTGGTCGGGGATCTCATTCGCCTCACGATTCGTATACTCGACGACCCATGCAGGACTCCTTGAACAAGTTGCGTGACTCGATCGCCTCCGTCTACATGGGCAACGCCCGCGTGGTCGACCGACTCGTGGCCTGTCTGCTCGCCCGCGGACACGTGCTCGTCGAGGACGTGCCCGGCGTCGGGAAGACGGTCCTCGCCAACGCGCTCGCACGCTCGATCCAGGCGGACTTCACCCGGATCCAGTGCACGCCGGATCTCCTTCCCACCGACATCACGGGGGCCGCGGTCCTGAACCGGCAGCGTGACGACTTCGAATTCCGGAAGGGGCCGATCTTCGCCAACATCGTCCTCGCGGACGAAGTCAACCGGACCACGCCACGAACCCAGTCCGCGATGCTCGAGGCGATGAGCGAGGGGCAGGTCTCGGCCGAAGGCGCGATGCATCCGCTGCCGGAGCCGTTCATGGTGATCGCGACCCAGAACCCCTACGAGTTCGAGGGCACCTACTTCCTGCCCGAGAACCAGCTCGATCGCTTCCTGATGCGGATCAATCTCGGATATCCCGCACCGGACGACGAAGTTCGGATTCTCGACGTGCAGCCGGCCCGGACCACGCTGAAGTCGCTCGATCCGGTGCTCACCCGCGGCGAGGTACTCGCCCTTCAGGCCACGACCGACGCGGTGAGGCTCGACCGCAGCCTCGCCGACTACATCATCGCGCTCGCGACCGCGACCCGTGAGGACGGCGACCTGCGCGTCGGTCTGAGCCCGCGCGGTTCGCTCGCCATCGCGCAGGCCGCCCGGGCCACCGCGGTGCTCGCCGGACGCGATCACTGCATCCCCGAGGACGTNGTCGAGAACGTGCTCCCGGTCTGTGCCCATCGCGTGGTCAGCAAGACCGCGATGCACGAAGGCGACACCATCACCGCTCGCCGCATCATGCAGCGCATCCTCGAAACCGTTCCGAGCCCGGTGTGAACGGACGATGAAGGCGGTCGTCCTACTCTCCGGCGGTCTCGATTCCGCCACCGTCCTGGCCTGGGCGAGGGCCGAAGGTCGTGAATGCTTCGCGCTTTCGTTCGACTACGGCCAGCGGCATCGAATCGAATTGGAGCGGGCCGCGGAGCTCGCCGATCAGCTCGGCGCGTGCGAACACCGGGTGCTTTCGATCGACCTTCGCGCCTTCGGTGGATCCGCCCTCACCGACGACATCGCGGTTCCCAAGGACCGGGTGGACGGGCACGGCCGGAGCGCGGGCGAGTCGGCCGAGGCATCGATCCCCGTCACCTACGTGCCGGCTCGGAACACCATCTTCCTCAGCTTCGCGATGGCCTACGCGGAGGTGCGGGCCGCGGAGGAGATCTGGCTCGGGATCAACGCGATCGACTACTCGGGATACCCGGACTGTCGCCCCGAGTACCTCGCCGCGTTCCAGCGGATGTCGGATCTCGCGACCAAGGCGGGCGTGGAAGGGCACGGACCGCGGTTCGTCTCGCCGCTGGCGGAGCTCGGGAAGGTCGACATCGTTCGCAAGGCGGTCGCGCTCGGCGTGCCGGTGGATCGAACGTTCAGTTGCTACGACCCCGACGACGAGGGGACGCCTTGCGGGAGGTGCGACTCCTGCGTTCTCCGCCAGGCCGCGATTGCTGAAGCCTGACCCGCGTTCGACGCTCGGACGAGAAGCAACCGCCCCGCGGAAGCGATGCTTCCGCGGGGCGGTGTTCTTTCCGGGTTCGAGGCTTGAACGGATCTTCCGACGGAATCACTCGCAGTCGAGCGGAAGAAGATCCGGGAGCGGCCATTCCGGGCACGAACCCCAGTTCGCGAACAGCACGCCGAGATCACCCGCCCCGACCTGCGGGGAGGAGAAGTCGAGGGTGAAGCACTGGCCTTCCTCGCCCCAGTTCTCGAGCAGCATCCCGAGGTCGCGTGCATTGACCTCTCCGTCGCGATTGAAGTCGCCGGGGCAGGTCTCGCACCACGGCACTTCGTCCGCGAGGGGCGGCGCGTAGTACTGGTTCGGGTTCAGGACCTTCACCAGGAACATCGGCTGGTCGGTGGCGTGGATCAATTCGCTGACGGCACCGAACCTTCCGCTCAGATCACCCGGAACGAAATCCGGCGCGTCCGGATCGAACTCGGTCCAGTTGAGCGTCAGTCCGAGGCCGCTGAAGGGGAATCCCAGCGGCGTCGTCATGGCGTCCAGCTCCTCGTTGTCGGGGCGGCTCCCTTGATTGGTCCAACTGTTCATCTTCCACTGCGCAAGCCAGTCCTCGAAGCCCGCGGTCCCCAGGAAGGGAACCGGAGCCGTGGTGCAGCCGTCCAGTGCGCAGGGATCCAGAGGGCAGCCGAAGCCCGGCGTCGTGTAGCCGACGAAGTGCTCGGTGGCCTTCAGATAGGAGTCGTACAGCGGTTCGCCGGGATGTGGAGGACGGTAGGTGCCGGCGGCGTCGTCCCAGATCGGTCGTCCGTCGTCGGTGGGGTGGTCCCGGGTCGTCGCCCGAAGCGATGGATTGAAGGACGGGCGAACGAATGCATCGCGATCGGCGACGAACACGAAAAGCTCCTGTTCCCACCATTGCGCGACCGCGGGTTGCAAGCAGTCGGCCGCACCCGGAATGATCTCGTAGGGATCGTCCAGGGTCTCGGTCTGCCGGGTCGCGAACATGAACGGCATTCCGACGCCGGTCACGCCGCTGGAATTCGCGAGCACGCAGGCGTCGGCCGGCCCGTCCGGTCCGTTGGGGTTGAGGCAGGTCGTACGTCCGAGGACGTTGCGGATGTAGTTCAACGGGGTTCCGGGGGCGAAGATGAAGCCTTCGGGGGTCCTGCCGGTCACCTGGTGCGCGGCCATCCAGTTGTTGAAGGTTCCGTCCTGGGAGTTGACGAAGTAGGGACGGAAGACCGTCTCGTCGACGCCGTCGAAGGGGGCGGTGGGCAGGTAGTCGCCCGCGAGGGGGCCGAGGCCGGAAAGGCCGTTGATGGTGGCGAAGGTGCTCGGCGAATTGGTGCTGAGCGTCACCACGAGCACGGGGTTGGCGATGCGGTGCGGCATGACCAGGCCCGTGTCCAGATCGACCGACTGGATGGTGATCCCTTCCGTCTCTCCGAAGGTGACGAGCTTGTCCCACACCGAATCATCCTGCTCGGTGACGATCGCTCTCGGCGCGCCGAGATTGCGGCCGAGCGGATTACGGCCGTCGAGAAGAAACGTGGATTTGTTGTACTGCTTCACCCAGTCGGGAAGATGATCTGATCCGGTCGGTGGGAACGTCACTGGATTCACGACCGTGTCGAGATCACAGGGTTCGTCGCCGGCGTGCGTGGCCGGTGCCAGCATGAGGCCGACGCCCAGGGGGGCGGCGGCGAACAGATTTCGCGTGTTGCGCATGGTGTTCAATCTCCTCGGAGGCGAATTATCTCGGTGATGGCGGGATGATCGTCGGGAATCCCCCGCCCGATGCTATCTCACCGGCATCCGGGGGCACAAGATCATTCGGGCCGAAAAGGCGTTCGGCCGGGTTGCGCGGCCTTGGTGACGTCTCGGCTCAGATATCGAGGTTCTTGACTTCGAGGGCGTGGGCCTCGATGTAGTTCCGGCGGGCTTCGACGTTCTCGCCCATCAGGGTCGCGAAGAGCGTGTCGGCCTCGCTCGCGGCGTCCCAGCTGACCCGCAGCAGGGTTCGCTTTTCGGGATCCATCGTGGTCTCCCAGAGCTGTTCCGCTTCCATTTCGCCCAGGCCCTTGAATCGCTTCACTTCGCTGCCTCTGCGGCCGACGTCCTGCATGGTCGAGATGATCGCCGGGATGTTCACCGCTTCGACGATCTCTTCGGGTGGATCCTTCTTCGGGGTCGCGACCAGCCAGCCGTAGCGGGTGGGCAGCCGCTCGCCGGTGACCGCCTCCTCCTGCACCAGCGCCCAGTCGTCGATCGAGACGTCGGTCTCGGCGAGCTCCACGATGATCCGATCGATCTCCCGGTTCTCGTGGAGTTCCCAGACCGTGGCGACCCGCGTGGGATCGGGACCGGGGACGACCTCGGGATCGATCGAGGTGTCGAGGATCAGTTCGTTCGCCTCGATCGCTTCGGTCGCCTCGGCCTCGCTCCAGCAGAGCCGTTCCCCGGACTGCCAGCGGACGTGGAAATGGGGGAGACGTTCCTCGCCCTGCGGATCGCGGTGTCGCGCGTCGAGCAGATCGGTGAAGAGGATGCCGCGGCGCTGGGACACGGTGACGAGTTCCTCGAGTCGCTCGAGTCGACGCAGAAGCCGTCGTGCGTCGTCGCCTTCGACCCGGGATCGGATCTCGCCGTCGTCCTCGCGAACGACGAACACCGCGTGCTCGAGTGACTGGTCGATGAGCACCTCGTTCATGCGTCGATCGTTGAGCACGTAGGCGGACTTCTTGCCGCGGAGAAGCTGGTAGAGCGGCGGTTGCGCAATGTAGACGTGGCCTCGACGGACCAGTTCGGGCATCTGGCGGAAGAAGAAGGTCAGGAGAAGCGTCCGGATGTGGGATCCGTCCACGTCGGCGTCCGTCATGATGATGATGCGACCGTAGCGAAGCTTGCTGACGTCGAAGTCCTCGCCGATGCCGCACTGCAGGGCCTGGATGAGGGTACGGATCTCCTCGAACCCGAGGACCTTGTCGAGTCTCGCCTTTTCGACGTTCAGCAACTTGCCACGAAGCGGGAGAATGGCCTGGGTGACGTGATTCCGGCCGCCCTTCGCGCTTCCACCCGCGGAATCGCCCTCGACGAGGAAGATCTCCGTCTCTTCGACCTTGTTGCTCGAGCAGTCGGCGAGCTTGTGCGGCATGCCGCCGGAATCAAGCGCGCCCTTCCGCTTGATCAGTTCACGGGCCTTTCGAGCGGCTTCCCGGGCCTGGGCCGCGAGCACCGCCTTCTGGGCGATCTGCTTCGCTTCCTGGGGATGCTCGTCGAGCCAGGCCCCGAGTCCCTCGGTGACCATCTGGCTGACGAAACTCTCCGCCTCCTGGTTGAGCAGCTTCTCCTTGGTCTGGTTGTTGAACTGCGGATCGGCGATCTTCACGCTCACGATCGCGGTCAGTCCTTCCCGGAGATCGTCGCCGCTCGGGGTGATGTCCTTCAGGAGATTGTTCTTCTTCGAGTACCCGTTGATGGTTCGCGTGAGGGCGGTCTTGAAGCCCTGGACGTGGGTGCCCCCGTCCGGATTGAAGATGTTGTTTCCGAAGGGAAGGAGGTTCTCGCTGGTCGAGTCGGTGTACTGCATGGCGATCTCGGCGCGGATCTGCAGTTCCTCGTCGCCGGCTTCGAGATGGATGACCGGGCTGTCCACCTTCTTCGCCGCGTTGAGGTGGGTGACGTACGCGACCAGCCCGTTGTCGTCGTGGTACGTCTCCTCTCGGATCCGTCCCGCCGCGTCGACCCGCTCGTCGATCAGTCGGATCACCACCCCCGAGTTGAGGAACGCGAGCTCACGGAGGCGATGCTGGAGCGTCTCGAAGCGGAAGTCGGTCTCGGGAAAGATCGTCGAGTCGGGCTTGAAGGAGATCCGGGTGCCGTTGCGTCCTTCGGGAACGTCGACGACCGCCGACTGTTCGAGGTCGACGAGTGGCTTGGAGACCTCGCCCCGGGAGAACTCGATCGCCTTCACGCCGCCGTCCTTGACCACCTCGACCCGGGTCCATTCCGAGAGGGCGTTGACGCACTTCACGCCCACGCCGTGGAGTCCGCCGGACACCTTGTAGGCGTTGTCGCCGAACTTTCCGCCCGCGTGCAGCTGGGTGAGGATGACCTCGACCGCGGGACGTCCGTCGATCATCGGGTTCTCGTGATTCATCGGGCCGGTCGGCATGCCGCGGCCGTCGTCGGTCACGACGCAGGATCCGTCGATGCCCAGCCGCACCGTCACCCGCGTCGCGAATCCGGCCATCGCCTCGTCGATCGCGTTGTCCACGCATTCGTAGACGAGGTGATGGAGCGCGTTCAGTCCGGTGCCGCCGACGTACATGCCCGGTCGCTTCCGCACTGCTTCGAGGCCTTCGAGGACCTGGATGGACTCGCTGGTGTAGTCGTCGCCCTTGCCGGCGGAGGAGTCGACGGGTTCGGTTTGATCGGTCATTGCCGGGGCTCAGCGGGTGGGGTTCGGATCTGGCGCGACGTTTCGGGAGCCACCGGGTCCGAGCGGACCGGGGAGCACTCGCGGAACGACGCGAAGGCGTCGGGCGATCGACCATTTCGAACACGATCGGTCGCATCCTGAAGCATCAACTTCGGGACGCCGGATTCTACCGGAAAACGGCATGAAAGTGGGGTTTTCGAGGCTTCGAAACGACATCGCGGACTCAAGGTCAAACGGCCTCGGGCGGGGTCGTGGGAGTGGTCGCGGGGGCGGTCGTACCGCGCCTCGGCCCGAGTCTCCGGCGTGGACCGCGGACGCCCGTCCCGGGGTGCGACGCGGCCCCTCGGATCCGTCGTCAGATCGATTTCGCCACCCGTCCGACGCAGCCGGAATTCGCTTGTCGGCGGGCTCGGCGGATGATTCTGGTGGAGTCGAGCATCACCGCGGGCGGCCGGCTCGACCGTCGAATCGAGGTTCCGGCAGGCAGGGCGGGGCAGGCGACCGGATGGAACCCATCGGCACGGACGAGCCTGGTCATGCTGCCGAGGTCATCGACGGATTCCGTGTGGATCGACGATCCCTCGTCGAAGGTGGTCGTCGATCCGGGCGACCGGCCGGAACGACAAACGCCGACCCGTTGCGACCCTTCCGATCCCCGGATTCGACGGTGGGAGGCGGTCCTATACTGCAGCGTCACGACCCCGGCAGTCGATGAAAGCCGGTCTGATGTTCCGAAATCACGAACCGGGCCCGCCCGATCGTCGTTCCGAAGATTCCCGCGGTCGCCGACGAGTTCGTGCTCCATCCGGCGTCCGGACATTGAAAGGTGCGTGCTTGATGGCCGAGCGAAGCCCGCAAGGCATTCCGAAGACCGCCGCCGACGACGACGTCGATCGGCGTCGCATGCTCGGTGATGTCGCTCGCTCGCTCCTCGCGGGAGGCGTGGTCGCGACGGGACTCGCCGGCTGCTCGTCGACAGCGAGTCGCTCTTCCAGCGTCCAGCCCGACTGGCCTGCGACGGGGCGGGGGACGACGGGTTCCACGTCGAAGCGGATTCTGAAGCCACGCACCGCGGAGGCGGACCGGCGGTTCGACCACGTGGCGGCACGGACCTCTTGGACCGGCATGAAACCCGACTACACCGACATGAATCGGATGACCCCGATTCGCGCGATCACCGTCCATCACGACGGTCTTCCCGCGCCGCTCGCGTCGAGCCGGGTGCAGGACACCGAAGACCGCCTCCGTCTCATCCGAACGGCACACGTCGGCAATCGCGGTTGGGCGGACATCGGTTACCACTACGCGATCGACCGGGCGGGCCGGGTGTGGGCGTGTCGCCCCGTCACGTGGCAGGGCGCGCACGTCAAGGATCGCAATGAAGGCAACATCGGAATCCTGGTGCTGGGCAACTTCGAGAAGGAGCGACCATCCTCGGCGCAGCTCTCGGGGCTCGCGATGCACCTCAAGAGTCTTTCCGTCGCCTATCGGGTCCCCGTCTCCCGGATCTACACCCACCGCGAGTGGCCCGGCGCCGCGACCAAGTGCCCGGGACGGAATCTGCAGCCCTCGATCAATCGGATTCGGAACCGTGGGCTCGCCGTCTGATTCGGGGATCCGCATCGTTCGGGACGCGATCGAAGGATCGATCAGGATCGATTCCGGTCACGCTCGCGATCGCGGTCGAAGGCTTCCGGCGACTCCCCGCGGCCGATCGCGGCCCGCCGGTCGTCCGCGTCGAGCTTGGACTGGAGCGATTCGTCCCGAGCCTCGCGTTCGTTGACGAACTTCCAGATGAACCAGCCGACGACCAGCATCGAGACGGTCATGGCGAGCATTTCGAGCACGTTTTGATCCTCCTCGGTGGGCGTCAGTCGTTGCCGGCGATGGCGGGGAACTCGGACTGGAGCGCCGGGTAGAGCCTGGCGAAGACCTCGTGTCTCGCCATCAGGACTTCGCGGTCCGGGCCCGGATCGATTCGATCTTGTTCATTCGACACCGAGGCACAGGCGTCCTCCACGCTCGCGAACGCCCCCGCACCGACCGCGGCGAGGATCGCCGCCCCGCAGGCAGTGGCTTCGGTGGTGCTGGTGGTGGTGACCGGGGTGCCGAAGAGATCGGCGCAGGTCCGCCGCCAGAGTTCGCTCTTCGCACCACCGCCCGAGAGGGTCACGGTGCGGGGCCGGACCCCGGTGGACCGGATGAGATCGAGACACTGTGCGAGTCCGTGGGTCACGCCTTCGAAGACGGCTCGGGCAAGGTGTCGTCGGTCGTGCCGCAGGTCGAGTCCGATGAACGCGCCGCGGGCATCGGCGTCCGGCCAGGGGGTGCGTTCTCCGGAAAGATAGGGCAGGAAGAGCAGGCCGTCGGCGCCGGCCGGGACCTCGTTCGCCATCGCCTCGATCCGGGGGAACGCATCGTCGCCCGCAGCCTCGTCGATGTCGGGCACGATTGCGCTGCGGAACCAGTCGAGGCTTCCTGCGCCCGAGAGCATGACGCCCATCAGATGCCACCGGCCCGGTACGGCGTGGCAGAAGGCGTGGAGTCGACCGTCGGGGGTGGATCGCCATGCATCGGTCGGCGCGAAGACCACGCCACTGGTACCGAGCGTGGTTCCGACCCGCCCCTCGGAGACCAGGCCGGTTCCGATCGCGGAGGCGGCCTGATCGCCCGCGCCGGCGACGATCGGTATGCCGGGTCGGAGGCCGGTCTCGGACGCCGCGGTCTCGGAGATCGTCGCGACGACCTCGGGTCCCTCCGCCGCGTGTGGCCACCAGGACCGCGGGAGATCGAGCGTCTGCAGGAGATCGTCAGACCACGTCCGTCGGGCGCAGTCGAAGACCGCGGTCCCCGATGCGTCGGACACGTCCGTCACCATCTCGCCCGAGAGGCGATATCGGATCCAGTCCTTGGGAAGCAGGACGCTGGAGATTCGGGCGTAAGCCTCGGGTTCGTGCGCCCGCATCCACAGCAGCTTCGGGGCCGTGAAACCTGGAAGCATGCGGTTGCCGCAGGCGGCCACGAGATGTTCGATGCCGAGTCGTTCCTCGACCGCCCGGCACTGCGGTTGGCTGCGTCCATCGTTCCAGAGAATGGCCGGCCGCACCGGGACACCGGTCGCGTCGAGCGCGACCAGGCCGTGCATCTGGCCGGTGAGACCGACGGCATCGATGGAAGCGGCCTCGATCGCCGCGTCGCGACAGGCGTCGCGGATCGCGGTGAGTGAACTCGGCCACCACGCTTCGGGATCCTGTTCGGACCAGCCGGGTTGCGGAGCGTCCGGTTCGTGACGCCCCGATCCCGTACCGACGACCGCCCCGGCGTCGTCGAGGATGATCGCCTTGGTCCCGCTGGTGCCGACGTCGATTCCGAGGAAAAGGCTCATGTAAGGAATGGTATGGCGGGACGCGGCATCGCGGGTCTCCGATCAGTGATCGGGGATGCCGTCTCCGTCGTGATCATGGTCGTGGTGTTCGTGGTCGTGATCGTGTTCGACCACGATGTTGACGTTTTCCTCGCCCGCGTGGGATCCCAGTCGGAGGTCGCCGCGTTCCGGACGTCCACCGACCCAGATGCGGTCCGCATCGACCACGAAAAGGCCGTCGTCGTTTCGGTCGCCGACCGTCCCTTCGATCACCACGAACCGGAGCGGCGCAAGACCTCCGGCGCCCTTGGCGTTGGCCGCGATCGGGTCGCCGGATTCACCGATGAAACGAACGGTCGCCATGCCGGCGGTGATGGCGTTGGAATCCTCGCAGCAGTAGTCCCAGGGAATCGGGCAGTGATCCTCTTCGCCCATGACTTCGCAGGAAAGCAGGGAGGGATCCGCGACCGTGAACATCGCGATGCCGTCGACGAAGGGTTCGGGTCGTCCGCCGACGCGGGCCAGAAAGGAGACCTCGTCCCCGACCTTCGCGGTCGGCTTGACCTTGATGAGGTCCGGCACTTCCGCCGGACGGTTCTTCGTGAAGTACGCGGTGGGGATCGCGGCCGCGACGGGGGTCGCGGGTTCGGGGCTGGTGCGTTCGCATCCGGCGAACAGCAATCCGGTGACGGTGCAGGCGGCGAGGGTGATCGTCTTGAGGTTCATGGTTCTGGGTCTCCGAGAAACGTGGTCGAGAGAAGAGTAGGGGATTCAGGCGGCGCGAAGCGCTTCCGGGACCGGAAGTCGAAGGCAGCGGATCGCCGGCACGAGGGCGCCGAAGACGCCGAGAAGCAGGCCTGCGAGCAGGCTCAGGACGAGGACGCCGGGACCGATCGAGAGCCCGAAGATCCCCATGGAGAAGCGAATGGTGGCCTGGTCGAGGACCAGCATCCCGATGGCGGCGGCGACCAGCCCCCCGATCGAGGCGGTGAGGACCGATTCGAGGACGAGACTTCGGACGATCGCCGGACGGGTGTAGCCGAGGGTCTGCAGCGTTCCGATCTCGCGGACGCGACTCGCGAATGCGGCATAGGTCGTGTTCAAGCCTCCGATCACCCCGCCCGTCGCGACGAGGATCGCGGTCACGATGACCATGAGTCGGATGGGCGTGAAGAAGGCGGCGAGGGACGCGTAGTAGTCGCTCTCCCGGAGGGCCACGAGTTCCAGATCGATCCGAGTCGCCGCGAAACCGTTCGCGGACGTCATGTTCTCGGAGTCGAGCCTGATCACGACGCAGGAGAGCGTGTCTCGTTTCGCGACGATCAGCAGATCCGAGAGCGGCATCCAGATCTCACCCTCGATGACGCCACCGTCCGCCTCGAGCAGGCCCACGATCGTGAAGGGGCGGTCGTCCACGGTCAGCCTGGCGCCGAGCGCGTCCTCCGCCCGTTCCCACCCGAGCCCCCGGGCGGCGAGCGCGCCGACCGCGATCTCGTCGCTTCCATTCGCCGGGAGTCGTCCCGCCGTGAGTCGTGCTTCGCGATGCACGAGGAACGCCGCCGGCGTGACGCCTCGGAAGATCATGTTGATGGTGTCCTCCTCGGCGTCTCCGTCGAGGAGCACCGGGATCGCGAAGTGGATCTCGGGGGAGACCGCGTCGACGCCGGCGATGCGTTCGACGCCGCGGATTCCGGACGCCGCGATCCCCGTCGTGCGCATGGCGATCTCGCTGCGTTCCACGCTCTCCTCGCTGCCTGCCCCGATCAACATCACGTTGTTCGGAGAACCACTGGTGCGGAGCGATTGCTGCATTCCAGTGACGAATCCGCCTGCGGCCATCACCAGCAGGACGACGAGGCCACCGCCACCCGCGCTGAGAAGCAGGCGGACCGGATTACGGGTCATGTTTCGAACGGCGTATTCGAATGGAAGTCCTTGCATGGTCGTGTCCTCGGGGCGATCAGATCGCCCGCAGTCCTTCCGTGATCTCGCTCCGTGCAGCACGCACCGCGGGAACCGCACCGGCGAGCAGGCCGAGGATGATCGCGATTCCGGCCCCGATCATCGCGAGTCGCGGATCGTTGACGATCTCGACGTTGACCCCCTCCATCGTCATGCTGAACCGTCCGAAGGAGATGAGGACGGTCGAGGCCACGCCGCCGATCACGCCGCCCGCGGCACCGAGGATCGCGCCCTCGAGGAGCACCATCCATGCAAGCAGTCCGCCCGTGTAGCCGAGGGTCTGCAGGACCGCCTGATCGCGGATTCGATCCCGCATCGCCAGGATGATCGCGTTCGCGATCAGGGCGAGCACCGCGGCGAGGGACGCCCATCCGACCCAGCCCGCGAAGCTCACGAGCTCCACTACGTCCCGGACCGCCCGGCCGACGAAGGCCTTCTCCGGCCAGGTGCTGGTCGGATGCTCGTCATGCTTGAACTCGGCGTCGATGATGGCCGCGATCTCCTCCATGCGGGCGGGCGTGTCGACGGTGACGTTGAACTGGGTCACGATCCCCCCGGTGCCGCCGCGGGTGACGGTCTCCTGCAGGAACGGAAGCGGCACGTAGGCGACGTTCCGATCCTGGGCCCGTTCGCTCTCGAGGATGCCGGCGACGTAGACCGTCACGCCGGCGGCGCTGAACCGGTCACCCACCGAGACGCCTCTTCGGGCGGCGAGCGACTCGCCCACGACCGCCGCGTCGCCGCGACGACGCCAATCCTCCGGCGTACCCTCCACGAGCCGGCCCGCGTCGCCGAGGGTCGATTCGAGGTCGTCCGTTGGAACGCCTCGGAACGTGACCACGTCGAGGCTGGCCCGGCAGTTGGAGACCAGGATCTGCATCGGAATCACCGCGCTCACGCCCTCGATCCGTTCGATCCGGTCGCCGTAGAACTGCGGCAGCCGACTGGTGAACGGGCAGAAGCGATTTTCGCGATAGACGACGAGCGTCGCATCGTCGGCGGACGCCTGAGTCGCATCGTCCACCCCCGCCCGCATCGCTTCGACGCTGGTGAAGAGGAACATCGCGACCGCGATGCCGCTCACCGTGAGCAGGGACCGGACGGGCGTGCGCACGATCTGACGCCAGACGGTGGGAATGACTGCAAGTGATTGCTTCACGCGATGGTCTCCGTTCCGGTCCCGATGGCGGGGGTCTCGGACTCCACGAGTCGGCCCTTCTCCAGATGGAGCACCGTGTCGCACCACTCGGTGGTCTTGGGATCATGGGTCACCATCACGATGGTGCGTCCGAGGTCGCGATTCAGTCGGGCGAGGAGATCCATGATCGTCGTCGCGCTCTCCCGATCGAGGTCCCCGGTCGGCTCGTCGGCGAGGATCAGCGTCGGGTCCGTGACGATGGCCCGCGCGATCGCGACCCGCTGTTCCTGCCCGCCCGAGAGCTGTCTCGGATGGTGGTCGCTTCGGTCGGCGATGCCCACGAGATCCAGCGCCGCGGCGACCCGCCGGTGTCGTTCGCGACGCGAGATCGGATGCAGGAGCAGCGGCAGTTCCACGTTCTCGTAGGCGGAGAGGACGGGCACGAGGTTGTACAGCTGGAAGATGTACCCGACCGATTCGCTTCGCCACCGGGCGAGCGCGCCTCGGGCGAGTTCGTGGATCGGTCGGCCGTCGATCACCAGCGAGCCGCGGGTGGGCCGGTCGATGCCGGCGAGCAGGTTGAGCAGGGTCGTCTTTCCGGAACCCGACGGCCCCATCAACGCGACGAAGCGTCCCGCATCCATGTCGAGATCGAGCCCGTCGAGGGGGGTGATCGCTTCCGTGCCCCGGTGGTAGGTCCGGGTGAGATCCCGGCATTCGATGAGTGTCATGCGTCGGCCTCCACGCCCGCGTCTTCGATCCGGATCGCGTCGCCCTCGCCGACGACGTCTCCGAGAATGACCATGTCACCCGCTCGCAGTCCGGAGCGGATCTCGATCCAGCCTTCGAACATCCGGTCGCCCACCTCGACCGCGCGACGATCCGCGACGCCCTCGCGTCCGCGGCGATCCGCCACGACCCAGATCCGACCGGCGTCGTCGATCGCCTCGGCCGGGGCGAAGACCCGGTCCACGGTGCGGCGAGCCGCCGATTCATCGTCTTCGCCGGGGGCCAGGATCCGGACCCGGGCGAGCATGTCGGGTTTGAGCAGTGGTGACGGGTCGATGACGTGGACCTTCGCCTCCACGGTGTTCTTGGAGATGTCGGCCCGATGGACGAATCGGGTGACCCGGCCCTTGAACACCACGTCGGGAAGCAGGTCGACCACGATCTCCGCGGGCTGGCCGACGCCGACCTTCGCGGCATCCGCGAGGGGGACGTCGGCGCGGACCTGGAGCATCGCGGGATCGTAGAGATGCACGACGTGGGCGCCGTGCTGCCCGTTGCCGAACTGGATGGTCGATCCCGGCGAGGTCAGCCGTTCGATCACCACGCCGTCGACCGCCGATCGAACCGTGCAGCGATCGAGCGCCAGGCTCGCCGCGTCCCGGTCCGCGACGGCACGATCCAGTTCGGCTTCTGCGACCCGCATCGCCGCCTTCGCGTTTTCGAGCTCGAGCGTCTCGTGGACGAGCAGTTCGCGATTCCGGAGGCTTGCGGCATGTTCCGCTCGGGCCGCCGCGAGTTTCGCGGTCACCGCATCGCGTTCCGCCTCGACGCCTTCGATCTCGGCATCGATCGAGCGAAGCCTGATCCGCATCCGCTCGACCGGGCCCGCGGCGACCGCCCCCTCGTCGACGAGTTTCGACTTTCGGGCGAGTTCATCCTTCAACTCCTCGATCCGCGTCCGGAGACCCGTGATGCGGGACGGGTATCCCGCGAGGTCCGCCTCGAGCTGCGCCTCCCGGGCGGCCATGACCGCGACGCGTCGATCCAGTTCGACGAGTTCGTCGATCTCGACCCGGGCGGCCCGGTGGGCCGCGACCGCCGCTTCCAGGACCCCTTGTCGCTGTTCGACCAAGGCTTTGGTCCGTCGATGCGCGATTTCGGCGTCATCGGCGACCAGACGGGCGACGGCCTGTCCGGCCTCGACCCGATCACCTTCGAGCACCAGGATCTCCGAGACGACCCCTTCGGTCAGCGCGGGGACGTAGACGGAGAAGGGATCGGCTTCGATCCAGCCGGGTGCCTGAACGACGACCTCGTTCTCCCGGGCCGCCGCGGACGGGGCGGCTTCGATGGACCGGATCGCGACCGCGGTCGCACGGACGTCGGTCCGGGGTCGGACCGCATCCCAGCCGACGATCGCGAGGAGCCCTGCGGTCGCGAGCAGGATCGCCAGCGGAATCGCGATCCGAGCGAGGAAGCGACGTGGTGGTTGGGGGATTCGATCGGCCGCATCGGGCCGGATGTTCTCGATGCCGTGTCGCTTCATGATGAACACTCCATGCAGGTCCGCCCGGCTTGAAGCCGGGGCTCGACGAGGGCGGTCTTCGACGCTTCTTCGATGGGTGGGACCGCGGGCGGGATCGGGTCGAGGTCGAAGGAACCACCGACCGTCTCCTCGAGGGTGATTCGCTCGACCTGGGAGGCGAGGCGGTACTCGACGAGTCGTCGTTCGACTTCGACGCGTCGCTGTTGTGCGAGCAGGAGCACGGTGAGATCGATCACCCCTTCGCGGTAGGCCGATTCCGCGAGCCGTTCCGCCTCCAGCGCGGGCGCGAGGACCGTCTCGGCGTAGTCGGCCCGCCGGCGATTGGACCGGACGAAGGCCTCGCGGGTCGATCTCGCGACGCCGACCGCGTCGCGGCGGACGTCCAGCAGTCGGAGTCGTGCGGCGTCGAGCCGGGCGCGGGCTGCCGCGACCTGCGTCGAGCCGTCGTCGAGGATCGGAACGGTGATCCTCGCGCCTGGGAGTATCGCCTCTCGCTCCATGAAGCTCCGGTTCCAGGCTGCGCCCACCCCGACCTCGGGCCACCGGGCGGCGCCGGCGAGTCGATGGCCGGCCTCGGCTTCGACGACGCCCATGCGGGCCGCCGCCACATCGAGCCGGACCGACCGCGCGAGTTCGACGACCCGCGATTCGTCGGGAATCGCCAGGTTCCGGTCGAGCGTGCCGATCGTCTCGAAGGCCGGATCCCGATCCGGGCATCCCATCGCGGTCAGGAGTTCGATTCTCGCGCGTCGGACGTCGCTTCGTGCCGCGGTCGCGGCCGCGGCGCTCTCGGCGGCGCTCACCAGGGCGCGATCGAGATCCACGCGCGACGCCTCGCCGACCTCGACGATGCTCGCGACCGTCTCGACCGTGCGTCGAGTGGCCTCGGCGTGGGCCGCATCCAGTTCGTACATGGCGTCTCTGGCGACGACCACGGCGTGCAGACGCCGGATCTCGGCGTCGAGTGCGATCATGCTTCCCGCCGCCTCGAGGATCGCGGCGCGACGAGCCGCGTCGCGCGCGTCGACCCGGGCGTCCCGGGTCCAGATCCAGGTGAGTTGCTGCGTGACGCCCGCGATCGCGGGCGCTCCTGACATCCCGTCGACCGCGACGCCGATCGCCAGATCGAGCGCCGGATTGGGCGGCAGGTCGGCCTGCGCGAGTTCGGCGCGGGCGAGGTCGAGATCCGTGAGCGAGGTCCGGATCTTCGCATCGCGCTGGAAGGCGACCCGGACCGCGGTTTCGACATCGAGCGGATCGACGAAGTTCCAGGCGGCCGGGGGAAGCGCCGGAGCGCGGGCGACGTCTTCCGCATCGAAGCGATCAGCGAGCCTCGATTCGGCGATCTCGTCGACGCGGAGGCGATCCGCGGCCGGATCGCTGGAGATGCAGCCGGGTCCGACGGCGATCGCGGTGGCGGACGCCGCGACGAGGACCTGAAGTCTTGATGGGCGGTGAAGTGGAGGCATGGTTGATTCCGAACGGACGACGTGACGACATCCCGGGGATCCGAGGGGATCGTCGGGTACTGCGAGGTCGTCCGGAATCAGCGTTGGAGTACGACGACGCGACGGAGGTCGCGGGCGGATCGCGTCGGATCATGGCCCGGCGGAGGCTCGCCGCGTTCGGACGCGACCGTGTTCCTGCCGGGGAGATCATGAATCGCCTCGGCATGAAGGGTCGTCAGTTCGGGCTGGAAGGCGATCTGATCGAAGGCGTCGTCGAGTTCATGATCGACGGTGACCGGCGCCTTCACGCAGCAGCCTTCGCAATCGTCGCCGTGCCGATTCGTACCGGGTTCCGCATCTTCGCTCGGACAGTGATTCGCACAGCACGAGCGAACGATCGGTTCCGGGCCGTCGGACACCATCGCCGCCGCGGTCTTCAGCACGCAGCAACAGATCGGCATCAGCACCGCGAGGGTCGCGGCGATGACGTTTCGTCCGAGGATGCTCTTGAAGAGGGTCATGAGAGGAAGCGGTTCCTGCGAGGTCGGATCGATGATCCGTCGGTCAATGAGTATAGGGGTCCGATTCGATCGGGGTTCCACCAAATTCCGCGAGCCCGCGGTCTGGAATCGCGACGCGGCCGCCGGATGAATGCCGAAACCCCGATTCCCGCGTCCGGTACCCCGTTCGAGGAAACCGGGGCCGTCCGAAAACCCTTCACCCACCGGACGTCGGAACCGAGATGGAAAGGGGAGGCAGCGGTTACCTTTTCTCCGAACCGATCCCGATCACGGAGATGACCGCCATGCTGCCCGATCTCGAATACGCCGCGCTTCGCTTCGAAACGTTCGCGGACGAGGTGCTTCGTCCGTTGGCGACCCCGGTCGCCGAGCCGCTGGAGATCACCGTGGCGCAGTTCGAAGGTCGCCCTTTGCATGCCGAGATCGCGAGGCTCGAGGCGTCGGCGTTCACGCCGGTACGGACGGGGTGGCGATGGGGGCCGGTCTGGAGCACCGCCTGGTTCCGGCTGCGCGGCGAGATCACCGACGCGATGCGGGGGCAGGAGATCCATCTTCGATTCGATGCCGGAACCGAGGCGCTGTTGTGGCGGGACGGCGTGCCGCACCACGGATTCGACTTCAACCGGGATCGTGCGCCGCTCTTCGCATCCGGAGAAGGCGATGGCCCGGTGGACCTGCTGGTCGAGGCGGCCTGTAACCTGCCGCTCGGCGTCTCGACGTTCTGGTGGGACGACCCCGAAGTGCAGGCGCGCTGGCGGGAAGAGAAGCCGGGCCGATTGTCCGCGGCGGAGCTGGTGACCTACGACGACCACGCCTGGCGTTTCGTCCAGGCGTGGGATCTCGCACGACGAACGATGCTGCTTCATGCCGCCGACGTGCCTCGGGCCCAGAAGCTCCAGGCCGGGCTGCGTTCGATTCTGGACAGGATTCCCGCCCACGACCCGCGGAAGGCGCTCGATACCGAGTTGCCCGCCCTCGAATCACTGCTCCGGGGCGCGGGCTCGGACGGCGGCACCGGAACCACCTGCGTCGCGGTCGGGCACGCCCACATCGACACCGCCTGGCTGTGGCCGCTCGCGGAGACCCGGCGAAAGTGCCTCCGGACGTTCGCGACGGTCGATCGTCTGATGGAGCGATGTCCCGACTTCCGGTTTCTCTGCAGCCAGGCCCAGCAGTACCGGTGGATCCGGGAGGACTCGCCCGCCCTGTTCGAACGGATCGCCACCCGCGTCCGCGAGGGCCGGTGGGAGCCCGGGGGCGCGATGTGGATCGAACCCGACTGCAACGCGCCGAGCGGCGAGAGCTTCATTCGGCAGATCCTCCATGGCACGGGGTGGTGGGAATCCGCATTCGGGACGGATGCGGCCCAACGGCACCTCTACCTGCCCGACACCTTCGGCTTCCCGGCGTCCCTGCCACAGATCGTGATCGGTTCCGGCCTCGACACCTTCATCACCAACAAGATCAGCTGGTGCGAGCGGAACCGCTTCCCGCACGTCTCCTTCGACTGGATCGGCATCGACGGCACGCCGGTACTCACCCATCTGACGCCGGGCCACAACTACAACAGTTCGATCCTGCCCGAGGATCTTCGATTCGCCGAACGGAATGTCGCGTCGCTCGACGAGGCGGCGCTGCCGACCTGGCTCCAGCCCTACGGCTTCGGGGACGGCGGGGGCGGTCCGACCGTGGAACAGATCGAGCGGATCGAATGGATGGCCCGGGGCGTCGAGGGTCTGCCCCGCGTCGAGTTCGGGCGGGCCGACGACTTCTGCGGTCGCCTGCACGAGGACGCGGATCGGCGTCGCGCGGAGGTCGACGGGCCGGCCCGCTGGGACGGCGAGCTCTACCTCGAACTGCACCGTGGAACCTACACCTCGCATCAATGGCTCAAGCAGGCCAACCATCGGGCGGAGTCGGCGCTTCGATCGATCGAAATGCTGGCCTGCGGGGATCCCGCCGCGAGTTCCGAAAGCATCGTCGAATCCCGAATCCGAATCGACGAGACCTGGAAGACCGTGCTGCTCAACCAGTTCCACGACATCCTTCCCGGTTCCTCGATCAAGGCGGTCTACGACGATGCGCGGGTGCAGATGGACGAGGTCGCCGAAACCTGTGGCGAGGCGCTCGACGACGGTCTCGCGGGCTGGGCCGCGTCACTGGACGCGACGGGGCTCGATGCACCGGTCCTGATCTACAACCCGGCGAGCACCCCGCGGGGCGGCATCGTCGACGTGGACGGCGAACTGCTTCCGGTGACGCCGATCCCCGCGGTGTCCGCGGTGCTCGCGGATGCGATGCACCTGCACGCGGTGTCGCCGGTCGAGGTGGACGGCGACACGCTCCGGAACGGTCGCGTGGAGGCGACCTTCGATGCGGTCGGTCGCGTGGTCGCGCTCCGGCGGTCGGGGGGCGAGACGATCAACGCGGTGGACCCGGACGGCGTGGTTCCGATGAATCGATTCCGACTCTACGAGGATCGCCCGCGGCGGTGGGAGGCATGGGACGTCGACCGGGACTATCACGAGAAGTTCGAAGAGGTGGTGACGCCCGCGGAGCGTCGCGCGACGATCGAATCCGGACCGTTGCGCGGTGCGATCGAGTTCGAGCACGCGATCGGTCGTTCGAGCCGACTGGTGGTCCGCTACGTGCTCGACGCCGACTCGGATCGGCTCGACGTGAACCTGCTCGTCGACTGGCGGGAGGATCACACGCTGCTCCGGGCGGAATTCCCGACCGGCATCCGAACGCGGTCCGCGACCTACGGGATCCAGTTCGGCGAACTCGAGCGGGCGACCCACCGGAACACCAGCTGGGAGCAGGCGCGATTCGAGGTTCCCGGGCGCCGCTGGATGGACCTCTCCCGGCCGGGGCTCGGGCTCGCGGTGCTCGACGCGGGCATCGTGGGTCGGAACGCGCGCGAAGGCGTGCTCGGGCTGAGCCTGCTGCGGGCGCCGAAGTTCCCCGATCCCACCTGCGACCGGGGGACGCATCGGCTTCGGTACGCACTGATGCCGCACGAGGGTGATCGGCGGACTGCGGGCGTCGCGGGCGTCGATGCGGAAGCGGAGGCGTTCGCGGAGCCCCTGGTGGTGCGGCGGCTGAAGTCGGGCGAGGCCTCCGCCGGCGGCGTCGATCGGATTCGCCCGATCGACCTCGAAGTCACCGGCGCGGCCGCGGTCGAGATCGTCGCGCTGAAGCCGGCCGAGGACGGCGACGGCGTGGTGCTGCGAATCGTCGAGAAGCATGGTGGCTCGGGGACGGCGACGATCCGCATGCCCGGATGGGCCCACCCCGCCGCGGTCGATCTGCGGGAGCGACCGGTCGCGTCCGCACCTCGCTTCGAGACGCACGCCGACGGTGGATTCGAGGTGCCGTTGCGGCCGTTCGGGATCGAGTCGATCAGACTTCGGCGGTCCTGAGTCCCGTCGTCCGCGGGGAAGGCGCCGCGGCATCGGGTCTGCGTGTCACGACCGGGGTGGTGGATGACCGTTCACGATCCGCATCATCCTCCGCAATCCGGCTACCGTCGTCCCCGGAGACCGCATGCAAGACGAAACGATCCTCTGGTTCGACTTCGAGACCTTCGGTTCCCTTCCACGTCCGTGGGATGGCGGCCGATCGGGTCCCTATCCGAGACGGGACCGCCCCTCCCAGTTCGGGGCGATTCGGACCACCCTCGATCTCGAGGAGGTGGGCGAGCCGATCGAACTGCACTGTCGTCCGTCGGTCGAGGAACCGCCGTCGATCGGCGCGTGTCTCGTGACGGGAATCCTTCCGCAGGACACCACGGCGGGACTCGAAGAGGCTCGGTTCATCGAGTCCGTGCTGGAGGTCCTCTCGGTGCCCGGGACGACTTCGACGGGTTGGAACAGTCTCGGCTACGACGATGAGATCGTTCGTTTCACCGCGTGGCGGAATCTCCTGCCACCGTACGAGCGGGAGTACAAGCGGGACAACGCCCGATTCGACCTGCTGGTCGCGTTCCGCTTCGCCTGGGCGACCGGTCGACGCGACGGAATCGAGTGGCCGGCCTACGAGGACGGTTCGGTCTCGCTCTCGCTGGGCGACCTCGCGGCGGCGAATGGAATCGAGGATCACGCCGCGACGGCGCACGATGCCCTCGCCGATGTCCGGGCGACCATCGAACTCGCGCGGCTGCTCCGGCGGACGCAGCCGAAACTCTGGGAATACGCCTTCGGGCTTCGTCGCAAGAAGGCCGTTTCGAACGTGGTTGACGCGGCAGGCAGTCCCTTCCTCCTCTGCGATCGAGGCATCGGGGCCGCCCGCGGGCATGCGACGATCGCGGTGACCATCGACCAACTCGACAGCAACGGGCGTCTGGTGCTCGACCTGCACGGCGATCCCGCCGAGATCCTCGAGCTCGAACCTCGACAGCTGCACGCGCGATTCCATCGCCTCGATCCCGACCTGCCGAGGGTGCCGGTCCGACGGGTCCGGACCAACAAGCTCCCCATGGTGACGGAGGAGAAGTGGCTGAAGGCCCTGGATCCCGAGGTCTGGGCGGCGATCGGGCTCGATCAGGAGCTCGTCGACTCGAGGATGGCCTTCGTGCGGGAGAACCATGTCCGGATCCGCGAGTGTCTCCGGCTCGTGGCGGATGAACCGCCGGAGACGGAGCACGTCGATCCCGAGGAACTGCTCTACGCGGGATTCCCCGCCGACGGTGATTCGTACGCGATGCGCACTGCACGCGATGGCGGCCCCGAGGCGCTTCGTCGATTCAGCCGGACCGCCGGTGACGAGCGACTCGCCGAGTTGGCGTTCCGGTATCTCGCCCGGACGCATCCGGATGCCCTCGACGCGGAAGAGCGGGCACGTTGGACGCTTCATCTCCGGGATCGGCTGCTCGCGCCCGGGGACGGCGAGACGTCGCGGGGGCTCGACTCCCTGACTGCGATCCAGGCCGTCCGGGACGAAGGTGCGGACCCCCGGATCGCCGACGAGGTCGAGGCGTGGACCCGCGGCCTGGCGAAAGCCGTCGACGTCGAACTCCCGGCCGGGACCTGACCGTTCGATGGAGGCGGCGGCGAGTACGATTGCATCGTGCATCTTTCGACCCTCGATTGGTCCATCCTCGGCGGTTGCTTCGCGGTCCTCGTCGTGGCCGCGATCACGACCAATCGATACGCCCGATCGGTCTCGGGATTCCTGGCCGCGGATCGATGCGCGGGCCGGTACCTGATCGCGGTGAGCTACGGCATGGCCCAGCTCGGGGTCATCTCCCTGGTCTGGTTCTGGCAGCAGTACTACAAGGTCGGCTTCACCAGCATCTGGTGGGGGTTCATGGAGAACCCCGCGATGATCCTCATCGCGCTCTCGGGCTGGGTGGTCTATCGATTCCGGCAGACCCGCGCCCTGACCATGGCGCAGTTCTTCGAGATCCGGTACTCGCGCCGGTTCCGGGTCTTCGCGGGACTCGTCGCCTTCCTCTCGGGCATCATCAACTACGGCATCTTCCCCGCGGTGGCCGCCCGTTTCTTCATCGCCTTGTGCGGGCTTCCCCTGGTGACCGCGGTCGGCCCCTGGGAGGTGCCCACCTTCGCGTTGCTGATGGCGGTCATGCTCGTCACCGCATTGTTCTTCGTGTTTCTCGGGGGCCAGGTCGCGGTCATCGTCACGGACTTCCTCCAGGGCACCTTCGGGCAGCTCGTCTTTCTCGCGGTGATGTTGTTCCTGCTCGCGACGTATTCGTGGTCCGAGATCGGGGAGACGCTCCTCGCCGCGCCCGAAGGCCAGTCGATGGTGAACCCGTTCGACCTCGGGCAGGAGGCGGACTTCAACGCGTTCTACTGGGTGATCAGCGTGGTGGTGCTGTTCTACGGGATGCTCGGCTGGCAGGGGACCTCCGGTTACAACGCCGCGGCGATCGACGCCCACGAGGCGAAGATGGCGAACATCCTGAACGGTTGGCGGTTCCGGGTGCTCCTTCTGATCACGCTGGTGCTTCCGATCTGCATCCGCGTGGTGATGAACAGCCCCGACCATGCGTCGGACGCCGCCGCCATCGAGGCGATCATCGCGGCGCAACCGCTGGACGGCGCGAACCCCGAGGTGTTCGCCGCGGAGGTCCGGACGCCGGCCGCGGCGAGCGTGATGCTCCCCTCCGGACTGCTCGGACTCTTCGCGGCGGCGCTGCTCGGGGCCTTCATCTCGACCAACGACACCTACCTGCATTCCTGGGGTTCGATCTTCATCCAAGACGTGGTGCTTCCGTTCCGCAAACGCCCGCTCTCGCCGCGGGCCCATCTCTGGCTCCTGCGGGCCTCGATCCTCGGGGTCGCGATCTTCGCCTTCGTCTTCAGCCTGCTCTACACGCCGAACCAGTACGTCGCGATGTTCCTCGCCCTCACCGGCGCGATCTTCGTGGGTGGTGCGGGCAGCGCCATCATCGGTGGCCTGTACTGGCGACGGGGAACCACCGCCGGCGCCTGGACCGCGATGATCGCGGGCATGACCCTCGCGGGGGGCGGGGTGATCGTGAAACAGCTGCCGCCGGCTCTGGTCCACCCGGGGGAGATCGTGACGTTCGTCTCCGACTCGGTCGAGGACGGCCGGATCGACGTCCTGCTGCCCGCGAACGCCGCGACCGGTACCAGCATCGACGTGCCGGAGGCGGGCATCCGGATGCGGATCGACGATCTGGCCGCGGGAGACGGTGACCTCGCGGCGACCGCGGCGATCGCGATCATCGATCCCGCCGATGAACGCGAACTCGGTCGATTCCGGGTCGTGGCCGACGGGTCCACGATGACCGGGGTCGGGGCGGATGGTTCGGCGCTGTCCTGCGAACTGCGGGGCGGCTCGACCGGTTTCGCCGGCATCCTCCTGCGATCGATCGGATTCATCCGCGACGTCAACGGCCAGATCCTGACCTTCTATTCGATCGCGTTGGCGATCCTCCTCTACGTCGTCGTGTCATGGTGCACCTGCCGGGAGCCGTTCGATCTCGATCGGATGCTCCATCGTGATTCGAAGCGGCCGCCGGGCGAGGACGAACCCCGGACACGGTGGTGGGAGCGTCTGGGGTTCGGTCGCGAGATGACGCGGTGGGATCGCATCATCACCGCGGTGACGATCTCCTGGCCGATCCTCTTCACGCTGGTGTTCATCGCGGGCATGCTTCGTCATCTGTTCGCCGAACCGCTCGGTCTGGAGCCGATCTCCGACGCCGCCTGGCTGGAGGCGTGGGGCTGGTGGCTCTGGTGCGCCATCGGAACCGCGATGGTGGTCACCGTCTGGTTCACGATCGGCGGACTGCGTGATCTCGTTCGGATGTTCCGACTGATGGGCGAGGTCCAGGTGAACGAACTCGATGATGGTCGGGTGATCGACCACCGAAACGCCGACGAAACCCCGGGGGCGACCGAAGCGAGGGGAATGGACGATCATGCGTGACATCCGTGCCTTGAACGATGCGTGGCGGGTGCGCCGCGAAGGTGGCCCCGACTGTCCGATCGAACTTCCGGCGGAGGGCCTCGACGCGGTGGTTCCGGGATGCGTGCACCTCGATCTCATCCGGCTCGGTCTGCTGGCCCACCCCGACCTCGGGGAGGGCGAGGCCGAACAGGCGTGGATCGGTCGCACCGACTGGACCTGGACGCGTTCCCTCGGTCCCGCCGATCGAATCGACGCGGATGGGGATGCGGACGTGGTCTGCGAGATCGTCTTCGATTCGATCGACACCGTCGGCGAAGTCCGACTCGGCGGGGAGATCCTCGGTTTCGTCGAGAATCAGTTCCAAGCCCACCGATTCCGCGTTCCCGCCGACGCGTTCGCGGCGCAGCGCACGCTCGAGGTGGCCCTGCGTGGACCCGTGACGGAACTCGAACGACGGGTCGAGACGTACGGTGATCGGCCGGTGAACGCGGACGGCGACTGGGGCGTGTATTCGTATCTGCGAAAGGCGGCCTGCAGCTTCGGCTGGGACTGGGGGCCCAAGTGCCCGAGTCTCGGCCTCCCCGGCGAGGTCCGACTGGAGCGATGGCGCGACGCCCGCATCGACGCGGTGCGTCCGCTGGTGATCACCTGCAACGACCGGCTCGCGATCGTCGAGGTGCTGGTCGACGTGGTCCGCGATCCCGCGACTTCGAATAACGGGGATCTGCGGGCGACCGCCCGACTCGAAGCCCCGGACGGACGGGTCTTCGAGGTGGAAGGCGTCGCGGATCCCGAGGCGGATCACATCAGGATGCGGATCGAGGTTCCGGATCCTCAGCGGTGGTGGCCGCGGGGTCGGGGTGGACAACCGCTCCACGACCTCGGGATCGACCTGCACCGAGGTGACGTCCCGCTCGACACGGAGCGTGGGCGGATCGGACTGCGGATCGTCGCCCTCGACACCGCACGCGACCCGGAAGGGTCTCGATTCAGAATCGTGGTGAACGGCGAGCCGATGTTCTGTCGTGGCGCGAACTGGATTCCCGAGGGGCTTTTCCCCGGAACCGCCGNCGACGAGCTCGTGATCACCCGGATCGATCAGGCGGTCGAGGCGAACTTCGACATGCTCCGGGTCTGGGGAGGCGGAGTCTACGAATCGCACGCCTTCTACGACGCGTGCGATGAACGAGGCATCATGGTCTGGCAGGACTTCATGTTCGCCTGTGCGACCTATCCGGAGGAACCGCCGTATCCCGACCTGATCGAACGGGAGGCGAGGTTCCAGATCGGTCGGCTCGCTGCCCATCCGTCCATCGTTCTGTGGTGCGGCGGCAACGAAAACGTGCTCGCGTGGCGGAACTGGGGTTGGAAGGAACGAATGGACGCCGCCCAGAGCTGGGGTCGCCGCTACTTCACCGAGCTGCTGCCTCGAGTCGCCGCCGAACTCGATCCCTCCCGTCCATTCCTTCCCGACAGTCCGTGGTCGGGTTCGGTGGACGCGGACCCCAACGATCCCGATCACGGTGATCGCCACACCTGGGATCTCAAGCTCGAGGAAGTGCGGGAGATGATCCCGCGCTTCGTGAGTGAATTCGGGCACCAGGCGCCGCCGGCGCGGCGCACCATGGAGGCCGCGATCGGTGCGGCGTCCTTTGCAAGTGAATCACCCGATGCGATGTCCGCGTTCGCGGGTCGGCAGCGCGGATGGGGGGGCGACCAGGCGCAGTACGACCGGTGGATGGACGACTGGTTCCTGCCGGCTTCGAATCTCGACGGACGGATCTGGCGCATGCAGCTGCTTCAGGCCCGTGCGACGACGTTCACCTACGAATGGTTGCGTCTCCACTCGAATCGTTGCGGTGGTGCGCTGGTCTGGCAGTTGAACGACGCCTGGACCGGACACTCGTGGTCGTTGATCGACGTCGCGGGTCGTCCGAAGGCGGCGTGGTGGGCCGCCCGAGCGGCCTGTGGGCCACGACTGCTTGCATTCTCCGTCGGCGAGGCGGGCATCGAGATCGCCGCGGTCAACGACACCGACGAAGCATGGGGTGGTGCGGCGCCGGACGGCGTCCGAATACGTAGGGTCGACATGACGGGTGTCGATCTGGCCGCCGCGGCGCTCGAGCTCGAGGTTCCGCCGCGCGGAGCCCGAGCCACGGCGCTCCTTCCCGATCTCGTGATTCCCGCGGATCCCTCTTCGGAACTTCTGGTCGCCGACTTCGACGGCCATCGTGCCTTCTGGTTCTACGGCAAGGACGCCTGGTTGTCGCTGCCGAGTCCGGCGTTCGATGTTCGAATCGAGCCTGTCGCGTCGAACGAGTTCGAGGTGGAGATCACGGCGCGGACGATTCTGCGTGACCTGCATCTCGATGAAGGGGCGCTGGGCGACGACGCGAGGGTGGATGCGAACCTGCGGTCCGCGCTTCCCGGCGAGATCCTGACGGCACGGATCCGCGGGGTCTCAGCGCTCGTGGAGGATGATCTGCGGCGGCCCGGCGTGCTCCGTACCGCCAACGATTGCGGGCCCGCCGGAGAAGGTCGCGGGGCATGATTCGTCGAGAAATCAAAGAAAAATATTGGAAGGTGGGCGCGGCATCGCTGCGCAATCATTGCGGATGCCGATGGTCACCGCGGTCGGGGATGGTCGAGTCCGCCGAAAGTCGAAAAAGCGTGTTTTCGGCTCGAAAGAGCGGATAAATCCCAATGCCTCGCTGTGGCGTCATCGAAAAATCCTATAATTGTTCGAATGATGTGAGTCTGGACCGAGTTGTTCGAGTGCCCGGCTTCTCGTGGTTTCGCGGTTCGGTCCGGAAAAAGACTGAAGAAAAACTTCATACGAGCCGAACTAGNAGGTAGCGAGGTCGTAGTTTGGAGGCCAGCACCTTGCGGGAATCCGCCGCGGCGGACGACCGACGATTCGAACAGTCATCTCTTTC
Organism: Phycisphaerae bacterium; assembly: GCA_002690755.1. Lineage (GTDB taxonomy): Bacteria > Planctomycetota > Phycisphaerae > Phycisphaerales > SM1A02 > UBA12014. The sequence continues at coordinate 58,087 of NZFT01000096.1, forward strand.
TCCTCCTGCCACCTCGGGGCCTACCGGCGCCGGGGTGGTTGTTTTTGCGTCGCTTCTTCTCCGGGCGAATCGTCGATCGGCTGGCGTGATGCGAAAACCCCTTTCGACTTCACCGTGTTCGACGAGCCGGATTCGTGACCGATCCGCGCTCGTTCGACCGACCCCGCCGGCCGCGCCGGAAGAAAGGAAGGTCGGAGCCGAAACGGGGAATCCATCGTCTAACGTCGAGCGGGGCCCGGATCGAGGCGATGCACGATGAAGATGCGCGACGTCGGATTCACGATGCGAAGCGAAGACACCGTTCGCGACGCATCGATGAACTTCATCTTGAGGCGAGACGCACGGGGGGAACGGACGACCGTCGCTTCTGGTCGCTCGCGTACGACCTGGATCATGCGCCCTGGACGACCAATCTCGAGCAGCTCCGGGAGATCGGCATCGAGCCGCCGATGCCGGAAGCCGTCGATGACGAAGAGATCGGTGCGGTCCTCGACGCGGTGATCGAAGGGCTCGCGGTGCTGCAGGTGTTCCTGCTCCACACCGACCATCTCGACGACCGCGAGTGTTACCGCCGGTTGCGGCTCGACGTGCTCCACGATCGCGTCCGCGACGTACCACCGGCGACGGGCTCGCGGGAGTGGATCGATCTGGCGGGCGGTACCGATCGCAGTGCCCACCTCGCGGTGCACGCGACGGATGCAGAGCGCGTTTCACTCGAAGCGGCGGGGGTGATCGTGCCGCCACGGATGCGGCGTCGAGCCGATCGCGATCGTCGGCTTCCTCGGCCGGTGTCGAACTGAAGCGGGGGTCACTCCCCGGAAGACCGGGCCAACGACGCCGGCCGTTCGACGGGCAGGCCGGTGGCCGCATCGATGGAGAGGTCGGCATCGGTCGACGTCATCCAGGCGTCAAGGTCGAGGAGCAGACGGTCGACCACCTCGGGGTGAGCGGCGGCGAGATCGTGCGTCTCCCCGAGATCGGATCGGAGGTCGTACAACTCCACCCGCGGGCCGTCGTGGAAGAACAGGAGTTTCCACTGGTCACGGCGATAGGAGGTGAAGGGTTCGATCCCGGGGCCTCGGGCGCCCCACTGGTGGGGCATGTGCCAGGCGAGGCCGCGGTCGCGGGGAGGCCGGGAGGCGTCGTCGCCACGAAGCAGTCCCGAGATCGAGACGCCATCGACCGAGGTTTCGTGGGCTGGGGGAATCCCGACGCCCGCAAGGTCGAGCACCGTGGGAAAGAGATCGATGACCGTGACCGGCGTGGTGATCCGGCGGCCGTCCGCTTGGATGCCGCTGGACGCGGGACCGGCGACCACCATGGGGACCCGCACGCCGCCTTCGTACGCCGATCCCTTCCCGCTTCGAAGCGGGGCGTTGTGCACGTGCGGTGCGCCCCCTCTGGCATGGGCGGAGAGTCCACCGTTGTCGCTGGTGAACACGACGATGGTCCGATCCGCGAGATCGAGTTCGTCGAGCGTCTCGAGAATGCGGCCGAGGGCCGCGTCCGTCGACTCGACCATCGTCGCGTACGCCGCTTCCTTCGGATCGAGATCCCGGTAGGCGTCGAGGTGGCGATGGTTCGGCATGATCGGGGCGTGCACCGCGTAGGGCGCGAAGTGGAGGAAGAACGGGCGATCGTCGTCCCCGGTCCGGCGGATCTCCTCGACGGCTTTCTCGGCGAGGACTTCGGTGAGGTAGACGTCCTTGCCATGGTGCGCTTCCAGCCCGGGCACGTCCCAGACGCTGGGGCCCGGCCGTCCCTGTCGCTTCCGGGCGGCGAAGTCGTGGATGCCGTAGAAGCTGCCGGGGCCGCCGGCCGCGTGCCCGGCGATGTTCGTCTCGAATCCGAGGCGGGTCGGATCGGCCCCACTGGTGCCGATCGCGCCGAAGTGTGCCTTGCCGATGTGGATCGTTCGATATCCGGACTCCCGCAGAAGCCCCGGAAGCGTCACGTCGTCCTCGGCGAGTCCCTCCAGACGCCAGTCCGGTCGTCGGAGTCGAGGGTGCGCGGTCGAGGTATCTCGGTCCGCGTGCAGCGTCCAGTAGGTGATTCCCGAACGGGCGGGGTGCCGCCCCGTCATGAACGCCGCGCGGGTCGGGGTGCAGACCGGACTGGCCGCGTAGGCATCGGTGAACACCACCCCGCGTTTCGCGAGTCGTTCGAGATTCGGGGTCCGGTATCGCCGATTGAACCGCGTGGTGTCGGGCCCGAGCGGAATCGAGACGTCCTGCCATCCGAGATCGTCCACCATGACGACCACGATGTTGGGAGGTGGGGCGGGGTCGGCCGCGAGACCGGAACCCGTGAGCGCCGCCGCGATTCCGAAGCAGCCGATCCGGAGTCGTGCGGTGATGCCGCGGAGACGTGGACGGCCGGCGGGTTGTCGGGTGGTGCGCTTCATATGCACGAAGGCTAACCGTCGTTTCCGACTCGGGCTTCCGTCCGAGTCCCGAATCGACCTGATGGATCCGTCTTATTCGCCGGATAACGGCGATTCGAAACGACGAGGATCGCAGGCGTTTGACCACACGGGCTTCGCCTCATTATCTTCCGCGACCACCGCATCGATCGGTGCGGAAAAACACTCTTCCGGGAAACCCGACATGTCGAATGTGAGAACCCTCGTTCCAGAACAGGCCGCGACCGATGCGGACACCGCTTCAACCACCACGGACGCCGCGGCCGTGCCGTCCGCGGGTGAGATCACCCAATGGGCTTCGGAGGCCACGAGTCAGCTGATCGACCTCGGGGTCGCCTACGCCCCGCGACTCGGACTCGCACTGCTCGTCCTGGTCATCGGTTGGATCGTGATCGGCATCTTGCGTCGGGGCATCAACCGGGTCCTGTCGATGCGGAGCATCGACCCGACGGTCGGCAACTTCCTGGGCAGCGTCGCGGCGATCGCCCTGAAGGTCATGCTGCTGCTTTCGGTCGCGGGCATGGTCGGCGTCGAGGTCACGTCCTTCATCGCGATTCTGTCCGCCGCCACGTTGGCGATCGGCATGGCGTTGAAGGGGACCCTTTCGAACTTCGCGGGTGGCGTGAGCGTCATGATCTTCAGGCCCTACAAGGTCGGTGACTTCATCGAAGGCGGCGGCCACAGCGGAAGCGTGAAGGCGATCCAGATCTTCAACACCGTGCTCACCACCGGTGACAACCGCACCATCATCATCCCCAACAACGCCATCGCGACGGGTTCGCTGGTCAACTTCTCGACCCAGTCGACCCGCCGGGTACAGATCGGCGTCGGCATCGGCTACGAAGACGACATCGACAAGGCCCGCGACATCGTCATGAATCTGCTCCTCGCGGACGGACGGATCCACACCGATCCGGCGCCGATGGCCGTGGTCGGTGCGCTCGGGGAGAGTTCGGTCGATCTCGTGATTCGATTCTGGGTCGACGCCGGCGACTTCTGGCCGACCACCTTCGACTACAACGAGCGGATCAAGAAGGCCTTCGACGCCGCCGGTGTCAACATCCCGTATCCCCAACAGGTGGTGCGGCACGTCGGCGGCCCCGCGGGCGACGCAGCCTGATCGTCATCGAACGCTTCGCGGTGCGACACGCACCCGGTCGAGGATCGCCTGCAGTCGGGCGACCTCGGCGGGGTTCTTCGCTGCGAGGTTCGTGGTCTCGCCGGGATCCGTCGCGAGGTCGTAGAGCTGCACCGTCGGGCCGGTCTCCGGTGGAGACGTCCGCCGGGGGGCGGTGAAGCCGCCGCTGCCGAGACCTTCGACGAGTTTCCAGTCGCCGACCCGGATCGCGAACATGCCGTCGAGACTGTGGTGAACGATCCCTTCGCGGGCCTCGAGCGCCCGGGCGTCGCCGGTCTTCAACATCGGAACCAGATCCACCGAATCCTCGCCACCGAGATCGGCGGCGTCCGCGGTCCGACGCTCACCTTCCTTGCCGGCGACGGCGAGGCTCGTGGCGTAGAGATCGGTCAGGCAGATCGTCTCGTCTTGAACCGTGTTCGGATCGACGACGTCGGTCCATCGCACCAGGAACGGAACACGGTGCCCGGCTTCGTGGATGTCGGCCTTCTGACCTCGCCATGCGAGATTGGATGCGTGTCCCCAGCGATCGATGTCGGCCGGCGGCCAGTGGGCGCCGTTGTCACTGGTGAAGACCAGCAGGGTGTTCGATCCCAGACCGCTCGCATCGAGGGCCGCGACGAGGCGTCCCACTTCGGCGTCGATCTGGTTGACGAAGTCACCGTAGTGCCCCGCGCCGCTCGATCCCCGCCACCGCTCGCCCGGA
>NZFT01000097.1 GCA_002690755.1 Phycisphaerae bacterium
GGGTGACGCGGCCGCCCATGGCCGCCGCGAGAAGCAAATCCAGGCGGCTTGCCCGGAGCCGCTGGAGCCGTTGGGGATTCTCGACCAGCCTTCGAAGGTCAGGGTGTCACCGGCCTTCCAGCCGGTCACCTTTCGCGTGGCGGTGGCGGGGCTCCCGTCACCGAGCTTGAGCGAAGCGGCACCGGTCCGATTGAACCGGTCCGTCGTCTCGGCGGGACCGGTCACCGTCCAGCCGGGAAGGGCGGTGTCGGCCGCGGCAAGCGCGGGGTTGGTCAGGAGGTTGGTCGACTTGCCGCCGACGGTGAGCCGGGGCTTCTTGAAGAAGATGGAGCCGGACTCGGTGGTCGGCTGGATGAAGCCGAGGATGAACCGGGCCGCGACGGTCCCCTCCGGAGCCTCGACCTCCGCCTTCGTGTTCACCCACTTGTTCACGGGAATCTCGCCCTTGCCCGGATCGAAGGACCGGGCCTCGATGTGGGCGAGCGGGCGGCCGTCGGCGGCGAGGCACTCGACCTTGGCGATCGGGAAGTTCCCGGTGCCGGCGATCGAATCGTTCTCCGGGGTCATCGCCTCGACCTGGAGCCGGACGGGCGTGCCAGGCCGGATCTTGTCGAGCGGCACCACCTGCTGCATGATCGAGCCCGCGTAGGGCTCGCCGAAGGGACCCCAGGACTTGAACGCACGTTCGTCGCCCTCGAGATCCACGGCGAGCGCATTGTTGTAGACCGTCCATCCGATCGCACCACCATCCGACGACTCGAACGTACCGGCGCCGGTGAGCAGGTCGAGCGGGGGGGCTTCGCGGGTCGCGGAGACCTCGTCGACCAGCAGTTGCAGCGTGCCCTTCTCGCGGGCGGGGACGAGCACCAGTGCGAGATCGGCGGAGGATGCGGAGGCCGGCACCCGGGCCTCGAGCGTCGTGGTCTCCCACTTTCCCTCGCGGGCCTCGCCGATGGCCGCGGGGATCGACGCTTCGCCGACCTTCTGACCCTTGACGTCCTTGAACTCGAGTTTCAGCACGAAGGTGGCGTCCGCCGGAGGTCGGCTCATGATTCGCCAGACGGCGTTCGCCGTGACGACGTCGTTCGGCTTGATCCCGCCACCGAGCGGGGTGAAGGCGCCCGCGTAGGCCGGCTCGGCGAGACCGCCTTCGGTCTCGATGAGCAGGCCCCGTCCCTTCCGTCCGGTCGACCTGCTGCTGGTGCCGCCGAAACAGGTCCAGTCGGCCAGGGCGTCATTGCGATCCTCGAAGTCATCCTCGAAGACGAGCGTCCAGTCATCGCGGTCGATCGGCGAGGCGGGCGTCGGTCCGGTGGTGGCGAGGGCGATTGAAAGACAGGCCGTCGAGATGAGCAGCATGGAGATCTCCAGATGAGGGAACGAAATCGTAGCGTCCCCGCCCTTCGAAAAAAACGAACCTGGAGTCCGAATCTCACCGGTTCCCCGTCCTTTCGGCGGTCGTTCCCGCTCGGTCGATGTGCTAATCTCCGCAGCCCGTCGCGACTCGGATCTCCGAGTCTCGAATAACTGCCCGTGGCGGGCGTCGAAACCCCTCATCCCTTAGATAGAGCCATTTGGAATTCTCGCACCATGAACTTTCCTGAAAACTTCCTGTGGGGGGCCGCCGCGGCCGCCTATCAAATCGAGGGTGCGGCATTCGAGGGCGGTCGAGGTCGTTCCGTCTGGGACGACTTCTGCGACACGCCCGGCAAGGTCGAGCTGGGACATTCCGGCGCGATCGCCTGCGATCACTATCACCGCCACGTCGAGGATGTCGAGATCATGAAGGCGATGGGGCTCCACGCCTATCGGCTCTCCATCTCCTGGCCCCGGGTGCTGCCCACCGGCGAAGGTGCCGTGAACGAGGAGGGCCTCGACTTCTACGATCGTCTGATCGACGAGCTGCTCCGTCAGGGGATCACGCCGTACGCGACGCTCTTCCACTGGGACTTCCCGTCAGCGCTCTTCGAACGCGGCGGCTGGCTCGCCCGCGACAGCGCCGCCTGGTTCGGCGCGTACACCGACGTGGTGGTCCGGCGACTCGGCGACCGGGTCAAGCACTGGATCACGCTCAACGAGCCCCAGGTCTACATCCAGCACGGACATCGTGACGGCACCCATGCCCCGGGACTCCAGCTCCCGTTGCGGGATCAGCTGGTCGCGGCGCACAACACGATGCGGGCGCATGGCCATTCGGTGCAGGCGATCCGGGCCGCCAGTCCCGGGCCCGCGGTGATCGGATACACCGGCGTCGGCGCCGCGGGGTGTCCGGTCGATCTCGAGCCGGCCAACGTCGAGGCCGCGCGACGGGCGACCAACGGCGTCGATCCCGCCCATCACTTCAACAACACCTGGTGGTACGACCCGATCTGCCTCGGTCACTATCCCGAGGTCGGCCTGGAAGTCTTCGGATCGGACATGCCCGACTTCCCCGACACCGACTTCGACGAGATGAAGCAGCCGATCGAATTCATCGGCTTGAACATCTATCAGGGTGGCTACATCAGGGCCGGAGACGACGGTGAGCCGGAGGGAATCCCGCTCGGCGACGGTCACCCCATCACCACCTTCGACTGGCCGGTGGTGCCCGAGGCCCTGCGCTGGGGGCCGTTCTTCGCGCACGAGCGGTACGGCCTGCCGGTCTACATCACCGAGAACGGGCTGGCGAGCATGGACTGGGTGTCGCGGGACGGCAAGGTCCACGATCCCAACCGAATCGACTTCACGGCCCGCTACCTCGAGCAGCTCCGGCTCGCGATCGCCGACGGCGCGGACATCCGCGGCTACTTCCACTGGTCGATCCTCGACAACTTCGAATGGGCGAAGGGCTACACCAAGCGGTTCGGCCTGGTCCACGTCGACTACCCGACCGGCACCCGGACGGTGAAGGANAGCGGTGAGTGGTACGCCGAGGTGATTCGAACCAACGGGGCGTCGATCGACGCCTGAACCCGTCGCGGGCGTCTCGTTCAGCCGAGACGCTCGCCGGACTCGGTGTCGAAGAGGTGGAGCATGCCCGGCTTGGGGGCCAGCCGCATCGGAGTCCCGGCCGCGGGCACCGCGTCGAGTCGCAGTCGGGCGGTGAAGTCCACGCCGCCCGGGCCATCGAGCATCACGTCCGTCTCGTCGCCGAGCGGTTCGCAGATCCGGACCGAGAGTTCGATGCCGTCGGCGGACGGTTCGAGATGCTGCGGTCGCACGCCGAGCGTGACGGGTCGGCCCGGTTCCATGCCAGTCTCGCCCGGGCCGAGCGCGAGCTTCAGGTCGTCCGGCCCTTCGAACGATCCGCCGTCCGCCGAGATCTTGCCTTCGACGAGATTCATGGCGGGCGCGCCGATGAACGAAGCGACGAAGAGGTTCGACGGCTTTCGATAGACCTCGAGCGGGGGACCGACCTGCAGGATGAGTCCGTCCTTCATCACGACCACGCGGTCGCCGAGGGTCATCGCCTCCTCCTGGTCGTGGGTCACGTAGACGCTGGTGGTCGCGACGCGTCGGTGGAGTTCCTTCAATTCACCGCGGGTCTTGTGGCGGAGCTTCGCGTCGAGGTTCGAGAGCGGTTCGTCGAACAGGAACGCGGCGGGATTCCGGACCAGGGCCCGGCCGAGGGCGACCCGCTGCTGCTGGCCGCCGGACATCTGGCCGGGGCGGCGATCGAGCAGTTCCTCGATGCCGAGTTGCTGCGCCGCCGCCATGATCCTGCGATCACGTTCGTCCTTGGGAATGCCGCGGAGTTTCAGGGCGAACTCGAGGTTCGCGCGGGCCGACTTGTGCGGATAGAGCGCGTAGTTCTGGAACACCATCGCGATGTCCCGATCCTTCGGNGCGACGTCGTTNACGACNCGNTCGCCGATCCGGATCNTNCCGGAGGAGATCTCCTCGAGNCCNGCGATCATNCGGAGCANNGTGCTCTTNCCGCAGCCCGANGGNCCGACNAGGACGAGNAANTCNCCGTCNGCGATCTCCANCGAGCANCCNCGNACGGCGTGNGCGCCGCCNGGNTAGATCTTTTCGACGTCGGTGAGNCTGAGTGAGGACATCCGCGNATTGTACGNGCTNCNGAGNNCCNGANNCGTCGAANCACCATNGTCCGNNGCCGGGCTCAACGGAGTCGCGGGTCCGGATNTNCGGCGAGGNNCNNCGAGTGTGAANGATGGGNGATCGANCGCNTGAAANCGCTACCATCNCGGATGCTGCGANCGACCCGATCATGACCACCGACCNCAAGACCATCACCCGCCGNTCCGCCCTCGGACTCCTNGCCGCNGGNGCNGCCGGCTANGCNGCNTTCGGNCCGGANNGACGNCGTCTNCGGCGCGACGGNCGNNTNGTGCTCGACTACTGGGAGAAGTGGACGAGNCACGANGCCGCGGCGATGCAGACCGTGGTCGATCGNTTCAACGANTCCCAGTCGGNGATCTTCGTCAACTACCTGACGATGGGNGGGATCGANCAGAAGGCCAAGGTCGCGATCGCCGCGGGCGATCCACCCGACGTGCTCGGGCTCTGGAATCGGAATCTTCCGTTCTTCTCCCAGTGCGGCGCGATCATGCCGCTCGACGGCCTGCGGGACTACGGGATCGACGAGTCGACGTACGCCAAGGCGGTCGGTCCGTTGGTGTTCCGCGGCGGACGACAGCTCGCCGCGCCCAGCACGCCGAGTTCCATCGCCCTCTACTACAACAAGGCGATCTTCCGCGAGGTGGGGCTCGACCCCGATGCCCCGCCGCGGACCATCGAGGCGTTCGACGAGGCGATCGATCGACTGACGATCCTCGACGGCGACGGCAACGTCGAACGAGCGGGGTTCCTCCCGACCGACCCGGGCTGGTGGTCGTGGTGCTGGGGTGGTTTCTTCGGCGGGCATCTCTACGACGAGCGCACCGGAAGGGCCACCGTCGACTCGGCGCCGAACATCGCCGGTTACGACTGGTTCCAGAGCTTTCCGAAGCGGTGGGGGCTCGACAAGCTCCGGCGATTCCAAGGCGCGCCGATCGACAATCCGTCGCCGTACCGGAACTTCTTCAGTGGTCGGCTCGCCACCACCATCCAGGGACCCTGGTTGCCGAAGTTCATGGACATGGAACTCGGCCCCGGCGTCTTCGACTACGGGGCCTGTCCCTTCCCGGTGCCCGCCGCGCTGGCGGACCAGCCGCCCTACGGCCCGATCGAGGCCGACATCCTGGTGATCCCGACCGGCGCCCGGAATCCCGAGGCGTCCCTCGAGTTCATCGCCTTCACCCAGCGTCCCGAGAACATCGAGACGCTCTGTGCGGGCCATGCGAAACCGTCCCCGCTCGCGACGTCCAGCGCAGGGTTCATCCGTGATCATCCCAACACCGCGGTCGCGGTCCATGAGGAGATCCTCCAGAGCCCGAACGCCTACACCACGCCGTGGATCACCGGCTGGGCGGAGTTCGGGATGGCGTTGGGCGAGGGGCTCGACCAGATCTGGAATCTGAAGAGCCCTTCCGCCGCGGGTCCCCTCGGCGAAGTGCAGATCGAGGCGGAGGAGATCCTGAAGCGGGAGCACGAGCGACGACAGCGACGAAACCAGCCCGATCCCTGGGAGAACGCATGAGGCACGACTCCCTCGGCACGGGGCTCCTCTGGATCGGTCCCTGGCTGCTCGGCTTCCTGTTCTTCACGATCGTGCCGGTGTCGCTTGCGCTCTACTACGGGTTCACCGACTACACGCTGCTCGAGGCGCCGATCCCGGTCGGCACTCAGAACTACGAACGGATGTTCAGCGACGAGATCCTCGGAACCGTGCTTTGGAACACGGCGGTGTTCGGCGTGCTTTCGATCGTGCTCGGAACCATCACGTCGATCTCGCTCGCGGCCCTGCTCTCGAAGCCTGCACGATTCCAGTCGTTCTGGCGGGCCGCGGTCTTCGCCCCGTCGGTGCTTCCCCTCGTCGCGATCGCGGTCATCTTCAAGCTCGCCTACGACCCGGACCCCGAAGTCGGACTGGCCAACCAGATCATCGAGTGGTTCACCTTCGGACTCGTGCAGGGACCCAACTGGTTCGGCAGTGGATTCTGGGCGATGACCGCGCTGCTGCTGATGAGCCTCTGGAGCGTGGGGCCGGCGGTGGTGATCTACCTCGCGGGTCTTCGCGACGTGCCGAAGCAGTTGCACGAGGCCGCGTCGATCGACGGCGTCGGACCGATCGGGCGATTCTTCCACGTCGTGCTGCCGATGATCTCCCCGGTGATCCTGTTCAACGTGATCATCGGCGTGATCAACGCGGCTCAGGTCTTCGCCGTCCCGCTGATCATGACCGGCGGCGGCCCGGAACGGTCCACCTACTTCCATTCGATGTACGTCTACGACCAGGCGTTCAAGTTCGGNGACATGGGNTANGCCTCGGCCCTCGGGGTGCTCCAGTTCGCGATCATCCTCGCCCTGACCGGCNTNNTCCTGCTCGCCGGTCGCCGNCTCGTCTACTACCGCGGCGCCTGACCCGNCCTCCGNGANTCGATTNCNATGAACTCCGCCACCACCAGCAATCCGCCTCGCCTCGCCGGACTNCGCGTCCTGCTGTACGCGATGTTGTCGCTGGTCGCGCTGACCGCGTTTCTCCCGATCATCTACATGGTCGGCTTCTCGACCGGGCTTTCGGATCCCAGCGCGTCCTTCGGAACCGGCGGGGTCGGCGAGACGGTCGGTCGGACCATCGACAACTACCGGACGGTGCTCACCGACGAGAACACCGACATGCCGCTCTACCTGCGGAACACCCTCATCATCGCCATCCTCGGGGTGGGGGGGACGGTGATCTCCAGCGCGATCGTCGCCTACGGCTTCTCCCGCGTCCGTTGGCGGGGTCGGGGGCCGGCGTTCATCGCGATGCTCGCGACGATGATGATTCCGTTCCCNGTGGTCATGGTCCCGCTGTTCGTGATGTTNCGCGAGGTNGGCTGGATCGGGACCTTCGCGCCGTTGTGGGTGCCGGCCTGGTTCGGGAACGCGTTCAGCATCTTCCTGCTGCGGCAGTTCTTCATGACCCTGCCGAGGGAACTCGACGACGCGGCGCGGATCGACGGGTGCGGGCACGTCCGCAACTTCCTCTACATCATCCTGCCGCTCTCGAAGCCGGCGCTGCTGGTGGTCGCGCTGCTCCACTTCATGTTCGTGTGGAACGACTTCCTCGGCCCGCTGGTGTTTCTGACCCATCGCGACCAGTTCACCCTCGCCCTCGGACTCCAGCTCTACCTGTCGAAACTGGGGCAGACGCCGTGGAACCTGCTGATGTCCGCGACCGCGATCATGACCGCGCCGGTGCTGCTGCTCTTCCTGATCGCCCAGCGGACCTTCGTCGAGGGCATCTCGACCGCGGGTACCAAGGGCTGACGATCGGTGCGTCTCCGTGTCGACGGAGTAGACTCGACACCCGGCACGGCNGTGAACGACGCCCCCGGTCGGGGTGATCNCGTGCGTCCGATTCAGGAGTCGAACATGGGCATCAAGATCCTTCTCGCATCCCTGCTCTCCTTCGGGGCCGCGGNATCGGGGCCGCCGGTCGANCCCGCCGAGGCGTTCGAGCCCGGGACGGTGACGATCGAGATCGATGGGGTGTCCCGCACGTTTCCCTATCGCCTCCATCGGCCCGCCGGCGCGAGCGAGGAGCGACCGTTGCCCCTCGTGGTGTTTCTTCATGGTGCCGGTGAACGCGGCGCCGACAACACCAGTCAGCTTCGTCACTTTCCCGAACGCTGGGTGCGTGAACCCCACCTCGGTGCCCGTCACCCGGCGATCGTGCTGGCGGTGCAGTGCCCGGAGGACGAGAACTGGGGCGGCGTGATTCGCGATGCTGAAGGGGAATGGAACATCGCCGTGACCCCGCCGACCCCGGGGATGCAGGCGGTCGANTCGCTGGTTCGTGATCTCNCACGGGAATCCGGAGTCGATCGATCCCGGATCTACCTCACGGGGCTTTCCATGGGGGGATTCGGATCCTGGGAACTCCTCGCGCGTCANGGAGACTGGTTCGCCGCGGCGGTTCCGATCTGTGGTGGTGCGGATCCGAGTCACGGTNGTTCNATCGTCGAGTCCGGGGTTCCGATCTGGAACTTCCACGGAATGGCTGACGACGTCGTTCCCCTTTCCGCGTCCCGTGGAATCGTCGAGGCGATCCGGGCCACGGGCGGCCGAGTGGGAAACACCGAGTTGCCGGGCGTCGGTCACAATTCCTGGGCCCACGCCTACGGACCGAACGGTGCGATCGATTGGATGTTCGCCCAGCGTCGCCCGATCCCCGACGCCGTGTCGCCTTGACGAGGTATCCGGATCGGAATCGACCTTCANGTCACGAGATGNGNTGCCACCGTCNTGGTGACGGAGTCGGGTGCGCGTGGTCGNCGGAGATGCGGAAGGCGATTGTGGCCCCTCCAAGCTCAAGANGCAGGGCGCCGTTCTTCATCAAACGCNCATCCGCTCGGCACCGGGNCTGAATNGAACGTCNNCTANNNTTNNNCCNGGTGANCGGGAAGTTCGTGTCACCGTTCAGGCCGAGGAAGAGAGTACGGGCCTGACATCCGATGGCCGCGNCTCCGTTCGAGGCGCGGTCATCGTGTTGGTTCGATCGGGATACCGGAACGCGTCAGACTTCCTCNTCCTCNTCNTCNTCNTCNTCCTCTTNTTCTTCTTCTTCTTCTTCTTCTTCTTCTTCATCTCCCGCCGCCACGGCGGGGCCGTCGCCCAGCAGGAAGAGCCAGAACGACCAGAGGCCGAGCAGGCCGGTGCCCACGGTCAGGGCCGCGAGGGGCCAGCCTGGCCAGCCATCCTGAATCCAGGTGGTGATGGCGCCGCCGGCGAACGCCAGCATCACCAGCATGCTGGTGATGATCGCGAAACCCCGGACCCGGCGATTGCCCGCGCCGATCAACAACGCGACCGCGAGTCCGCCCGCGAGGAAGCCGAGGCTGCGGAGCAGGAATCGATCGGGCCCGACCACGGGCGCGACATCGGCCGCGGTGTCGTCGGCGGTCGAGGTCATCGTGGTGGTACCGGCGACCAGCCACGGAAGTCGTTCATCGGGCGCGATGCCGCACGCGACGACCAGCAGGATGAGTACGGTCGCCGAGGTGGTCAGGCAGAGAAATCGGGATCGGAGCATGGTGCGGGTCCCTTCTTCCAGACCCATCGACCCGGGTGGTCGCCGGGCTTTGTGAACGGTCTGCTTTTCGTCGGCACCATCTGTTTCGGAGCGTGTGGACGGGGATTTCATCTTGGTCGATTCCGTTCGTTTCACTAGGATGGGTCGAAGGACGACGACCGATGAGTGACTTCTCCAGCATTCCTAGACGCATCGCGCGGCGGATCCGCGGCCCGAGACGGAACTACCTTCGGATGTTTCGTCGGCTCCACGGCCGAGCGCCGAATCTGGACGACCCCGTCGAGGCGATCGACAAGATGGCATGGCTCGTGCTTCGCGCGGATCTCTCCTCGATCCGACATCTCGCGGACAAGTACGAGGTCCGGGACTTCATTCGGCCCCGCATCGGTGAAGCGCATCTCGTGCCGTTGCTGGGAATCCATCGTCGGTTCGCGGACATCGATCGAGCCTCGTTGCCTCGCTCGTTCGTGATCAAGTGCACGCATGGCTGTCGCTGGAACGAACGGGTGCCCGATCGCGATGCGGCGGACTGGAACACGATCGGTCGTCGAATGGGATCATGGCTTCGCAAGGACTACTCCCGGGTCTGGGGAGAGTCCCTCTACCGCGGCCTCGAGGGTCGGCTGATCATCGAGCCGTGGCTGGGTGGTCCGGGCGGCGGTCTCGAGGACGCCAAGATCTTCGTCGATCGGGGGACGCCGCTCGGTGGGATCGTGCATACCGCCGACGAACCGAAGGTCTACACCGGCTACGACCCCCGGGGCGAAGTCGTGCTGCACCGGACCGTTCCGGGTGGCGATCCGCCGCCACCCGACTACTACCAGGAATGTCTCGAACTCGCGGCCGTGCTGGGCCGCGGGCTTCCCGCGGTACGGGTCGATTTTCTCGTGCTCGACGGCCGGATCCATGCCGGTGAGATGACGTTCCTGACCGGAGCCGGACTCCACGCGACCCTGCCCGGACCGACCTACGCGGGTTCCTTCGATCCGCGAGAGTTCGATCGCCGGCCGATCCTTCAATCGCGTTGACGTCGGGCGGGAGCGGGGCTCGATTCAGTCCATGAGGCCCGGCGCGAAGCCGCGTCGCATCGCGTTTTCGGTGATGCAGCGCGGTTCGACGAAGTGCATGAGGTAGTCACGTCCGCCGGCCTTGGTACCCACGCCCGACATGCCGAATCCACCGAAGGGCTGTCGGCCGACGAGGGCGCCGGTGATCCCGCGGTTGAGATACAGGTTCCCGACGCGGTAGTCCCGGCGGGCCTGATCGAGATGACTCGGCTTGCGGCTGAAGACGCCGCCGGTCAGCTTGTAGCGGGTGGAATTCGCGAGTTCCAGGGCGGCGTCGAAGTCCTTGACCTTCATGACCGCGAGGACCGGACCGAAGACCTCCTCGTTGGCAAGGCGATGATGCGGTTCGATGCCGCTGATCACGGTCGGGCTTGCATACGGGAGTCCGACCTCCTCTTCGAGTCCCTGTGGAATCGGCAGCGAGATCTCGAGCCGTCCTTCTTCGGAGCCGATCGCGATGTACTGCTCGACCTTCCGCTTCGCGTCGAGGTCGATCACCGGGCCGACGTCGGTGCCGGCTCGGAGCGGGTTCCCGACCACCAGGGTCCGCGTCGACTCGACGAGTCGTTCGAGGAACGTGTCGTAGGCCGTCTCGACGACGATCGCCCGGCTGCAGGCGGAGCACTTCTGGCCGCTGAACCCGAACGCGGAATGCCGGACGCCGAGCACCGCCTCGTCGAGATCGGCGCTGGCGTCGATGATCGTGGCGTTCTTGCCACCCATCTCGCAGACGACCTTCTTCACGTGGGCCTGATCGTCCGCGGTGACGCCGGCGGCCTGCAGGATGTCGAGGCCCACCGCCATCGAGCCGGTGAACGCGATGATCGCGGTGCGCACGTCGCGGACCAGCGTCGCACCGACCGTCTCGCCCGGACCGGCGAGGAACACGCACGCATCGTCGGGGCAGCCCGCTTCGATCAGGATCTCGTGCAGGATCTTCGCGATGCCCGGCGTCTGCTCCGCCGGCTTCATGACGCAGGTGTTTCCGCAGACCAGCGCGGCGGCGGTCATGCCGGCGCAGATCGCGAGCGGGAAGTTCCAGGGGCTGATGACCACGGCCACGCCGCGGGGCTGGTGGACGATCTCGTCGATCTCGCCGATGAACCGGCCCAGCCGTCGCGGGTCGAACAGACCGACCGACTCCCGCGCGTAGAACTCGCAGAAGTCGATGGCCTCGCAGACGTCGGCGTCCGCCTCGACCCAGGGCTTGCCGCTCTCCCGGATGATGATGCCGCTCAGTTCGTCGCGGCGTCGCCGCATGATNCCNGCGGCCNTGACCAGCACCGCNGCCCGTTCNCGGACCGGCGCGTCCCGCCAGGCGGGGAANGCGGCGTGGGCNCGNTCGATCGCCCGGGTNGCGTCNGCTTCGGTGCCGTCGTTNGCGACCTNNGGCACNACNGCNTNNCCGATGGNGCGGNCGNAGNTCTCACGCTGGTCCNGGGACGCGAANTCCCGCATCGGCTCNGTGAAGAACGGNCGGCCGTCGCCGACGTCGGGGTCGTGNTCCGACANGGCNTGNCGNTCGGNNGCGCCTTCGATCCGNCGCACNCCGGGNTCGGTGGCGAAGTCGAGGTGCGGCGNCGCGAGAAGCGTNGAAGCNTCGGCGTTGTCCATGAATCCCGCNCGNAGCCANGACTCGTTCGAGGTGTTCTCGAGNANNCGGCGGACGAGGTACGCCATGCCGGGGATCATCTCGCCGACCGGAACGTATTCACGGACCCGGAAACCCATCTCGTTCGCGGCCTGTTTCAGTTCCGGGGCCATGCCGTAGAGCATCTGCAGTTCGAGGGCGGACTTCGGAAGATCCGCCTTCTCGAGCTCGGCGATCGCGGCGGCGATGGATCGGGCGTTGTGGCTGCCGAGGGCGAGCTTCACGCCGCCTTCCTCGGTGGTTCGCGGCGTCGCGTTGATGAACGCCCGGGTCATTCGCTCGAAGCAGGCGTCGGAATCGGACTTGCGACTCCAGACCGGGACGGGCCATCCCATCTCCTCGGCGTGGATCGTCTCGTAGTCCCAGTAGGCGCCCTTGACCAGTCGNACCGTGACCTGTCGTCCGGTCCGCTTCGACCATTCGATGATCCGGGCGGCGTCGTCGTCGCCGGAACGCAGGTAGGCCTGCATCGCGAGGCCGGCGGTGAAGTCGATCTCCTCGCAGCATCGCATGAAGAGTTCGAGGGTCAGGTCCTTGAGCGCAAACTGCTCCATGTCGAAGTTGACGAGGACGCCTTTCTCCTTCGCCTTCAGGAGCAGGGGCCGCAGGGCCTCGATCAGCCCGTCGATCGATCCTTCGGTATCGATCGGGTCGGTCTTGGCGTAGAGCGAACTGATCTTGATCGAGACGTTGGTCCGGGGGACCACGCCGAGGTGATCGCGTTCCAGGCGTTCGTTCACCGGCCAGGCGTCGACCGCGTCCGGCAGGTTCTCGATGAGATCCATGTACTTCGCGCGGTAGGCCTCGGCCTCCCGGTCGGAGACGCAGGCTTCGCCGAGCAGATCGACGCTGAAGGCGAGCCCTCGCTTCCAGAGCTTTCGCAGCATCGGGAGCGCGTCCGCGGCGTCGGTGCCCGCGATGAACTTCTCCGCCATGCCGGTGATCTGCTTCGCCATGGTCTTCGCGAACATGGTCTTCGCCACGCCGCCGGCCTTGACCGCGAGATCCATTCCCGGCGGGGGGGTCACGCCGGGCTGGGAGAGATAGTCGACGAGGTGCTCATGGATCTGCTCGGGGGTTCGAAGCATCGGAAAGGCATCGACGAAGCGGAAGAGCTGGACCTTGAAGGTCTCGTCCTGCATCGCCCAGTCCATGAGCTTGTCGGACCAGAACGCGGCGTTGAGCAGTCCGNCCTTGCCCCCCCGGGCGAGCTCGAGATACTCCGCCCCGATCTCGAGGACCCGACGTTCGACCGCGGGATCCACCGGTGGGATCTCCCGACCGGGATCGTCCGCGATCGGCGTGGGGATCACGACCGTCGGCACGGATGCGGGCGGCGCGGGCGGAGTCTTGCTGCGAGAGAAGAATGGCATTCGACGACGTCTCCATCGCGGCCACGATCGGCGGCGCGCGGGTCGTCGATTGTAGCGGAGGCCCGGTTCCGAGTAACGCCTTCCGAGGCGACTTCGGCGAGGTGGGCGGGGACGATTCCGACGCTCAGCGGCCCGCGGCGAACTGTCGAACGACCTGGTCGTACACCTGGCCGCAGCGGGTCGCGGCCCCGTCCCAGGTCAGGGCCCGGATCTCGAACTGGCCGTTGTCCTTGAGCGCCTTCCGCAGGGGGGGATGCCGGAGGACGGCCACGATCTTGTTGGCCATCTCCTCGACGTCCCAGAAGTCGACCTTGAGGGCGTGGGTGAGGACCTCGCTCACGCCGCTCGACTTCGAGATCAGGGCCGGCACGTCGTGGCTCATCGCCTCCAGCGGGGCGATCCCGAAGGGTTCGCTGACGCTCGGCATCACGTAGAGATCGGCGAGGGAGAAGACCCGCTTGATGTCGCCGCCTCGCAGGAAACCCGTGAAGAGCACCTTGTGGCCGATGCCCATCTCGGCGGCCATCTCGATCATCATCGAGGCGAGGTCGCCGCTGCCCGCGACCACGAACTTCACGTCCTCCATCACGTCGAGCACCCGCTTCGCGGCCTGCACGAAGTATTCGGGGCCCTTCTGCTGGGTGATCCGACCGAAGAAGAGGACGATCTTGTCCTTGGACGTGATCGCCTTCACGCCCTTCTCGATCGGATCGAACTCGACGCCGTTGTAGACAACGTCGACCTTCGCGGGTGGGACGCCGTACCGCGCGACACACAGATTCTTGGTGAGCTGGCTCACCGCGATGACCTGCATCGCGCCGTGCATGCCGCGACGCTCGATGTTGTAGACCGCCTGATTCACGTGCTCGCCCGACCGATCGAACTCGGTCGAGTGGACGTGGACGACGAGGGGTTTTCCAGTCAACTGCGCGACCGCGAGTCCCGCCGGATAGGTGAGCCAGTCGTGGGCGTGGACCACGTCGAACTCGGTCCGCTTCGCGACTTCGAGGCAGAAGCGGGCGTAGGCATGGGCCTGGCCGATCAGATCGCCGCCGTAGTCGGCCGCGTTGGTCTGTCGCGCCGCCATCGCCGCTTCCTCGGGATCGCGTTCGGGGATCGCGGTTCGCAGCGCCATCGACTCCGTGATCACGGTGGGATCGCCGAGGCCACCGGCCCGGATGAGCGTCTCGATGCGTCGCTCGTCGAGTTCGTATTCCTCGAGGATCCGCCGCCAGGTCGCTTCCTGTTCGCGGTAGACGGACTTGACCTCGACGGGGAGTTCGACGAACGAGGTGTTCTTGAAACTCCGCCGGATCTCCTGGACGACCTTGACGAGCCGTTGCTCCGGCGAACCGTGCGCAGTGCTCGCGACGCTCGTCGTGATCGCAGAGGTCGTCGCGGTGTGCCGGTTCCGGTCGAACTCGGGAAGCGGGTCGCCCATCTCGCTCGACGGGCTGACCAGACTCAGGTGGGCGGAGTCGTCGGACTCCGACGGCACGCTCTTCGGGAGGACGAAGGTCGTCTGCATGCCGGCCCGGTCCATCGCCCGGGTGAGTCCGTGACAGGCCGTGCCCAGACCTCCGGTGATGAAGGGCGGGAACTCCCAGCCGAGCATGAGAATGCGGGTGCCGCTCATTCGAATTCGCGTTCCGTGTCGTGTTGTCGCGACTCACTCATCTTCGGTCTCGCCGGCGACGTCACCAAGCGCTCGGAAGGTCGCTTCATAGGCGAGCATCCAGATGGCCGCCGCTTCGTCGGGATCACCTTCGCCGATCGGAACGTCGTTCTCGAAGGTGTAGAGGAAATCGTCGCTCCGGAAATGGCGGAACGTCGTCACCGGCACGCGTTCGATCGGCCACTCGAGTTCGTCGAGCGATTCCTCGAGCAACTCCTCGAGCGAGTCGCTCGAGTGGTAGAGCTCGGCTTCGACGGATTCACTGAGCCATCGGTCCGGGGTCTCGAACCGGACGCTGGGTCGCGTGTCGGAGACTGCAAAGACGTAGTACGCGTCGCTTTCGACGTCGCGGGCGCGACATCGGATGCAGGTGCCGTCGGAAACGACGGTGGCGAACGCGTTGGATTCGCGGAGACGGTCTGCGATGTTCTCGAGGCGGAATTCAGTGGTCACGTTCGGTCGGATTTCGAGTCGGGGTGGCGACGGCCCGAGAAGTCGCACTTCTCCGGGCGGGTTCGCTGGAACCGGAGAATCATAACCGGCGGCCTGTCTTTCGGCCGGTTCCTCCACCGCGTCTCGTTTCGGTCGTACGATGTCCGCGTGACCGATACCGAACCTTGGACGACTCGCCGACTTCGGACCTGGATCCGGGATCACCTCGCCGCCCGCGAGGTCGATTCCCCGGCGATCTGCGCCGACCTTCTGCTGGCCTCGGCCCTGGAGTCCGAGCGGCTTCGGCTCTACATGGAGCCTGACCGGGTCGCCACGGAGGAGGAGCGAAGCACCCTCCGGGACTGGGTGCAGCGGGCCTCCGTTCACGAACCGGTTCAGTATCTCGTGGGTGAATGTTGGTTTCGGGGGCTTCGGATCGAGGTGGATGCCTCCACGATGATCCCAAGGCCCGCGACGGAAACACTCGTCGAGGTCGGACATGGACGCATCACGAAGACCAACGCGAAGGCGAAGATCCTCGATNNNNGCACGGGAACGGGCTGCATACCGATCGCGCTGCTCACGTCGATCGATCGTCCACATCGAGCGGCGGCGCGGTTGGAGGAGGCTGACGCCGCGGCACGCGCAGATTTCGCGCGGCTCCGCGCCGCGGTCGGTGTGGACACCGACGACGCGGCGACACCCGTGGAGGATGCCGACGAGGTTTCGATCCGCGCCGAGGTCGACGCCGGAACCCACGAGGTTGCCGACGAGTCGGGATCACCGGGCCGGGTGTCGTTGGAGGCCGGCGCGGTCGTCATCGCCACCGAACTGGTGGAGGAGGCGGTCGAGCTTGCGAATCGCAACGTCGCGAACCACGCCTACGCGGACCGGATCGAGATTCGACGGGGATCCCTGTTCGACGCGCTTCGGCCGGACGAACGCGGAACCTTCGACCTCATCGTTTCGAATCCGCCCTACATCAGCGACGCCGAATTCGAAAAGTGTCCGCCCAACGTGAAGGATCACGAGCCCGCGACGGCCCTTCGTGGGGGGCGCGATGGACTCGATCTCGTCCGCCGAATCGTGGCCGAGGCGCCGACCTGGCTCGCGCCCGGCGGCGGACTCGCGGTCGAGATCCAGTACGACCAGGCCGCGAGCGTCCGCGCGTGCTTCGACGAGGCGGGCTTCACCGATGTCCGACTCGATCGGGATGCCGACGAACTCGACCGCGTGATTTCGGGCCGCCACGCCGGCGGCTGAATCGTCCCGTCGTCGAGTCTTCGAGGAACGGAAGTCCCGCGAACCGGCATCCCGACCACGGGCGTTCGTCTCGGTGTCGACGCGCCCGGCGTGTCGGTTCAGTCGCCTTCATCCGCGACGGATGAGAACGACTTGTGGATCTCTTCGATCAGTTGTTTCACCTGGAACGGCTTGAAGAGGAAGGCCTCGAGTCCCTCCTGGCTCGACCGCACGATCGAATGGTGGGGGTCGTAGCCGAATCCGGTCATCAGGATCACGGGAAGGGGCTGGTCGAGCTCCTTCGCGGCGCGGAACACCTCGTAGCCGTTCCGATCCGGCATCCGGACGTCGGAGATGACGAGGTCGAACCGTGTCTTTCCCGCTTCCATCGACGCGATCGCGCCCGAGCCGTCCTCGTGGGCCTCGACCGTTGCGCCACGTCGTTGGAGGATCCACGTGATCGCCTCGCGGATGGTGGCTTCGTCGTCGGCCACCAGGACCGTCCGGCCCTTGAGGAAGGGGTCGTCGATGGCCTCCTCGTCGTCGCCGGCACCCAGGATCGTCTGCGGGCCGGAGGTGCAGGCCAGCACGCGGGAGCGGACCGAATCCACCGAGGCGATGATCGCGTCGAGCTTCTCGGCCATGGGGCCGTCGCCGACGTAGCCCGCGCGGAGCTCGGCGGCGTTCCGAGTGATCGACTCCAGCGGCTGGTTCATCTCACCCAGCACCGTGCTCGAGAAGTTGTGGTTCGTCGTGTATCGCTCGACCACCAGCATGTCGAGGATGTTGATCGCCATCGCGACGTAACGGCCGTAGAGCTCGACGATCATCTGGTCGCGTTCGTCGAAGGCGTCGACCCGGTTGCTTTCGACGTTCAGGACACCGACCACTCGATCACGGAGCTTGAGTGGAACCGTCAGGCTGCTCATCGCATCGGGGATGCCGGTCACGTAGAGCGGATCCGCGCGGACGTCAGGGCAGACGTAGGCTTCGCCGCTCGCCGCCACCATGCCGGAGATTCCGTTGTCGGTGTTTCGTGCGAAGATCCGCTCGCCGATCGAGAGCGGCTCCATGCCGGTCCCCATGACCAGTTCGAGCTGGCCGCTGCGTCGGTCCACGAGGCGGATCTCGAAGTGTTCGAATCCGATCGATCCGCGCATGGTCCGGATCACCTTGTCCTCGACCAGGCGGAGTCGGGCGGTGACGTCGAGCGGATTGATGGTGTCGGGATCGAGGTCGAGCAGGTCGCCGCCGGCGTGGTCGATCTCCTCGACGAGAAGTTCGGTCCGCTTCAGGTCGGTGACGTCGCTGATCAGGGCGGCCACGGTTCGCCGTGACGAGTCGTCGGGCATCGGCGAGCAGAGCACCGAGTAGTGCCGGTCGCCGTGGGCGAAGTCGAGACGGGTGCTCTCGCCATTCACGACTTCGGGGTGCTCCATGAAGCCCTCGATCGCTTCGGCGGCGGCATCCGAGAAATGGCGGAGGAGCTCCGGTGAGTGATCCGCGAGCTGGTTGTTCATCCAGACGATCTCGCCGTGTTCCACCACGACCGCGACCCCTTCGCCGAGCCCGTCGAGGGCTGCGGTGATGCGGGGATCACCGGTTTCGGGGTCTTCGGGGACGAGATCGCAGGCGGTTCGAATGAAATCGGCCACCACGTCCGGCATGCTCGCAAGGAACACTTCCGGGGCGATCCCGGGAGGGAGCACCAGGCGGGCACGTGATCTGGCGTCGGCGTCGTTCATCGGCCGAGGGTTCCGGGGCGGTTGGCTCGGGAAAGGGTAACGCACACCCGTCCGCAAGGAGACATCGGCCGTTGGACATGGCAGGCTGGAGCCCGACCGGCGATTCCTCGATGCACCAGTGTGATTCGGCTGGAGGTAGGATGCGGTTTCGTCATCGTTCGATCGGTCCGGCGTGGACCGTCGAAGGATGAAGGCCCCGGGGTGGATCCACGTTCCAGATGATCCAGGCAACCGGCATCACCAAGCGCTACGGGCGGTTCACCGCCGTCCAGGGCCTCGACCTCGAGGTGCCGGACGGGGTGGTCTGCGGGCTGCTGGGGCCGAACGGTGCCGGAAAGACCACGACGATCAGAATGGTGACCGGGATGCTTCCGCCCGACGAGGGCACGCTTCGCGTCGCGGGGCATCCCATGCCCGCCGGCCGACGTCGGGCCCTCGCCCGCCTCGGATACCTCCCTGAATCGGCACCCTCTTATCCGGAGATGCGGGTCGCTGAATATCTCCGATTCCGCGGACGCATCCTCGGACTCGACCGCGGCACGATCCGACGGACTTCGGACGCGGCCCTCGACGCCTGCGATCTCGCCGGCGTCGCGGGTCGGCTGGTGGGACAGTTGAGCAAGGGATTCCGCCAACGGGTCGGACTGGCGGCGGCGTTGCTGGGTGATCCGGCACTGCTGGTGCTGGACGAGCCGACGGTCGGGCTCGACCCGCGACAACTCCGGGACTTCCGTCGACTGGTGCGGCGGCTCGCCGAAGAACGCACGATCCTTCTCTCCAGCCACATCATGCAGGAGATCGAGGCGGTCGCCGATCGCGTGGTGATCATGCATCGTGGTCGCAAGCTGGCGGATGGGACGATCGACGAACTTCGTCGGGCGGCACCCGGTCGCAACATCGGTCGGGTGTCGATCGAGGTCGATCGCCGGCCCGCGCTCGAGTCGGCGCTTCGCGCGATCGCCTCGCAGATCGACGGTGCGGAGATCGACCTCGCCACCGTTTCGCAGGGCGATCTTCGATTCGAATTCGCCGGGCCCGACCGGAGCCGGGAATGCGGTCGGGCGATCCACGAATCCGGTGGCGTCGCGGTCGAACTCGGCCATGAGTCACCGGGGCTCGAATCACGATTCCTCGAACTGCTCGATCACGAACGCGGATCGCAGGAAGGGGCGGGTCCATGAGAGGCGTGCTCGCACTCGTGCGTCGTGAATTCGCATCGACCTTCCTCGTCCCGACCGGATGGATCATCCTCGCGGGTTGGGGAGCGATGACGGCCCTGATCTTCGCGTTCGTCACCCTGCGCGAGGGCGAACCCGCCACCCTTCGGGCGGTCGTCTCGATCGCGGGATGGGCGATCGCGATCGTGAGCCCGGCGATCTCGATGCGGAGTTTCGCCGAGGAAACGCGACTCGGAACGCTCGAAGTCCTCCTGACGTCGCCGCTCTCCGCGTTCGAACTGGTGCTGGGGAAGTTTCTCGCCGCGGTCGGGGTGCTGCTGGTCCTGGCCCTGCCCATGATCCTGCTCTTCGCGGTGGCGGAGGTCTACGGTGATCCAGACCCCGGCGAATTCGCCAGTGGTCTGCTCGGGCTGCTGCTCGCCGGCTCGACCCTGCTCGCCCTCGGACTGCTCATCTCCACCCGGACCTCCAGCCAGGTCGTCGCCTATCTCCTCACCTTCTTCGGGTTCTTCGCGGTGGTGCTCGTCGCGAAGGGCATCCCCGCGATCGTCAATCTCCTGCCACCGGATCTGTTGAGCCCCGAGGCGACCCTCGCGTGGATCGACCGGTTCGCGGGACTCGATCCGCTCCGCCGACTCGACGAATTCGCGATCGGACTCTTCGATTCGGCGAACGTCGCGTGGTTCCTCGCCGCGACCTCGTTCTTCCTGGTGGTGGCGTCGATCTCGCTCGCGTCGCCACGCTGGGTCCGGCCCGGTACCTTCCTGGGACGACAGGCCGCCCACCTTCGAACCCTGATGGTCGTCCTCGGCGTCGGGGTCGCCGCCGCGGCGGTCTCGGTGCTCTTCGAGGCGCCGCCGCTCCGCGTGGAGGCGGATCTCACCAAGACCCGGGCCTACTCCCTGCAGCCGACCACGGTGGAACTGCTGGAATCGCTCGAACTCGGCTGGACGGTGCGCCTGCTGGTCGCGAAGGACGACGCGGATCCGGTGACCATGCGACAGGTCGACGAGGTCGTCGCCCGCATGGATTCGATCACGCCGAACCTGGTCGCGGAACGGATCGA
>NZFT01000098.1 GCA_002690755.1 Phycisphaerae bacterium
CGATCACTTCGAAGGGCGAGGCCATCGAGGGATGGTCCCGCGTCGCCGCCACGCCCGTCGATGACGTGGCACCGGAGGCAGGATGCACCCGCGTGATACCGGGCGATGAACGCACCGGCGACGGGATCACCACCCTCCATCGCGATCGACCAGGGCTCGATCCGCTCGTCGGCCCGCGCGTCCCATTCTCGAGCCATCGCCACGACCTCGGGATCCCCGGAGATCATCGCGGCCTCCCGGACTTCGACCGCCACCGCCGAGGCGAGACCATCCTCAGCGAACGTCTCGGTCGCAAGCGTCCGAATCCGCGCCGCCGCGCGGTCGTCTTCGATTCCCGACAAACCCGTGATCGCTCGCTGTCGTTCGAGCATCGTGCCGCTCCTGGTCGCCTCGAGCAGGGAGTCGATTCCGGCTTCCTGATCACGCTGGAAAAGTTGAGTCCTCGCTTCGGCACGGAGTCCGGGATCCTCACTTTTCAACGACGCGGCGATCGCCGCGTCGATCCGGTCGTCACCGGACCGCGTGAAATGACGAAGGCAGGCGATCCGATCGGCCGAGGACTCGTCAGGACTCAGGACCGTCTCGTACAACGCCGTCGGATCGAGCGCGACGCCCACGCGGGCCGCGACCGATCGCGCGACCGCGCGGATCTCCGGAAGTTCATCCTCCGCGAGCATCGGAAGGAACCGCCCGTAGGTGGGGCGCAGGGTCGAGAGGGCTCGCGGTGCGTCCTCGACCGGTCGCCACCATCCCAGCACCCGACCCCGCGGTCCGGGCTCGTCGAAGGTCTCGAGCGCGACCATCGCCTCCCGCCGCACGACGCTCGGAAGTCGACGGTTCGACGCGATGCCCGCGAGGGCCTCCAGCCGCTCGGCGCCTCCGAGCCGAAGATTCGCGCTGACGATCCGCCGGAGCAATGGTGTCACCGACCCGGGAAGATCGGTGACCGAACTCCCGATCGGCGCTTCAAAGGTGCCGTCCGGTCGGGTCCAGCCCACGGAGAGATGGTTGCCGCCGCCACCCTGGGCGTGTCGCGCCTCAAGCAGCACGACCTGTCCCGCTTCGAGGTGAATCGGGCCACTCTCCTGGCCGACCTGTTGACGCCACGCGTTCGGGCCCGTCCAACCCTTCACGCGGGCGATCACCTCGAGCGAGCCGGGATCCGCGTCGGCGGCGAGTCGCAGGATCGAGGAATCGTCGCTCGTGATCGCGAAGCGATAGTCACCCGTCTCGGGTGCCCGGATGCGAGACTCCAGTCGGGTCAGGTAGTTCGCACCGCCGTCGTCCACGCCTTCGAAGACTCGAATGCGCTCGACGGAATCCGCCACACGATCGAAATCCGCGAGGGTCGCGAGATCCTTGCCGTCGCGATTCGAATCGCATCGACGGATCTCGCGGAGCACTTCGATCTCGGTCCGGTCGCTCGCGACTCCGGCGTCCGCATGGGTCGCAGCGAGTGATGCCAGTGCGGGCATCGCTTCCGGAACGGGCAGATCGTGGATCGCCCGAGCGGCTTCGGCGCGAATCGTCGGCTCGTCGTCGAAGAGAAGCCGTTCGAGATTCGGATCGGCCCAACGACGCATGACGAGCACCGCGGCCCGTCGCAACGAAGGCGCCGGACTCGCGATCAACTCTTCGACCGCCGCTCGCGCATTGATTCTCGCCAACGCAACCACCCCGGCGTGCCGAAGCCATCGATCACGATCGTCGTTCTCGGCCAGCATCGCGATGAGATACGGCGCCACTTCCGGATCACCGATCGCCCCGAGGGACATCGCCGCGTGATAACGAACCCGGGAGGAGTCGTCGACGAGCGCATCCACCAGCGCGTCCTTTGCGGGCGCATGCGCCGGATCGCCCAGCGTCTTCGCCGCCTGGGTGCGAACCTCCGGGTCCGGGTCCCGAAGCAAGGCGATGAGGGGGTCCATCGCGGCCGCGGTCCTTCGGTTCCGCGCCGCTTCGATTCTCGCCACCTGCCCCAGTCCCCAGATCGCGTGCAATCTTGGAAGGGTGCGGGCTTCGTAACGGGCGACATCCTCGAACGCGGCGACCGCGCGACGTTCCGCGAGTTCCTGCTGGGCCATCCCGCGGATTCGCTGGTCGTCGCTACCGAGCAGTTCCGCGAGTTCGAAGCGTCCACGGTTCTCGAAGCCCTCGATCGCGATGTTCCGGGCCTCGGTGATTCGAGGATCCGCCATGCTTTCGGGATTGGAGATGGCGTGCAGCGAACCTCGTTCCGTCGCGCTCCATCCACCACCCCATTCCGAGACGAGCATCCGGCCGTTCCAATCGAAGGCGACGTCGGTATTCAGCATGCCCTTCGCGAAGATCCGTGGATTCTCGAGGCGATATCCCGCCCCGTCGGGGACCGGTCGGAAGGTCCAGACCTTGCTGTTCGGACGGGACCCGGTGAAGTCGCACATGAAGAAGTGGTCGGCGTACTCGTCCGGAAGGCCCAGACCGGGATAGTGCGCGAAGCCGGACGGGCCGGCCCCCACATGCGCGATCGGCGGCAGGGTCCAGTCGGGTCGGAACGACGCGTTCTCGTCGGTGACCACCTCCCAGATGCGCTCCTGCTCCCAGGGGCCGCGGAGGTTGTCGCCGTCGAGCGACTGGTAGTCCATGGTCCATCCGGTCTCGCCCGCTTCCGCGACGAAGACGATCCGAGCCCGATCGCCGGCATCCGACGTGTTGTCGCCGGTGAATAGATCACCGACGTCGTTGAACGCGATCTCCTGCGGATTCCGCAGCCCGGTCGCGAAGACCTCGAGATTCGAACCGTCGCGTTCACACCGAAAGACCGCGCCCGAGCGGGGATCGGCGAGGATTCGACCGTCGGCCGTCTCGAGGTGATAGCCGCGATCACCGATCGACCAGTAGATCCGGCCGTCCGGTCCGCCCGCCAGACCATGCAGGTCATGTCCGTACAACGCGAAACGCACTCCGAACCCGGACTGGATCGCCTCCTGTTTCTCGGCGACACCGTCACCATCCGCATCCACGAGTCGCCAGAGGTGGGGGATGTTCGTGTACCAGACCTCGTCACCGATGGTCATCACGCCGGCCCCGATGCCGTCCGCGACGTCGTTGAAGGGGCCCGCGAAGATCGTCGACGCGTCGTAGACGCCGTCGCCATCGGCATCGATCGATCGGCGGACGCGATCCTCCTTCTCCCGATAGAAGTCCATGCCGTTCGCGCGCTTGTCCTTCCATTTCTCGAGATAGGCGACGCGGTCCTCGACGGTGACCGCCTGCAGATCGTCCTCGAGCTGCCACGGGCTCGATCGATTGTCCATCGTGCCGTGATTGGTGCGTTCGGTCTCCGCGACGAGAAGCGTACCGTCCGGATCGATCCAGAAGGCGACCGGATCCTGGATCTGCGGCTCCGTCGCGATCACCTCGGCCGCGAACCCTTCGGGCACCACGGCCCGGGAAGCCTCGGGCGTCGCGACATCATCGACCATGACGATCGCCGGTGCCGCGGAACCCATGATGAGGGCTGGAATCACGAATCTCGTCATGACGACTCCGGGGAGCAAGGAACCACCGAGGGTATCCCAGCGGACACCGAATCGATCAGGAAAGAAGCTCCGAGAGGTGAATTCATCGCGGTGACAGGCTCGCCATCGATCGGATGTCGGATCGCCTGGACGACCCATCGAGCGCGGCGTCGAAGGCCGTGCGTCGCCATTCCGGATCCGGCCGATACACCGGCTCCGCGTCGAAGGTCGTTCGAAGGTGTGTGAGGATCCTCTCCGGCGTTTCATCCCCCGGCCACGGGCGTTCGAGGATCCTTCGGGCTTCCTCGAGCCGGCCACGGGCCGCGAGGTTGATCACCAGATCGAGGAGTTCACCGAGCATCGGATCGCCATCCTCCGACCAACTGCGTTCCGCTTGCGCGAGCATCGCGTCCGGGGGCGCGCGATCGAGACGAGCCGGCATCGGCTGATCCCGGGTCGCCACGAGATCCACGTTCCATTCCAGATCCTGCTTCGGAATCAGCAGGAACGTCGCGGTATCGGTGGTGGGAAGTCCCCAGTGCCCCGGGACCAGGGGGTCGGTCTGTACGAATCGACGATCCCGACCGTTCTCCAGTTCGACGAACCAACCGGCGGGAAGAATCCGTCTGGTATCGATTCGACGAACGCCCGAACGAGTCGCCAGCGAAAGGATCCGGACCCGCCAGCCATCCTCGTCGATGCTGCCGTTCGTCTCGAGGACCAGATCCGGTGTGCCGTCGCGATCCACGTCGTCGCCGAGACCGATCCGTCGTCCGGTGACGGGATCCTCGGTGCCGAAGCGCACGAACCATCCCGACCACTCGTATCGGACGCCCGAAGCGTCGCGGATCCGCGCTCTTCGATCGACACCGGTGACGCGAAGATCATTCGACCGCTCGATCGTCGCGATCCAGCCACCGGGCAGATCGACGCGGTCCTCCAGCACCCACGCGGGTCCGAACAGCGATCCAAAGGACCGGGTGGTGGCGTCCTGAATGGAGAGCACCGAGGTCGCCGCCACGATCAGGAGGCCCGACAGCAGAACACCCCAACGACGAATCGGAAGGTGGAAGTCCTTCTCGTCCGGCGACGAGAATCCGCATTCGGGACAGGTCCGGGTCTCGAGGGTGGAGAGGTCCGCACGGCACGCGGGGCACCATCGGGTCGCCCCGGTGCGATATCCACGCCAGCCGAGCCAGATGATCAGCAGCCCGGAGCATGCGATTCCGAGGTGGATGTAATCGGCGATCTGATCGAACATGTGAAGCGGCCATCCGAACGTTTGGGCGGGCGATCCCGGACCACCGGCTCCACGAACGTTGAGAGAGAATGCTAGCGGAGCAAAGGGGGCGGAGGCACGAATCATCGGTTCTGACGCAAGGAGCCGCGGCCTGGTCGCGGACCGGTGACGGGACATCCCGCTCGAAGGTGCTCGGAAAGGGTCCGACCCACGCTTTTTGACCAACCATATGTTGAAACGTGTATAAATAATCGCGCCGCCTCGGATGTTGAACCCGCATCCTTCAAAACGTCATCCGGTACCGTGTACGAACGGGGCTGCAACCAGACGACCGTTCCACGGTTCAAGAACACTGTTTTTTGCTCGTCTCCAGTTCACGATGACCCGGTACTCGAGCGTTCCGATCCCCAGACCCCTTCGGAGTGATCCTTCTCATGGCCTTCCGCTTCTGCCCTCTCTGCATCGTCGCCGGCGGCACCCTCCTCGCCGGCCTTGCCGCCACCCCGATGCTCTGCTGCGACGAGGAGCCGTCCACGACGACGCTCGCCTCGACCGCCGTCGCCCCCGGCGCGAAGGCGACGATGGAACCGCTTCCGGACATGCCCGCCGGCGACTACGACATCGATCCCGTCCATTCGACCGTGCTGTTTCGCGTCCAACACCTCGGCGCCGGGCAGTTCTGGGGTCGTTTCAACGACGTCACCGGAACGATCACCTTCACGCCGGAGAAGGAGGAGCACTTCGCCTTCGACGTGAACGTCGACCTCGAGAGCGTGGACAGCGGCAATGACAAGCTCGACAGCCATCTCAAGAGTCCGGACTTCTTCAATGCGAAGGAGTTCAAGAACATGACCTTCAAGAGCACCGAAGTCGAGCGTCTGGGACAGACGGTCTGGGACGTCAGCGGTGATCTCACGATGAACGGCGTCACCAAGCCGGTCCTCGCGGTGATCCGCTTCACCGGAACCGCGGATATGCGGGGACGGAAGTGCGGACTCGAGGCCGAGTTCGACATCAAGCGAAGCGACTTCAACCAGACCTGGGGCGTCGAGAACGGCGCGCTGGGAGACAAGGTCCGGATCATCGTCGGCATGGAAGCCACCAAGGCACCCGACGCCTGACCCCCGACATCCGATCGATCCGAAAGGCCCCCGTCGCGTCGCCGCGGCGGGGGTCTTTTCATCGGAACCCGGGGCCGAATTTGCCAGCGCCGAGGCGATCGGCTCCACCGAGTGGATGCTCGAGCTCTTCTGGTCGGAATTCCTCGGTACCGCCGTGCTCGTCCTCCTCGGGAACGCGGTCGTCGCAAGCATCCTCCTGAAGGACTCCAAGGGAGAGGGCGCCGGCTGGCTCGCGATCGCGACCGGATGGGCGTTCGCGCTCTTCGTCGCCATCTGGGTGGCCGCCAGGAGCAACGCCCATTTGAATCCCGCCGTTTCGATCGGCCTCGCGGCGATCGGTAATTTCGATGTCGCGAAGGTGCCCGTCTACGTCGCCGCGCAATTCCTCGGCGCCGGCGCGGGGCAGATCCTGGTGATCCTGCACTTCTGGCCGCACTGGAAGGGGACCCTTGACGGCGACACCAAGCGAGCGTGCTTCTGCACCGCCCCCGCGATCCGCGCCCCGGTCTGGAATGCTGTGGGGGAGGCCATCGCCACCATGGTGTTGGTCTTCGGCGTGCTCTCGCTCGGCACCTCGCCCTGGGAACGCAACATCGGTGGGGAAATCACCGACGAATGGTCGTGGTTCGCGTTCGGAATCGCAGGTCTGCTCTGGGCGATCGGCATCGGCCTTGGTGGAACGACGGGGTTCGCCATCAACCCCGCCCGTGATCTCGCACCGAGAATCCTTCATGCGATCCTGCCGATACCCGGCAAGACCCACAGCGACTGGAGTTACGCGTGGGTGCCCGTGATCGGACCGATCATCGGTGGAACGATCGGCGCGATCCTCGCCAAGACCTTCGGCTTCTGCTGACGATCGATCGATCCGGCGTAGGATCACGACATGATCCCGTCTCTGATTCTTCCGGCCGTCCTCATGACCTGCTCGACTCCCAAAGCGGTCGATCCACCCCCGGCGCTGCTCCCGTTGCCGAGCGAACGCCAGCTCGCCTGGCACGATCGCGGGACATACGCCTTCGTTCATTTCAACATGAACACGTTCACCGATGTGGAATGGGGTCATGGTGATGAATCCCCGGAGACGTTCCACCCGACCACGATGGACACCGACCAGTGGTGCCGGGTCTTCAAGGATGCGGGAATGACCGGCGTGATCATCACCGCCAAGCACCACGACGGCTTCTGCCTCTGGCCGAGTGAATACACCGATCATGACGTCGCATCGTCGGGCTGGCGTGACGGCGAAGGCGACGTCCTCGCGGACCTGTCCGCGAGCTGCAGGCGCTTCGGGCTCGATTTCGGCGTCTACCTCTCACCCTGGGATCGGAATCATCCTCTCTACGGATCCGGGGCCCCGTACAACGAGTTCTTCGCGAATCAGCTCCGCGAGGTGCTCACCGACTACGGTCCGGTCTTCGAGGTCTGGTTCGACGGTGCGAACGGCGAAGGGCCGGACGGAAATCGTCAGGTCTACGACTTTCCAATGTTCCACGACGTCGTTCGCGAACTGCAGCCCGAGGCATGCATCTTCAGTGACGCGGGCCCCGACGTCCGATGGATCGGCAACGAACGCGGAATCGTCGGCGAGACGAACTGGAACCTGATGCGACGGGACGATTTCTATCCGGGCATACCGGGTCGGAATCGCGAACTGAACGAGGGACAGGAGAACGGCACGCACTGGCTTCCCGGCGAGGCGGACGTTTCGATCCGACCCGGCTGGTACTACCACGCCTCGCAGGACGATCGTGTCAAGGATCTCGATCAGCTGATGGAGATCTGGTACGGATCGATCGGTCGCGGCGCGAATCTGCTTTTGAACTTCCCCGTCGACCGTCGAGGGCTGGTGCACGAGAACGATGCGGCCGCAGCACGTGGACTCCACCGGGCCGTCCGGGAAATCATCGGCGTCGATCTCGCCCTGTCCCGACCGGCGACGAGCGAGCAGACCCGCGGGGGCGACCGGGGACCCTTCACCGCGGCGAACACCACCGATGCCGATCCCGCCACCTACTGGGCGGCGACGGACGGATCGGAGACCGGCACCATCGAGATCGCACTCGAGCGACCCAGTCCGGTGGATCACGTCTCGATCGCCGAATTCCTACCGCTCGGCCAGCGGATTCGATCCTTCAGCGTCCAATGTCGCACCGTCGATGGCTGGACCACGGTCGCCCGCGGAACCACCGTCGGCAATCGAAGGTTCGTCCGCTTCCCGGCGGTGATGGCGAACCGCGTGCGGGTGGTGGTCGAAGATGCCCGGGCGAGTCCCACCATCCGGGAGATCACGGTGCACTCCGGGCCGCCCCGGGTCGAGATCGCCGCGAATGAAAAAGCCTTCATCGATTCGACCGACGTGTACCTTGCCGCGGACCGGGATCACGCCCGAATCCACTACACGCTCGACGGCAGCGAACCGACGCGGGACTCCACCCTCCATCCCGGCGGACCGATCAGGATCGACCGGGACGTCCACCTCCGCGTGGCGGCCTGGGAAGACGATCGACGAAGCCTTTCCGACGCCGAGATGATCTTCACGCGGTTCGAATCCGCATCACTCGCCGCCGCGACCCATCCGATCGAATGGAAGGGACCCCGGCCCGGCGTGCTCGACGTGTCGGTCTTCGAAGGTGGCTGGCAGAGTCTTCACGACCTTCCCGGCCGGGAGCCCGTTCGACGGACCACGGCCGACCGCATCTCGATCGAACCTCGAACCCGCGATGAACACGTGTGCCTCGTCTTCGAGGGGTTTCTGCGGATCCGAACCGCCGGCGTCTATGACTTCCATCTCGCGAGCGACGACGGAAGCCGACTCATCGTCGGCGGCGGCGAGAACCCCGCCGGCATCGACCAAGACGGTCTTCACGGTCTCATCGAGCGATCCACCTCGATTCCGCTCGCTGCGGGGTGGCATCCCTTCCGGCTCGAGTGGTTCAACGCCACTGGAGACGGCGCGCTCTCGCTCGAATTCGAAGGCCCCGGAGTTCCACGGCGAACGCTCCGGGCCGCCGATCTCTCGGGAGCTCGTTCCACACCCGGTCTCCCCGTCACGGGGTCGTGATTCAAGTCGATAGGATGTCAATGAGCCTCCCTTCGTGGATTTAGGCGAAAGACCGAATTCAAGCGGACCGATATCTCAAGAGTCCGCTTAGATCGCCGAAATCGACGCCCTCCTTCCGACGGATTTGTTTCGAATCGAAATTCCTCTATTCATCGGAATCCCTGCATCAGCTCCCTTCATCTACCAATCTTCGTCGTTGGTTCCGCCCGATCCGGGACCAGCCTGATGCAGGGCATTCTTCGAAATCAGGGCGGGCTCGCGATCGCGCCCGAGACCCACTACTTCGACGATCTGAGGACCAAAATCGCCGATCCCACCTCGAAGTTGTCGGAGGCGGATCGGAAGCGAGTCGAAGACTACTTTCTCGCCTTGTCGGATCGGAACTACGGTTACGGTGGCGATCCAGAACACTCGAAGGTGGGCCGCGATCTGCTGCGTGCCCGGGCCGAGGAATGTGGCGGTACCGCGGACGCTTACTTCGAAGCTCACTGCCGCCTCGATTTCCTTGATGGGACGGTCACCTACGCGTCCAACTGGGGCGAAAAGACGCCGAGACACGCGTTTCGAATTCTGGAAATGGCCGAGACCTTTCCCGAGAGTCGGTTCATCTGCATGCTCCGCGACCCGCGCGGCGTAGTCTGCTCGTACGCCAACTGGAAGAAGAAGACCGACGACACGGATCCGAGTGCGAAAGCCAGTGCAGACGATGCCGACGAGATTCTGGACCGCGAGCGTGAACGAATCAAGAAGTCCTATCACCCGGTCGTCGCGACGCTGATCTGGAAGGCCGCGACGAATGCCGCGTTGCAGGCGCAGCGGGAACTCGGTGAGGACCGGGTCCGGATCGTCCAGTACGAGCAGTTGTGCGTCTCCAGCGATGAGACTCTGCATGATCTCTGGGCGTGGCTCGGCATCGACGAGATCGACGAGGGAGCCGGAATCCCCATGACCAACAGTTCCTTCGGCGACTCCACCCGGAAAGGCGGGATAAGTCAGGAAGCCATGGTCCGCTGGAAGACCCTCCTGCCGAAGACGCTCCAGAAACAGGTCGCCCGCGTCGCGGGGAAGACGCTCGTTCATTCTGGATACGAGCAGAAGACGTCGCTTCTTGATGCCGTTCGCCGGCCGTTCGACTACCTGTCCGCGATACCGACCGTCTATACGGCCATCATCGCGAACAAGAGTCGATACGGCAATCCCGTCGTCTACCTCTGGCGTCGTGTCCGCATGATGATGTTCGGGTGAGTGATCGCCAACCGATCCGAAAACCGCGAAAACGCGAGGACCGTCCGCCCAGGGACCGCCCCAATCCGGTTCGCCTGAACCCTCCGCCGCCGTCCCAGCGACACCTGCTTGCCGTGGACATGGGGCTCCGAACCGGCCTGGCGATCTACGGTCCCGACGGCCGCCTGGTCTCCTATCGATCGAAGCACTTCGCGAAGATCGCCGAACTCCGCCGCGGCATCGGGACGATCCTGCGGGACACGCCGCCGCTCGCCTGGATCTGGCTGGAAGGCGGGGGCGACATCGCCACCGTGTGGGAGAAGCAGGCCGTCCATCGCGGAATCGACTTCCGACAGCTTCAAGCCCACGACTGGCGCCCGACGCTGATGCTGCCCCGCCAGCAGCGGAACGGCGAGATCGCGAAGCGAGAAGCGGACGGGCTGGCCCGGCGCGTCATCGATTGGAGTGGTATCGGTCGTCCCAAGGGGGAACTCCGACACGACACCGCCGAAGCGATCCTGATCGGGCTCCACGGTGCGATCTCCGTCGGACTGCTTCAGGACCTCCCACCCATCTGAGTCGGCTTGACGACGTGGTACGCCGGACCGATAGACTGCGAGCCGACTTCCGCAAGAAACCCGAAGAGGCGACCCCCATGACGACCGAAGCGTTTCCCGACGTCCAGAAGATCACCTACCAGGGGATCGACGGTGACCGACCGCTCGGCTTCCGGCGATACGACCCTGAACGCATGATCGCGGGGAAGTCGATGCGCGATCATCTGCGCTTCGCGAGCTGCTACTGGCACACCATGCGGAACCCGCTCGCGGATCCGTTCGGACTCGGAACCTCCCAGACGCCCTGGGACGACGGCACCCCGTCCGTCGAGAACGCCTGTCGACGCGTCGGCGTGTTCTTCGAGTTTCTCGAGAAGATCGACATCGACTTCTTCTGCTTCCACGATCGCGACATCGCGCCCGAGGGCGACGACGTCGCGGAGAGCGAACGGAATCTCGAGGCGGTGGTCGACACCATCGAATCCGAGATGAAGTCGAGTGGGCGCCGACTGCTGTGGGGCACCGCCTGTCTCTTCACCCATCAGCGATACGCATCGGGCGCCGGCACCAGTCCGCTGGTCGACGTCTACTGTCACGCCGCGGCCCAGACCAAGGCGGCGCTGGAGGCCACCCACCGACTCGGCGGCGAAGGCTATGTCTTCTGGGGCGGACGCGAGGGCTACGGATCCCTGATCAACACCGACATGAAGCGGGAACGTCGGAACCTGGCCCGCCTTCTGCACATGGCGGTCGATCACAAGCACCGGATCGGATTCAAGGGTCAGTTCTACATCGAACCCAAGCCCAAGGAACCGACCACGCACCAGTACGACGCCGACGCCGCGACCTGCCTCAATTTCCTCCGCGAATTCGATCTGCTCGAACACTTCAAGTTGAACATCGAGACCAACCACGCGTGGCTCGCGGGCCACACCATGGAACACGAGCTCGAGACCGCGATGGACGCGGGGGCGCTGGGGTCGATCGACGCGAACATGGGGGTCTGGACCAACGGCTGGGACACCGACAACTTCCCGACCGATCCGATCCTCGGCGCGCAGATCATGCGATGCGTCCTGAAGATGGGGGGGTTCACGACCGGCGGCATGAACTTCGATGCCAAGCGTCGCCGGGAGAGCTTCCAGCCGCTCGATCTCTTCCACAGTCACGTCGCCGGCATGGACGCGATGGCCCATGGGCTGGAGATCGCCGCGAAGATCGAAGCCGATGGTGGCATCGACCGCTTCATCGAAGCGAGATACGCGTCCTGGGACGGCGACCTGGGTCGGCGGATCGCCGAAGGCGGTTCCAGCCTCGGCGAACTGCGCGATCTCGCGGCGGCCGCCGGTGAACCGGACCTCCCCAGCGGACGGCAGGAGATGCTGGAAGGCATGTTCAACCGATTCCTGTGATCCGGGAAGTCGATTCGCCGATGTACGGAAGAGCGATGAACGCCCTGCTTCGACTCCTCGTACCCACCCTCGCGGTCTGCGCCCTCTTCGTGGTCGGATCGGCGGACGCCGCGCGTCGCGAGGTCCCGCGTCGCACGCCGCAGCAGTTGCTCGAGATGTCGACGGACGTGGTCCTCGCCCGCGTGCTTCCCGAAGTGGAGATCGAAACGTCCACTGACGGTGGATGGTCACGGCGTGAATTCACCTTCTCCCTGCTGGTGGAGGACGTCGAGAAGGGTGACGCCAAGCGAGGGGATCGGATCGAAGCGACGGCGTGGCATCGACGATGGACCTGGCCGATCGATCCCCCGGCCTCCAGCGTCGGCCACCGTCCGTTGCCGCTCGCGGGGGAAGTCGCCCGATTCCATCTCCGAAGAACCGAAGAAGGCGTGCTCGAAGTCGTCCTGCCGAACGGGGTCGAACTCGCCACCAGCGCCGACCCGCTCGACCCCGTCCGTTTCGGCGACGCGCCCGCCGTGACGGCCGACGAGCTCGGCGATCCCGAGGCCGCGACGACGCCCGCCGATCCCTTCGGTTGGGACATCATCCTGATCCTCCTCGCCCTGCCCATTCTGGTCGGATCGTTGAAGCAACCCGGCAAGGCTCGATGGATCCTGCTCGGCGCCTCGCTCGCGATGTTCCTCGGCGCGGCCTTGATCGCGATTTCCTGAGCTCCACCGGATCGATCGTCAAGCATCTCACCGATCGTGGTTCGATCGGACGGCATCTCTCTTCCACCCTTCTGGAAATCGACGCATGCAACGATTCACCGCACCAATCCTCGTCCTCATCAGCCTCCTCGCCGGTTGCGCCGCGTCGCAACCGCCGAGCGCCGAACTCCCGTGGCGAGCCGACGCCTCCGTCAACGTGGGTGAATATCGACTCGCGGCCAGGGGAACGGTGACCGAAGACGACGCCGTGAACGTGGAACTCCGGTTCGTTCGCGTCGGAGATCCGGCACGGATCATCGCAGCACCGAGCCTTCTGATCGGAACTGGTGACACCGGCGAGGTGGTCGTCGACGGTGGGTCCACCACCGTCTCCGCCGTCGCGAAGACCAGGAGGTCTGATTCGAAGGTGATCGTCGAGGTCGATGCGACGATTTCCGAAAGCGGCATCACCCGATCCCGTCCTCGAATCCGGTTCGCGGTCGACCCGGCGTAGCGACACGCGATCAGGGATCCGCCCCGACGAAGACGCCCTCCCCACTCGACGAGCAGGAAGGGCGTCTTCTCTGGAGGAGAAGCTTCTGATCAACCGGCATCAAGCGCCGGAGGACGGGGTCGCCCGCCGGACCGATTGCAGTGCGGCCAGATCGAACAGTCGAGCGACCGGAATCCGGCCCACGACGATCCCGCGTGCGGCGTCGGTGCCTTCGATTCGAAGCCCGGCTTCTTCAAGCGATGCACGAATCGAGGTCGTGACCGGTGCGTCGACGAGCAGCGAGATCTCCACGGTGTCCCCGTCCAACCAGGGTCGACCGTCGACGCCGATCCGCGGGAGTCCAGCGACCTCGTCGGGCTCGACCCCGAAGGCCAGCAGGAGAAGGCGTCGATCGAGCCGTCGCCAGATGCCTTCGAAGTCATCTCGACGATCCGGTGTTTCGATCGCCGCGATCTCCTCGATCGCCTCGACCACGGCGTCCGCCGAACCGACCATGGAGACGTCCTGATCGTCGGAATTCTCGACGACGGCTTCCAGAGAATCCACGGCCGAGTCCCGCGGGATCGCCGAACCCTCTTGAGCCAGACCGCCCCCAGCGGAGGCACTCGACGCCGCGAAACCACCACCACCGCGGGTGGCCCGTCCGCTCGCGGTCGAAGGTTTGGGTGCCGACCGGCCACGGCCATCCGACCTGGTCGCCGCTTTGGGCATCGCCGAGCCTCCACCTGCGCCGAACGGTGCGGAACTCCCTCCCCGCGACGACGGCG
This sequence comes from Phycisphaerae bacterium, assembly GCA_002690755.1. Lineage (GTDB taxonomy): Bacteria > Planctomycetota > Phycisphaerae > Phycisphaerales > SM1A02 > UBA12014. Next base: position 14,089 of record NZFT01000098.1, read on the forward strand.
GGGGCGGCATGACGGCACGCTGCTTCACGGACTGCGACGCGCCAAAGGCCGATTCGGTCGGGAGATCCTCTTCCGCGTTCCAAATCCGACCCGAAGTCCAGTGTCCGGGATCGACGAATCCGAGATCGATGCCGCGTTCGCGAACGACCGAAGGACAGTCCGGCCCGAAGAAACCCTGCCAATCGGTGCCTTCGGGCAGTTCGATGGGGACGGTGACCAGCATCGGACGACCACCGACCACGACCCTGGTCTTCTCCACCGCCACGAAGCTGGTGAACGGCGTGAGCAGCGCGTAGTCCTCGCCGAGACGCACGACGTCGGCCTTGATCGCCGGCGGCGTAACACCCTGTTCGACCGCTTCGAGGTGCGGCGCGAGGACGTCGTCCACCTTCGCTCGCGCCCACAACGTCGCGATCGAGCCATGGTCCGGCGCCGTGGCCGAGAATCGAACCGGTACCCGTCGCTCGTAGGGACCCGTGCCGGTGTTCCCGGTGATCACCACGGTGCCTTCGATCGCGCCACCGGACGGGGGGGCGTACCGGGCATGAATGAGGATCGGTTGTGCATCGAAGAGGTCCGGAAGCAGTCCGGCGGGATTCTTCGGCAGGATGTCGAAGGCCTCGACGCCTTCGATCGTGACTTCGATGTCGGTGAGCACCGGGGTCGCGATCCGCGCGGAGAAGCGTTCGACGATTTCGTCCGCGCCATCCGCGAGGAGCACGTAGTCGGCCGCGCCACGACCTTCGCGCGCCAGCTCGTCGAGCAGGTATCGATTGACGCTGTTGCCGACGCCGAGGGCGAAGACCCGGGTGGAGCGGGCGTTGTCCCGAACCGCCTGAATGATGCCACGGTCGTTCCCGACGTATCCGTCGGTCAGGAACGTCACGATCCGCATCGGCGGGGTGAGGGTCCGTTCCGCGAATCCGGCCTGNGCGATCTCGAANCGNCGNTCNCCGTCNATGGTCANCCAGCGNCCGAGNAGTTCNACGTCGGGATCCNGGTCCTTCATGGTCGGAAGNGAGACCGACATCGAGAGCGGGAGNCGNAGACCGTCNCGAACCACGAGCCAGGTCCGNCCGCCNTCCACCANGATCGANGAATAGGGNACCGNCACCGAGACCATCCGNCCNTCCGCCGGGAGNTTCGNCAGNCCNGCCGCNTCCGGCAGNTCGCCGGCNNCGNTCTGGACGAGGGCCTGGTTGATCGCCTGCATCATCTCGGTGCCGCCACCACCCGCGAGACCGTCNACGAAGTTCCGCGCGAGCTCGCGATTCTCTTNGGTGGCCGGNCGGGGTTCGGGCCAGAGNATNCGGGTCTTCCCCGCGAACGTGATCAGATTGAAGGTGTCGTTCGCCCGCATGCCNTCGATCGCCTTCGCGACCACGGCCTTCGANTTCTCGAGCGGGAAACCCCGCATCGANCCNGANGTGTCGAGCACGAAGACGAGCTCGCGGGGACGAACNTCCTCGTCGGCGATGCGGGCCGGTGGTGCGAGCACCATGGTGAGGTACCCACCCGNGACGCCCGCGATGTCCGATCCCGCGGAAGNNANCGGCTGCATTCGTCGCCACGTGGGTGAAGANGCTCTCNGTGATCGCNTCGTCCTGNAGTCGCCANCGCAGNACGAANTCGCGATTCGGAATCGTGTCACGACGGGCAAGGGANACGTCGACCCGGCCGACGCCCTCCGGTCGCTCCACGATCTCGTGCANCGGTGCCTCGATCGACGCGATCGGCACGCCGCCGGTNTCGAGGCGGACGTCGATCGAGATGTCGTGGCCGGCCCTGGTTCCNGGCCGGACCGGCATCGGGGTGATTCGGCTCGCATCCGGAACCTGATCGGTGTCCGCGGCGAAGCCGCCTCCCTCGGCGGAGNCTTCGGGAAGCCGCCAGGCGAACCAACGCCCGCCGATCTCGCCGTAACCGTTCGCGTAAAGGGTGAACGACTCCGGAACCAGAGACGCATCGCCGGTCCCCGATCCTTCGCCGAGCGCCGGCGGTGCGTCGTACATCACCGCGCCATTGACCACCGTCGTCATCGCTTCGGCGGCGGGAGTCGCCGTCGAACCGACGATCGCGGGTCGATTGATCCGAACCGCGGTGGTCAACGCCTGGAAGATCCGTTCCGCGTTCCATGTACCGGCGACCGCCGGATCGAAGCGTTCGGGATTCTCGGCGACCTTGCGTCGCATCCATGCCTCGAACGTCAAGGCATCGAACCCGCCCGGACGCTGGAGAAACTCGTTCCAGTGCTCCGGATCACCGAACGGGATGACGTCGCACGGNCCTCGGAGAATGATCCCGCGACGNATCATCTCGAGGGGCGGAAATCCGGGGGACATCGCCGAGGGCGACCCCGGAATGTAGCGAGGTCCGACCACCGTCGGAAACTCGAACGCGTATTCGCCGTCGCGGGCGCGAACCACCTCGAGATAGCCGATCTCGATGGTGACCGTCGCCCCCGCCTCGATGTTCGCCACCGACTGGGTGAAGATGTTGGGTCGTTCCTGTTCGAGCAGGGTCGCCACGTAGCCCGCGTCCTTCGCCTGCTCGTAGATCATGCGGGCCAGCGCCCGTTCCTTGATCTCGGCCTCGACGATCCGTTCCTCGCCGTCTCGATCGACGATGGTCATCCTCATTCGATGCACCGCCGCGCGATTCGACATCGGGAAGGTGTAGACGGCCTCGATCGGCATGTCGTAGGTGTTCGAATATCGCTGGACGAGCGAGACCGAGACGATGGGCCCGCTGATGTCGACCGAGACATCGGTGCCTTCAAGAGGGCAGGGACCGACCAGCTCGCCGTCGGGCGCGAAGGCCTCGAGCCGACCACCTTCCGGAACCTGCACGACACCCGCCATCGCGGCGTTCCGATCGGGTTCCACCGCGAGGATCGAGAGGAAGGCCACGATCGCGAGCAGGGCCGCGACCGCGAGCCCGCTCCGGCTGAAGAGATGGGAACCGCCGAGCGGTCGGCCGGGCGACCGGCGCCGATTCGGGCCGGAGTTCGGACGACCGCGATCCGCGGCGGCGTCGATCCGTTCCACCGGGGCGGCCTCGGACGCGATCGCTTCGAGCATCCGATCGCGGCCCGCCCGCGCCGCGGCCGCGTTTTCTTCGTGCCATTCTCGGAGCAGGCGATCGACGCCGGCGGCGTCATCGCCGCCACCGCCATCGTGGGCGTCGGGTGATCGGTGAAGTCCGTGGATTCTGTCGAAGTGGTTCATGCGTGATCCTCCGGCGCGTGATCGCGGAGTTGTTCGGCGAGGTGGGTGCGGGCGCGGGCGAGCAGCTTGTAGTAGCCGCTTCGGGAGAGCCCGAGGGCATTGCGGGCCGCGGTGACCGGATCGTGTTCGAGATAGTGAAGATGGATCGCGAGGCGTTCGTCGTCGGCGAGTCCGTCGAGCGCGGACTCGAGGGCGGCGAACCGTTCGCGGCGGGCCAGCTCCCCGGGCGGCGTGAGCGAGTCCGCACCGCCGTGGGTTCGAATCGCGGCGTTCATGGCGTCGCCCTCGTGGCGACGACGGCGTGCCGCGGCCCGGCTGCGTTCGCGAACCACGAACTTCGCGATGCCGCAGAGCCAGGCCCGAAGCCGGGTGCAGTCGTCGAGGGTGTCGAGTTTTCGATAGGCACGGATGAAGACCTCCTGGGTCGCGTCGTCGGCGTCGGCCGGCGACCCGCTCGGTCCACCGACACCGCGGCGACGACAGAGGGCGAACACCAGGGGGGCATGGCGGTCGTGGATCCGCCCGAAGGCGTCGAGATCCCCGGACCGGACCGCGTCCAGATCATGGCAGTCGTGCGTCGTCACCACTGGGTCCATGGCCGGTCTCCGGGTCCAGTCTCCCCGATTCGAACGGAATTCGAGGAATCACGCGGGTTCGGTCGAAAATCGGCCTCCAGAACGGATCAGGGCACCGATACGGGGGTTCGTGATGCTCGCGATGCCGTGGCTGCATCCGCCAGGACCTCGGCGAGATCGAGTCGCAAGAGTCCGATTCGAGCGTAGCCGGCGCCCTCGAAGAGCAATCCGATTTCACCCGGACGAATCATCGACAACTGGCTGTACGCGAATCCGCCCGGCACGACTTCGACCGGTCCGGACCAGTTCCCGCCGGCCGCATCGCTCACCGAGATCGAACCGAGTGCTCGGCGGGTCGGGCTCCAGGGGCCGGCGTAGAGGAGTCCGGTCCGGGGCCGACCTTCCAGCTCGATGGCGAAGGGGATGATCGACGCCATGCAGTGGGGCGAGGGAAGCGCCGGATCGTTCACAAGCGGGGTCCACGTGACGCCGCCGTCCGTGGAACGGGCGGTCTTGCGGGACTTCGGCGCGTTGTTGTGTCCACGGGCGTTCAGGACCAGCGTGCCATCGGCGAGTTCCGCGACCGCGACCTCGTCCCCGCCGCCACCGTCCGTACCGTCGCCGACCAGCTCGCCACGCACCCAGGTGGCGCCACCATCGTCGGAATACAGCATGTAGATCCGGACCCGGGAGAGCGGTCCTTGTCGGTAGGGGATCACCAGCCGACCGACGTGATCGCCCCTTGTGAGCTGGATGCCCACGCCCGGGCTGCCTGCGAAGCTCGACGTGGGGCGTCGCACGAGTTCGGTCACGTCACGCGGATCCGACCACGTCCGCCCCCGATCGTCGGAGTGCATCGACCAGTTTCGCGAGCTCCGCGGGCCGTAGCCCGGTTCGACGCAGTTCGTATGGCAGCCTTCTGGAAACGACATGTAGAAGAGCAGCACCCGGCCCGCATTCGGGCCCCGACGGATCTGGACCGCCATCGGATCGTTCAGGGAGTCGCCGCCCTGGTCGTCGAGCACCTGAAGGCCGCCCCAGGTGTCGCCGCCGTCGGTCGACCGCTTGAGGATGATGTCGTTCTTCGCGTGGTCGCCACCCGCCCGTCCTTCCGCGAACGCAAGCAGGGTTCCATCCGCCAGGGTCAGCAGCGACGGAATGCGGATGTGCGAATAGGGATCGACCCCGGCCTCGAAGACCACCGTCGCTGGGACGCCGGAGACCGTGGTCGGTTCCGGGGCGGAAGCCCCTTCGGGTGGCTCCGCGAGCAATATCAAGGGAAGGAACAACACCGTGACGAGGAGGTTCATGGACACACCTTCGACGGCTCGTGGCCGATCGTCAACCATGGCGGCTGCTCGAGCGGCAGGTGGTCAGAAACCTCGATCCGGGGNGTTACGATCGCACCATGACTGAATTCCTCTGGTTGCTTTCTGGTCTGATCGTCGGCGGCGGTTTCGCCGCCCTCGGCGTCTCCCTCTGGAACGGTCGTCGACAGGGCGACCTCCGATCCCGACTCGCGGCCGCAGATGAACGGGTCTCCGCGGCCGATGAACGCGCGTCCGACGCCGAATCGAGATTCGAGGCGTCCCGCACCGAACTCGACGGGCTCGTGACCGCCCGTGATGAGGCCTTGCAGGCCGCCGAATCGGCTCGGCTCGAGACCATGCGGGTCGAGGGTGATCTCAAGGCCGCCCGCGAGCGTCATGAAGAACACGCCCGGGGCATCGAGGAAGCGAGGAAGCGATTCGAGGAGACCTTCAAGAACCTCGGCGTCGAAGCGCTGAAATCGAGCAGCGATCAGTTCATGGAGCTCGCGAAGGCGCACTTCGAAACGGCCAAGGAGAAGATCGACGGCGATCTCGAGAAGCGGCACGAGAAACTGGAGTCGATGCTCAAGCCGATGAAGGAGACCATGGCCAAGCAGCAGGAGTCGCTTCAGGAGCTCGAGGTGAAGCGCGAGAGGGCGTACGCGGGCATCGAGGAACAGATGAAGGTGATCTCCGAGGGCCACCAGTCGCTCCGCGACGAGACCGGCAAGTTGGTGAGCGCCCTTCGGCGACCCGAGCAGCGTGGACGCTGGGGTGAGATGCAGCTTCGCAACATCGTCGAACTCGCAGGCATGTCGGAACACTGCGATTTCCGCGAACAGGTTTCGGTCACGGTCGTGGGAACCGACGCGAAACTCCGACCGGACATGATCGTCAACCTCCCCGGTGGTGGTGAGATCGTGGTGGACTCCAAGGTCGCGATCGACGCCTACCTCGACATGCTCGAAAGCGGTTCGCCCGACCAGCGGGAGGGCCAGCTTCGACGCCATGCCGCGGCGGTCGAGAAGCACGTCAAGGATCTCGGAGACAAGAAGTACTGGAAGCAGTTCGAACGAACACCCCGAATCGTCGTGATGTTCATGCCGATCGAAAGCGCACTGGTTGCGGCCCTCGAGCGTTCTCCGGATCTTCAGTACGAGGCGATGCAGAATCAGGTCCTGATCTGCACGCCGACGCTCCTGGTGGGATTGCTGCAGGCGGTCGCCTACGGTTGGAACGAGGAGAAGATCGCCGCCAACGCTCGTGAGATCTCCAAGGTCGGCGTTGAGCTGTACGACCGCATCGCCACCTTCACGAAGTACCTCACCGACCTGGGGACGAAGCTCCGCCAGGGCACCGAGAGCTACAACAAGGCGATCGGTTCACTCGAGAGCCGGGTTCTGCCCGCGACGAAGCAGCTTCGCGACCTTCACGCCACGCAGGAATCCCCGATCGAACCGCCCGAACCGCTCGAGCTCGAAGTCCGTCGGGTGAGCCGCGAGGAGCTGCTGCTCCCCGAGACCGCATCCGAGGACTGAACCCACCCGTCACCATCACGAAAGATCTTCGTTCCATGATCGGACGCCCCATGAAGACCGCACCATACGGCACCCTCCACACCTCGACCGCCGCGATGTTCGGCGTGCTGATCACCCTAGACGCGACGGCGATGCACGGAACGGTGCCCGACGAGATCGACCCACCCGCCGCCCGCGGTGCCTACGCGGTCCAGACGACGCCCGATGGTGACGGCATCATCACCAGCTGGATCGAAGCCGGTCAATCACCCGGCGTGGTGGAGATTCGGTTCTCCCGGTTGTCTTCGGATCCGGACGATTCGACCAGGCTCGTCTGGTCACCCGCGGCGACGATGGCCGCCGGCGACGATCTGTTCGCCAACTGGGCGGATCGTCCCGCGATCCATCGTGGTGTCGATGGCGCCTTGATCGGCCACCGCCTCCGAAAGATCGGCGTCGGCACCTACGCCTACGGGGTGATGCTTTCGCGTTCGGAAGACGAGGGCCGGACCTGGTCCGACCTCGGCTGGCTGCACGACGATGAGAAGGCGGTCGAGCACGGGTTCGTTTCGGCGGTTCCCACCGGCGAGGGCCTCCGATACGTCTGGCTCGACGGGCGACAGATGACGCCGGGCTCGGGACACGGCGGTCACGGTCACGACGCGACCGGTGCCATGTCGCTGCGCACCGCCAACCTCGACCCCGAATCGGATTCGAAGACGATCACCTCGACGGCACTCGACGCCCGGGTTTGCGAGTGTTGCGACACCGACGTCGCGATGACGACGGAAGGCCCCGTCGTGGTGTATCGCGATCGCGGTCCCAACGAAGAACGGGACATCTTCATCGTCCGGGAGACGCCCGACGGCTGGACCACGCCGATGCCGGTGGCTCGTGACGGTTGGGTCTTTCCCGCCTGTCCGGTGAACGGTCCGAGCGTGGCGGCGGTCGGTGCGGAGGTCGTGGTCGCCTGGTTCACCGCGGCCGGNGAAGAAGGACCGAGGGTCCTCGCGAACCGAAGCGACGATGGCGGACGAACCTTTTCGAATCCGGTCACGGTCGCCCGATCCACGATCGGTCGCACCGACGTTCTGATGCTTCCGGGTGGAGATGCCGTGGTGCTCTGGATCGATCGACGCGAGCCCGCCTCCAGCGGTTTCGCCGCGCCCGTCGACGACCGGGACGAACTCGGATCCATCGCCCTGAGACGATTCCCCCGCGATGGTTCCCTCGGCCCCGTATCGCTGCTGGAAGTCATGGACCTCGGACGCCGCGCAGGCTTTCCACGGATGGAGCTGCTACCGGCCGACGAGAACACCGGACGAGGTCCCGTTCTCTTGCTCGTCTGGCGGGACGAGGCGAACGATCGTCTGCGATCGCGATCAATCCCCCTCGAAGATCTCCAATGACCCCGGTTCAGGCCGGCTGAAGCACCGACGGCGTCCCGCGANGAGCAACGCCGCGGCGATCAACGCCGCCAGTCCGCCGATCAGGATCGGGTACTGCGGCGCGAACCCCGCGAGAATCCCACCTCCGAAGCAGAGCAGCGCCGAACCGAACACCCGGATCGAGTGGGCGACCCCCAGCATTCCTCCCTGCGCCGCCTCGCCGGCGGTGTCCGAGAGCAGCGCCGACATGTTCGTCGTGGCCAGCGACATCGCGGCGCCGACGAGCGGAAGGATCACGATGAGCCACTGCCATCGATCCGGCGCAACCTGAAACGCGAGCAGCACCGCGAGCGCGACCGCGCTCGCCGTCGTGGCCGCACGAGGCGCGAGTCGACGGCCGACCGGGCGTATCAGGAACCACTGCGTGGCCACCATCGAGATGCTCGTGTAGGACATCAACCATCCCACGTCGGAGGAGGTGAAGGACCACTTCTGGACGAAGAACACCGAGTTGAACTGGAAGACGAAGTCGATTCCGAGGTAGAGGAAGAAGTTCACCAGCAGCAGCATTCGAAACGACGGCATCCGGAACGCCTCACTGAACTCGACGACGGCGCTTCGCCGTTCCGGCACGCCAGCAGGGTCGGTCCCGGCCACTGGAAATCTCCAGAGCACGAGCAGGACCGAGGCGACGTAGATCATTCCCGCGACCACGAACACGAGGGGGTAGGACGCCCATTCGAAGCTCTT
>NZFT01000099.1 GCA_002690755.1 Phycisphaerae bacterium
ATCGGCGTCCTTTATGATACCTGGTAGTGCGTACCCTACTTTCCCTACTACGCGCCGCGGTACGGCAGTGGATCGTGATCGGCCTCGCGGATGCATCAGGAGCCCCGCTTCGACGATGCCTGCTGGCCTGCCCGGCGGAGACCGACGGGGCCGGCACGCTCGAGATCCTCGATCTCGAGCCGGCGACCCGCTACCTCTATACGGTCGACGGGGCGTCGAACGATGCATGGTGGTTCGAGACGCGGCCGGTTCCGGACGAGACCTGCCGAATCGTCTTCGGGTCCTGTGCCGACGAAAAGCCGGGATCTTCGACGGTCTGGCGACGGATCGAGGCGGATTCCCCCTCGGCGCTCGTCCTGCTCGGCGACACGCCCTACATCGACACCACGGATCTCGCGCGGCAGCGATCCCGGTACCGCGAGTTCGGGCGGGTCCCCGCCTTCGCGGAGCTCGTCGGCCACACGCCGCTGTATTCGACCTGGGACGACCACGACTTCGGCCGCAACGACACCGACGGCAACTTGAAGGGCAAGGAGAACAGTCGTCAGGCCGTGATGGAACACCGCCCGAATCCCGGCTTCGGCGAGGCCGGCGAAGGCATCTTCACGAGTTTTCGACAGGGGCCGGTGGAGGTCTTCCTGCTTGATGCCCGGTGGTTCGCGCGAACCGAGGGGGAAGGGAACGATCCGACGCTGCTCGGTCGCCGGCAGTGGGCCTGGCTGGAACGATCGCTCGCGGCTTCCACCGCCCCGTTCCGGATCCTCGCCTGCGGGATGGTCTTCAACGGCTCGGTGCGCCCCTTCAAGACCGACTGCTGGGGGGCGTATCCCCGGGAATACGAGCGACTCGTCGACCTCATCGGCCGGGTCGGTGACGAGGGCGTGGTGCTGGTGAGCGGGGACGTGCACTGGTCACGGGTCATGCGTCACGACACCGGGGCGCGTCTCGGTCACGACCTGATGGAGTTCGTCACGAGTCCGATCCACGAGAAACTGATCGCCGCCGCGAATCCGCCGCACCGAGGCCTGGTGTTCAGCGTCGGCGAGATCAACAGTTTTCTGGAGATCGACGCCGCGGTCGAGGACGGCACGGCCTCGATGTCGCTTCGAATTCGAAACGCCTCGGGCGACGATCTGCACACGACCCGGTTCGAGCGGAAGACCGGTGATCCGTGAGTTCGCCGTGATCTCCTCGGTCGGGCCGGGCGTTCAACCGGTCTTGCGACGCTGGGCGATCGGCAGCGGCTTGGGCCGCACGAACACCAGGGTGTCGGCCGTGCTCTCGTCCGACAGCGAATAGCCCTCCGCATCGAACTTGCGCAGCGCCGCGATCGTCTTCGGACGATGATCCGCCATCCAGCGGGCCATCAGGCCGCGGGACTGCTTCGCGTAGAACGACATGAACTTCGCCTTGCCGCCGTCGAGCTGGAGGAACTTCGTCGAGATGATCGGAACGCCGAGCGTCTCCAGCCGGGCCGCCTTCGCGTACTCGTCGCTGGCGAGGTTCACGAGGGTCTCGGAGCCGTTGTCGGCCATGTCCTTCTTCAACGCCTTGCCGATCCGGTCGCCCCAGAATTCATAGAGATTGGAGGCGGCTTCGGTCTTCAGCCGGGTCCCCATCTCGAGGCGATACGGTTGGATCCGGTCGAGCGGACGCAGGAGTCCGTAGAGACCGCTCAGGATGCGGACGTGATCCTGCGCCCACGCCAGTGACGTCTTCTTCATCGTCCAGGCTTCGAGGCCCTGGTACACGTCACCTCGAAAGCACAATGCGGCCGGACCACGCGGATTCCCCCGCGTGTTGAACGCCTGCCATCGATCGTGGTTCAAGGCGGCGAGCGTCCCCGAGATCGACATCAGCCTTTCGAGCGTTGCCGGTGACTGATCGCCGAGGGTTTCGACGAGCTGCCGGGTCTGCGCCGCGAACCGCGGGGTCGTGGACTCGAGGTCCCCGGGGGTCGAGGGTGGGTCCATCTCGAGGGTCTTGGCGGGCGAAAGCACGGTGGTGAATCCAGACATGCGGACACTTTAGCGCGTTCCGCCTGGAATCGTCGGGCCGGATCGAACCGTTCCGTGCATCGATCGCCCGGACGCGAGCGGCCGCCCGCTCCCGCTCAACGATCGATGTCGATCACCGGGTCGCCCAGGACCTCCAGCCGGGGTTCGATCCCGAGCCCGGGGCCGGTCGGCGCGGACATCCGGCCGTCCCGCCGCTGCGGCGCACCTTCAGCGGTCGAGACCGTGACGTAGGAGTTGAAGTCCGTGGCCGTGAAGAGCAGATCGGTCGGCGTGCTGTGGGCGAGATGGGCGATCGCCGCGGTGACGACATCGCTTCCCCAGGCGTCCTCGATGGTCATCGCGATCCCCCGCGCCACGCAGAGATCCCGGGCCTGCCGGGCCTTGGTGAGTCCGCCGAACTTCCCGATCTTGATGTTCACCACGTCCATCGCATCGTCCCGAAGCGCCCGGACCAGGCTGTCGAGATCCTCGATCGATTCGTCCATCACGAAGGGATGGCTCGTCCGGCGTCGGATCGAACGGCACTCCTCGTAGGTCCGGCACGGTTGTTCGATGTAGACGTCCCGATCCGCGACGGCCCGGACCACCCGGGCCGCTTCGTGCGGCAGCCAGCCGGTGTTCGCATCGGCGATCAGGATGTCCCCCGGCTCGACGACGTCGGCGCAGGCGTGGATCCGGGCGATGTCCGTTTCAACGTCGCTGCCGACCTTCAGCTGGAAGCGGCGGTACCCCTCCTCCCGGTATCCCCGGAGGTTGGTGGCCATCTCCGCCGGGTCACGCTTCGAGATCGCCCGATAGAGCACGAAATCGTCCCCGTTGCGACCGCCGAGCAGGGTGACGAGGGGGAGCCCCGCGGCTTTCCCGAGCAGGTCCCAGCAGGCCATGTCGATGGCGCTCTTCACGTAGGGATGCCCCTTGAGGCGGTCGTCCATCGCCCGGCCGAGCACGTCGGTCTCCCGGGGATCGAGGCCGATCAACGCGGGCGCCACCTCGGCGATGCCGGTTCGGGCACCGGTCGCGTAGGACGGGAGATAGACGGGACCGAGCGGGGTCACTTCGCCGACGCCCACCAGTCCGGCGTCGGTCTCGATGCGGACGATCGTCGCATCGAAGACGTCGACCGACTTGCCGCCCGACCAGCTGTACCGACCTTCGTGAAGCGGGAGGTCGACCTGGTGGACGAGGATGCGAGTGATCTTCATGGGTCGGGACTCCCTCGTCTTCGTGGACGGATCCGTTGTTTCGAAGGTCGCGTCCGTTGCATCAACCGCGACCAGAGCGATAGCCTACCGTCGCGGCGATCCGGTTCGGTGAGAACCGGCGGCCACCTCTCACGCACCCGCCTCGGAGTCTGATTCGTGACCACCATCCAGATCATCGCGATCATCGTGATCTTCATCGTGGGCGGTGGGGGGGCGCTGTTGCCGCTGGTGATGCAGACCCGGGTCTCGCCCCGGGCGATGTCGAGGGGCAACGCCTTCGCGGGCGGGGTCCTGCTGGCGGCGGGTCTCATTCATCTGCTCGGCGACGCGGCGGGGGACTTCGCGGAGATCCACCCCGATCTCGACTATCCGATCGCCTACGCGATCGCGACCGCGGCGTTCCTGCTGGTCCTTGCGGTCGAACGGGTCGTACCGAGAGCCCATTCGGTGGAAGGGGTTTCGACCGGCGATCCGGAGGCCGATGCATTCGTCGACGCGACGTCCGCGTCCAACGCGACGCCCTATCTGCTTCTGGTCACGCTTTCCATCCACTCCCTGATCGCCGGCGTGGCCCTGGGAACCGATGAGGCGCAGTCGTCCTTTCTGGTGCTGCTGATCGCGATCCTCGCCCACAAGGGTTCCGCGGGCTTCGCCCTCGGAACCACCTTTCAGAGGTCCGGCATCCCCATTCGTCGCGCGTTGCCGGCGCTGCTCTTCTTCGCCTGCTCCACGAGCACCGGCGTTCTGCTCGGGCTGTTCGCGGATCTGGCGTTCGACGCGGGAAGCATGCATGTCGTGACCGCCTGGTTCAAGGCGATCGCGGCGGGGACGTTCATCTACATCGCGTCACTCGACATCGTCCGGGAGGAGTTCTTCCCCGTCGAGACCGATCGTCACGGTCGATACGTCTGTGCATTCGTCGGCGCGGCCGTGATGGCGCTGGTCGCGATCTGGATGTGACGCGGGAGGCGGGGCGCGAGATGCGAAGGTGGCGTCGTGGTCAGGCCTGGAATTCGTCGGCCCGTTCGCGCGGGATGGCGAGGGTGTTTCTCGAACAGTGATCGAGGCGGACCCGGGACTCCCGGGGCACGTCGCCATCGAAGAGGTGGTAATCGGCGCTCGTGAGGATCGCGTTGACCTCCGCGGACTGTTCGTCGCCGACCTCGATGTAGATGATCGGCCGTACGTCGGCGAGCAGGCGATTGGCGCCGCGAAGGGCAAGCACCTCGGCGCCTTCGATGTCCATCTTCACGACGTCGGGCCACGGTCCGTCGTCGAGGAGTGCGTCGAGCGGGAGGGTCGGCACGATTCGCGTCGATCTCGATCCGCCCGCCGTGGTTCTCTGGCTCGCGGATTCGATCCAGTTCGAAGCCCGACCACGCTCCGCGACGTTGAACTTCACGGAACCGGCCTTGTCGGAGATCGCGGCGGCGAGCACTTCGACTCTGAGTCCCGCCTCTCGATTCAGTTTCTCTGCACGGTCGAGCAGACCGGCGAGCCATCGATCCGCCTCCACGGCGAGCACGTTTCCAGTCGGGCCGGTCTTCGCGGCGGAAGCGAAGGTGAAGACGCCGACATTCGCGCCGATGTCCCACACCGTCGATCCTGGAGAGACGAACGTTCGAGCGAAGTTGAGCAGATCCACACTGAAGGCCGAATCGCCGGGCTTGAGGTACTTGAGTGCCGCATCGGGAGAAACGACCACCCTGGCACCACCGAAGTCGGCGGGGAGATTTCGCGCGAACGAACGGCCCCGGCTCAATCGCTCCACGATGCGTCGCATGTTCGGCATGTATCTGTTCCCGGTCGGCGTGAGTCTGGCTGGTGATACGAAGGAGTCACCGGCCGATTGGTGAAATCGGGCGAATCAGGGTGGAAAAATCGTGAAAAGACCCAGACGGACGGAGTCTTGCGACGCCGCCGTCTGCTGCTTTGGCCCTGATGCAGACTCATCGCCCGGGTGAGGCACGGAACGGCCTTGTCTCGACCTCAAGTTGTGATGCGATGTCTTGAAGGGCGATTCCTGGCTCTTGAGAGCGTTTTTCGATCAATCAGAGCCTTTTGTTTTCCAACGGCGAAACAACGACCGTTCTGTCGTCGACACGCCCCCTCGGTTGTATTCCGGTTTTATCCGTCGCGAGCGCGGTGCGATTCGACTTTCTTGTGGTGGGGACCTTCGGTGGGGCTTCAGGGGTTGGAGCCCTTCGGGTGAATCGCACCGCTGCTCCGCGACGGGGAGCCGGAACACCGCCATTTCTTCCGAGTTCCCCACCTCGTGAATCAGCCCCGTGACGCAGCAATTCCAGCCGTACATCCCGTTCCGCCTCCACCCCGCGACCCATGGTGACACCCGTGCCGCGGGGAACCGGCCTCGACCGATCCCGGTGGCGATCGGCGAGTGGTCCTCGCGACGACTCGATCGTCCGGGCCCCGGGATGGAATTCATTCGCCATCCGCCGTGCAAGGGACGACATGAACACCCCACCACTCGATCGATTTTCGTACGACGACGACATCACCCGCAAACTCCTGCTCGCCACCGTCTTCTGGGGGACGGCGTGAACGACGCGGCGGCGATGGCGGCCGCGGACGTCGGCATCGTGGTTCACCGCGGTGCGGAGGCGGCGTTGTCGACGACCGACGTCTGCCTGGCCCGCGACGGACTGCACGGCGTCGAGGACCTGCTTCGACTCGCCCGTTGGACGATGCGGCGGATCCGCGTCAACATCGCGGTGTCGATCGGATGGAACACGCTCTTCGCGACGCTCGCCGTCTCGGGGCTGATCGGTCCCATCCTGGCCGCGATCCTGATGCCGATCAGCAGCGTTAGCGTGGTGATGCTGTCATTGCGGAGGATGCTTGGTGAACACGGGGGAGGATCATCGCGGCGAGCGGCGGGCGATGCTCACCTGCTCGGTCGCCCCGTGCTCGCGCGGAAGGAGCGACGGCGACTGGCCGGGGTCGACTCACCATCGTCCGTGCCATCCGACGGTGCCGCTTCCACGCCCACGAATCGTTCCAAGGTCGTCTCGTACAGCAGTTGATCGACCGCATGCTGGACGTCGACGAGTTCCGAGTGGCGCGGGCACGGCTCGCCCTGGCCGCAGATGCCGCCGCCGAACGGGCAGGCGTGGGAGACGTTCTCCGTCTCGAACAGCCGGTAGATGTCGTAGATCCGGATCTCCCGGGGCGGCTTGGCGAGCATGAACCCGCCACCCGGACCGGGAGTGCCACTGGCGATCCCCGCCTGCGAGAGCACGGTGAGGATCTTCGCGAGGAACGGACGCTGGAGGTTCCGCGATTCGGCGATCTCGGTGACCGAGAGCCTCGTCTTTCCTTCATCCCATACCTCGGCCAGTCGGGAGGCCGCGGCGATCGCTGTCGCGGTCTGTCGCGTATCCATGACCGGTTCCTGATCGGCGTCGATCGAACTGGGGTGATCGGGGGAGCCTGCCGCCGACGACACGGTCTATGCGAGCGATCGGGCTCGTGAGGTGACGTTTCCAGAGACGGGGTGACTCCCCCGGCTCGAGCGGGCGTCGTCGCGCTCGCCGTCGTCATCGTGGAGGATCCGCGCCGCGGGTCCGTCCAGATCGTCGAACTGACCGCTTCGTGCCGACCAGACGAAGGCCCCGATCGCAAGCATCGCGAACAGCAGCGCGAGTGGAATGACGAGGTAGAGGGTCGACATGGCTTCAGAATGCCTCGCCGACGAGCCGCGTTCTTCGGTGGAGACATCGGCTTCTGCTAGCATCCGCTCCGTGTCCGAATCCAGCGATCCACCGCTCCGAATCTGCCTTCTCACGACCCAGAACCTCGACGCGGACCCCTTCCCCGAGGACGACTGGCCGTGCGATCCACGTCCGTTCATGCCCGAGGCGGAATGGCATGTGGCGACGCTGAAGGGGAAGAAGCGATCGGTTCGTCAGGTCGAACGTCTCATCAAGCGGGGATTCGATCTCTTCTTCAATATCTGTGACGGTGCCGCGGATCAGAACATCCCGGGCATCGAAGTCATCGAGACGCTGGAGAAGCACGGCGTGCCCTTCGCCGGCGCGACGTCCGAATGCTACGAACCGACCCGGGTCGAGATGAAGGAGGCGTGCGCGGCGCTCGGGATCGCCACGCCGGCCTACGTCGTGGCGTCGACGCCGGAAGACGTCGAGCGGGCCGCGGAGACGCTCCGGTTCCCGCTCTTCGTGAAGCACTACAGCAGCTACGCAAGCGTCGATCTCAGTCGCCGCTCGCGGGTCCGCACCCCGGCGGGGCTTCGCATCCAGGCGAAGAAGATCATGTCCCGCCACGGTGCCGCCCTGATCGAGGAGTACATCGACGGGATCGAGTGCACGGTGCTGGTGGCCGAGAATCCCGAGGATCCCGAACGGCCGATCACCTACACGCCCGCGCAGTACGAGTTTCCGAAGGGCGAGGAGTTCAAGCATGCCGACGTGAAGTGGGTGGTCTACGAGGGCCTGAAGTCGTTCCCGGTCGAGGATCCCGTCCTCGCAGCCCGGCTTCGCGACGAATGCGCACGATTCTTCGTCGCCCTGAAGGCCGCGAGTTTCGGCCGATGCGATCTCCGGGTCTCGAAGGACGGTACGCCATACATGCTGGAGATCAACGCGAACTGCGGGATCTACTACCCGCCCGCGGACTACGGGGCCGCGGACATCTGCCTCTCCCTCGATCCCGCGGGACATGAAGGGTTCACCCGGCAGCTCGTCGCCGCGGCTTTCGCCAGGCACGCCCGAAACGAAGCCGACCGCGGGGCCGGCGCCGGGACGATCGAGCGGCCCGTGACCGAGACGCCCCTCACCAAGTCCCCCCCGAAGCCCTCGACGTGCGAGGAGGCGGTGGAGTCGGCGACCGGGGTGGATCACGATTCGACGGCCTGACGGAAGGCCTCGGTGGAACACGGTTCAGATACCATCCGACCGACATGCACGACTTCCAACGACGATTCATCGACTTCATGCTCGAGGCGGGCGTCCTCACCTTCGGCGACTTCACCACGAAGAGCGGCCGGAAGACGCCCTATTTCGTGAACACCGGTCTGTACCGATCGGGTTCGCAGATGGCGATCCTGGGGCGTGCCTACGCCGATGCGATCGAAGCGTCGTTCCCCGAGGGGTTCCACGTCCTGTTCGGTCCGGCGTACAAGGGGATCCCCCTGGTGGTCGCGGTCGCCACCGCCTTCGCGGAACGTGGACGCGACGTCGAGTTCTGCTTCAACCGCAAGGAAGCGAAGGATCACGGCGAGGGTGGCGTGATCGTCGGGCGGAAGCTGCGGGATGGGGATCGGGTCCTGATCGTCGAGGACGTGACCACCGCCGGCACGTCGATTCGGGAGACCGTGCCGGTGCTGCGGGCCGCCGCCGACGTGACGCTCGCGGGGCTCATCGTCTCGGTGAACCGGATGGAGCGGGGGACCACCGATCGAACCGCGTTGGCGGAGCTGGCCGACGAGTTCTCGATGCCGACCCGGTCGATCGTCGACCTCGATGAGATCCTCGATCATCTCGGTGCGCGACTCGGTTCGGACGATCGCGGGCGGATCTCGGCGTATCGCGCGGAGTACGGCGCCGTGACGTCCTGAGGACGAATGCCGGTGTTCCCGGACGTTCGCGAGCGATCTTCGGCTCCCTTCGCTGGTTCGGGGGGACCGATCCCGTATCCTTGGGGCATGATCTCGACGCCCCGTCTCATCGCCCTCGCCTGCCTCGGCGTCCTCTCCAGTCTGAACGCGACCGGTGAGGACCTGCGACCGGACACCTCCATCGACATCACCCTCGACTGGTCGCAGCAACCGAACGGCTGGCGATATCCCATGGCCATCCACGTGCCGAACGGCGAGCCGCCGGCGAGCGGGTTGCCGGTCTGCATCCTGCTTCACGGCAACGGCGGCAACGGCGCCGGCATGCTGCCCGGATTCATCGGGCTGCTCCCGTGTCACGCCCTCGTCGCACCGTCGGGATACGCCTCGAGTTGGAACATCTGCGGGGAGGGAAGCGACGCCCCGGATCTCGAGATGATCGCGGACCTCGTCGATCGGCTCCAGACCTTCGACAACGTCGACCCGAACCGGATCCGGATCCTCGGTACCTCCAACGGCTCGGCCCTCGCGAACCGGATCCTGCTCGAGAACGACGATCCGGGGATCGACCGGATCGCCGCGGTGGTCTCGCAGCTGGTCACCGCGCAGCGGCATGACGCCGCGTTCTTCCGCCCCGGCGGGACGACCCAACCGAGTGCCGCGTTCTGCGGATATGACGTCGAGGTCGAGCCGATGCAGGGACGTCGCTATCTCGGAATCTGCAACGTCAACGATCCGGTCATCCGGTACGACGGCGGACCGGGGCCGGGCGGTCTCTTCTTCCTGGAGGCGCGGGACTCCGCCTTCCAGATCGCGCGAAGCCAGGGTTACGAGGGTCAGCCGATCGCCGGGTCCGGCGAGCGGATCGGACGCAGCAACGTCTTCGTCTACGACTACCTCGACGGACGTGTCGTTCATCTCCGCGGCGATGCCGGTCACGGGATAAATCCCGTTCAGCGCGAGTACATCCGTGAATTCTTCGACGGTTGTGCGACCCCCGTCCCCTGCCCCGCCGATTTCAACGGAGACGGCCGGGTCAACGGCGCGGATCTCGGCCTCCTCGCCGCCGCGTGGCAGACGGCCGCGGGCGACCTCGACGGCGACGGAACGACCGGCGGCAGCGACGTCGGTCTGCTGCTCGCGGTCTGGGGCGAGTGCCCCGGCGACCAGCCCTGACGCTCAGGGCTGGAGTTCGCGGAGCACCACCATCTGGGTCTTCCGCGGTGCCTTCAAGAAGGAATCGAAACCACGATAGAACGCCGCCTTGTCCTCGATGTCGAGGTAGCGGGTGAGTGCCGCTTCCCAGCCGAGCTCGGTGACCATCGGATGGAAATCGTCACGGAACGCGGCGACGCTTTGCGTCGGCGATTGGTGAATCAGGAAAACGATTGCCCACGCGCCGGTGTCGTAGGCAAGCTCCCGGTAATGCTTCCGGACGGTCGCCGGCGCGGTGTCGATGTCTTCCATGTCGGCGATGGTGAGTTCCGGATCGTCGACCGTCAGGGCCCGGTCCATGAGGTGATCCATCCGCGTCGCCATGAAGTCGTAGTCGCACCGACCGGCGACCCACGGAACCCAGCCTTCCGAGAAGACCGCGCCGCCCTCCATCATCCAGGTCGGCATCGTCGCGAAGCCCTTCTGGAAGACGTGGGTGTACTCGTGAATGCCGCGAAGGACGGGATCGGGAATCTCGTCCCCGTCGTGGTACCACTGGTGCACGTTGATGAAGACGAGTTCCGCTTCGGGTTGCTCGAACTCCTCGACCCAGGAGAGATACGCTTCGGATTCCCCGCGCTCCGCGACGTCGATGAACCGTTCCATCGCATGCGATCGGCACTCGACGGCGGTTCGTCCGGTCCCCCGGATCCGCCAGCGACAGTAGTCCTCGATGAACGCGTCGCGGGACGTTTCCGGAATCTCGCCGCCATCCTCGGCGCCGACCACGAAGACGTGGGCGGGGCCGTAGCTTCCCCAGAACGACCTCGCCAGTTCGACGCCATCCCGGATCTGGCCCCGCCACTTCGGGTCGTAGCCCTCGAGCACGTGATACGTCGGCTCATCGGGGACCGGGACGAAGGTCCGAGTGTCCTGCTTCGGCGGCGGTTCGATCGCGATCATCGCCTCGCCGAGGGCTTCGCCGACCAGCAGGTAGGTCTCGGCGTTGTGGTTGTAGTGATGCCCCTGACGGTTGGGGGAGGCCGTCGAGTCGCGCCAATGGTCACGAACTTCGACGGTCTTCACATTGCCCCGGTGCGCCGGGTGACGGCCTGATTCACCGTCGACCGCCAGCTGGGCGTCGGCCACGGTGCGGCCGGGGCCGTCGAGTTTCCAGCCATCGAACGCGATGGTCGCCAACACGAACGGTGCGTCGGGCGTTTCGAACTCCTGCCGCAGCGACTCGATCAACCGCACCAGGTTGGCTTCGTACCGACTCGCATGCGCCGGGTCCTGATCCTTGTGTCCCTGCCACCAGACGAAGCCCGCGATCTCCCAGGGGTGCTGGTCGTCGGCGGGGGTGTGATCGGAGAGGTTCTCGAGGACCTTGCGGATGTCGGTGACGAAGTCGTCGTATTGCTTGCCGGCGTACCAGTCGACGGGCTTGCCGGGATCGTCCTCGGTCCAGGAAGCTGGATTGTCCTTGTAGCCGGCGTGGATTCGTCCGCCGTGCTCGAAGCGCTCGCTCCCCGGCGGCAGGATGTCCCAGCCGAGGCTTCGGTTGCCCTGGGAGGCCTTGATGAGAAGCACCGGCTCGTGGTGTCGGTCACCGACCGCGATCCCGAATCCGAGTTCGGGACCGATGAGATTCGTCCGGGCGCCGAATCCGGGCTCCAGCCAACCGCGACGATCTCCGGCGGTGACCTGGACGCACCAGACGTCGTCGCGCACCCGCCAATCGCCGGACGCGTCGATGAGATCCTTCCGCTCCCCCTTCTTCTTGACGAGATGTTCGAGCGTGCCTTGGGTCTCCGCCGGGCCGATTCGACCGAACCCCACCATGTTCGACTGTCCCATCAGGATGTAGACCCGGATCGGCGGCGACGATGGATCGTGATGCGGTTCACCGTCCTGCCCCGACGCGTTCACCGCCAGACCGGCCCACGCGAGGACGAACGTCGCGGCCAGGCGTCCACGGTTCCTCCGATGTGGACCGGGCACGGGTACGTCGCACGGTCGTCGGTGAAGATCGATGGCGCTGAAGTTCATCGTGGACTCCTCTGGGGATTGCGCCGTCGCGCTGGCGGGGTCTTTCACCCGGGCGTACCGAGCGTAGCGGGATCCCCACCCCGGCGCGTCCTCGATCAGCCGCGCCCCGAGCCGATCGAGGCGCAGCGGTGGAGTTGCCAGAAGAGCAGGCAGACCCCGACGGGAAAGAGGATCGTCCACAGGGCGGTCCACCCGAGCAGCACCGGCCACGAGTCGTCGGTCTCCTCGTACTGGTACCAGAAACCGCCGATCGGCGCGACCACGATGCAGGCCCAGAAGAGGACCTCGGTGCGGTCGAGTCCCATCAGGAAGTCGATCATGGGATCGAGCTGACTCATGGGACGGGGTCTCGACGCGTCATCGCGAGGTCGCCTTCCAGAAGTCGAGCGAAAGCGGATCGTGCGTCGTCCACGAGATCCGCGGCATTCGGTTCTCGCACCGATCCCAGGCCCGATCGGGATGTTCGAGGCGTTCGATGATCGATCGCACCGATTCCCGGCACTGTCGATCATCGTCGTCGGCATGAGCACGAAGCGCCTCGATGACCGGGGGACCGAACCGGAACAGGGTCACCGCGGCGGCCCGCGCGTTGCCCGGACCGTCGCGAAGTTCCGCCGCGAGGACCGGAACGACTCGATCGATGACCGTCGAGTCTCGTGCGAACCCGCAGATGATCATCGCCAGCCAGCGTTGCTGGCGATCCTCGGAGTCGAGGGCGGCCCGGATCAAGTCGGAAGCGTGTCGATGATGGTCGATGAGATAGCGGGCCGCCCTTCGCTTGTCGCATGAGAGAAGGAAACGCGCCCCGACGTTCCAGTCTTCGGCCAGATCGTCGACGCAGGTGATCAGCAGTGATCGTGAGGGCACGGCATTGTTGTCACGAAGGATCTGCGCGGCGATCTTTATGGACTGGCGATCGCCCGCGACGAGTTCGTGTTCCAGCGCCGCCTGCGACTCTGGCCACATTCGCTGCAGGTGATCGAAGGCGGTGCTCGCGTTCCACTTCCGTCCGTCGGCGCGAAGGTCGCGGACCAGCACGTCGGCAAGGCGGCGGGCATCGAAGCCGGCGACCGTCCCGTCATCGACCCGCTGTTCGATCTCCTTGCGGATCACCGTTCGATGTTCGCCGAGCGAGGTGTTCGAAAGCAGGACGAGCGCGGTGGTGGGCATCGTCCGAAGCGGTCGTCCCGAGTAGATTCCCACACCGAGGTGCGATCCCATGACGATGACCCCCAGGACGATCCCGACGCCGCCCAATCGGTATCGCCGTCCGTCCCGAAGCAGTCCCCGAATCGGCGTGGAACGCCCGCATTCGGGGCATCGGACCTCGTCGTCGGCCGAGCATCGAAGTCCGTTGAGATCCTGCCAGCAATCGCTCCGGCGGATCCAGCGTTGNGGATTCCGGAGCCCTCGCCAACGCCGATCCCCCGGGCACCGACGGCGTTCACCGCGCGGCCAGGTGTAGATCGCGAGCAACAGCATGCCCACGGCCACCAGGCTCGTGGTCGCCAGGGTCCATGTCGTGATCTGTTCCTGCATGCGTCGCCCTCCGCGTCCCTCGACATCTTCGGCAGGGGATCGACGGTCGGATCAGTTTTCGGCTCGGGTGACGGTCGACGACTCGCGCCGGTCGTGTCCGCATTCCGGACAAATCAACTCGATGCCCCGGAGGTCGTATTCACAGTGAAGGCATTGGTCGGGTTCCCGACGCTCCAGCTCGGTTCGAAGGGCGAACATGATGAGCGCCGTCAAGCCGCTGATGAACGCGCCGAGGAGGAACGAACCTCCGATCGCGGTCTTCTCTTCGAAGCCCGCGTCCGCAAGGCCGAAGAAGCCGAGCAGCGCGAGCAGTCCCAGCACCGCGAAGAGCGACGCGATGAGGGCGAGCGCCCAGGTGACGATTCTGGACAGGAGGGCCATGTTTTTTCGTGAGGACCTCATATCGAAATGATGCGCCGCGGATTCCGCGGTAATCGATCGCGCGTCGGCCTCGACGTCGCGCACGATTCACGCGAACGTTCTCGGATCCCGCCGATTTCGAGTCCGGGTCCGACCGAGACGCGTTCATCGAAGACGAAGCACTGGCCTTCCCACAGGCTCTCCTCCGCCGGGATCTCCTCGAGATACTTGAGGATCCCCCCTTCAAGGTGATAGACCTCGCGAACCCCGGCCTGCTTGAGCAGTGCCGTCGACTTCTCGCACCTGATTCCGCCGGTGCAGAACATGGCGACGCGCGGTCGCCGGGCCGGGTCGATTCGAGCGTCCAGCCACTTCGGGAGTTCGCGGGACGCGCCGATCTCGGGATCGATCGCGTTCTTGAAACTGCCGAGCGTTACCTCGTAGTCGTTCCGGGTGTCGATCACGATGACGTCCGGTTCGTCGATCAACGCGTTCCAGTCCGCGGGATTGATGTAGGTCCCCGTCAGGTGGGCCGGGTCGATGTCCGGGACGCCCATGTTGACGATCTCCCGCTTGAGCCGGACCCGCATCCTTCGAAACGGCGGATCCGCCGCCCGTGATTCCTTCCAGGTGAGATCGGTGAGGCGTTCGTCTCTTCCCAGATGTTCGAGGACCGCCATCACGCCCGATCACGTTCCCGCGATCGTCGCGTTGATGCCCTCGGACGCCAGCAGAACGATCCCGCGAACCTCGTTCGCTTCGCAGCATGCTTCGAGGGGCGCCTTCAACGCGGCGTGATCCTCGAGTCGGGTGAATCGATAGAAGCTGGCGACGAGCAATTCGGGCACGCGGACGTCCTCGGGATGCGTTCGGTCGATGGCTCGGGGGAAGCCGACTCGGCGAGACAGGTCCGTGCATGGTCGGTGATCGGGGCGAAAAAGGAAACCGTTCCCGGTGTCCGGGAGGGCCGGTGACGGTGATCGGCCGGACCGGAGACGGAATCAGGCGACATGGATCGGGGTTTTCGATGACGATGGAGCCAAGATCATTCCCGATTCCCGTTCCGGATCCTGATTCCCATGAAGAAATTCGTCCTCCGCGGTCTCGCCGTCATCCTCACGCTCCTGGTCATCGGCGTGGCGGTGCTGTATTTCACGATCAACGCCACGATCGCCTCGAAGATCGAAACCGCGACGACGGAGGCGCTCGGGGTCGATACCACGCTCGGTTCGTTTCGAATCAGCCTGTTCGACGAGCAGACCACGATCTCCGATCTGGTGATCGACAATCCCAAGGGCTACGACGGCCGATTCCTCACCCTCGAAGACGGTCTGCTGGGCGTGGCGGTGGGATCGTTGTTCTCGGATCGCATCGAGATCAAGGAGTTCACGCTCAAGGACATCGACCTGAACCTGATCCAACGGCTGAACGGGAGCAATCTCGGCACGATCATCGACCAGGCTTCGGGCTCACCGTCCGAGGGTGATGCGTCTTCGGCCGATACCGATACCGACGAGCAGAAATTCATCATCGACAAGGTCCTGATCGAGAACGTGGAAATCACCTTCAGCCTCGAGCCGGTCACCAGCGAGCGACAGCCGACGAAGCTGACCATCGATCAGATCCTGGTTCGCGACGTCGGCCGCAAGGAGAACGGGGTCCCGCTCGAACAGGTGACGACCATCATTCTCCATTCGATCATGGTGTCCGCCGCCAAGGCGGCGCCCACCGAGATCCCGTCGTTGCTGCTGACCACCATGGAGGGCGGCTTGAGCAGCTTCGGTCATGTCGATCTCGGCGGCGTCCAGTTCGATCTGGGCAAGGGCATGGTCGACGTCGTCGGCCGGTTGGACAAGGTCAAGGGCGACGGAGAGAACGNGATCGAAGGGGCGGTCGAGGCGATTGGAAAGGCGGTCGGCATCGATTCCGGCAAGTCGGACTCGAAGCCCGGAAAGCCCGACGAGTAGTCGGACCCGGATCCGGAGGGACCTCGATGACACTCGAAGGATTCCGGAGGTGCTTCGTTCGAACGGGGGAGGGCGTCGCTCGATGCCGCGCCCGGATCTCGCGAGGCCGCCGCGACCTGCGGGTCGGTTACATTCGCGTCGTCTCGTCGGGAACCCGCCATGGTCCTTGAGCAGCATCATCACCTCGACCGGAGTCCGCCGAAGACCGCCTGTCCGGCGGTGGTTCGAGATGCGGTGCCCGCGTCGATGCGACGGCGGGCCGCGGCGACCATCGCGGACTGGCCCGTTCATCGTCCCACGCCGCTGCGCTCGCTCGCCGGCATCGCCGTCGAGTCGGGCGTCGAGTCGGTTCAGTACAAGGACGAGAGCGTGCGGTCGGAACTCGCGAGTTTCAAGGCGCTGGGTGGCGCGTACGCGGTGCAATGCCTGCTCCGCGACCGGTTCGAAGACGCGACCGGAAGCCCCGTCACGCTCGAGGACGTCGAGCGGATCCGCCATCCGGATCTGGCGGCGGCGATCACGGTGGTGACCGCGACCGATGGAAATCACGGTCGTTCGGTGGCGTGGGGGGCGCAGCGTTTCGGCTGCGGGTGCGTGATCCACATGCACGAGCAGGTGAGCATCGGTCGACAGACGGCGGTCGAGGCGTTCGGCGCGACGGTCCGCCGGGTCCCGGGGAACTACGACGATTCGGTCCGGGCCGCGGCGCGGGATGCCGACCGGAACGGCTGGCTCGTGGTCTCCGACACCTCGTGGCCCGGTTACGAGGACGTTCCAAGATCGGTGATGGCGGGTTACACCGTCATGTCGAGCGAAGCGATGGACCAGTGGCCGCTCGACGCACCGCCGACCCACGTCTTTCTCCAGGGTGGGTGCGGGGGGATGGCGGCCGCGGTGTGCGTCGACCTCTGGTCCCGTCTGGGAACCGCGACGCCGAGGTTCGTGATCGTCGAGCCGGCGTCGGCCGCCTGCCTCCACGACAGNGCGGTCGCGGGAGCGCTGCGAGCGGTGGACATCACCACGGAGACCATCATGGCGGGACTCTCCTGCGGCGAGGTGTCGCTGATCGCCTGGCCGGTCATCGACGCGGCGGTCGACGACTACCTCACGATCGGCGACGAGTCGATCGGTCCGCTGATGCGTCGCCTGGCCCGGGAGTCGTCGATCGTCGCCGGGGAATCCGCGGTGGCCGGTCTTGCCGGACTGATGGCGGCGGCGGCCGACCCGGACGTCGCCCGCCGGCTTGGCCTGTCGCCGGCGAGCCGGGTGCTCCTGTTCGGCACCGAAGGCGCGACCGATCCCGAGGTGTATCGACGCCTCGTCGACTGATCGCCGCCGTCATCGCATCGTCCAGTCGGCGAGCAGCCGGGCGAGATCGCCACCGTCCACGAGGCCCGACTCGTCGAGATCGGCCTCGGCCAGCGCCGTGTTCCACGCGGCGAGGAGGATCGCGAGGTCACCGCCGTCGANCCGTCCATCGCGGTTGATGTCCGCGGTGATCGCATCGATCGGATCGATGGACGCCGGATACTCGTCGGGTCCCGCCCATGCGAGATTCGGAACGGTCTCGTCGACCCACTGATCACGCGGTTCGTCGAACGGGGTGATCCGGACCCAGGCGATGTGCGCCGCGGTGGTGTCGAAGTCGGGATTGCCGGTCCAGCCCACGTCGCCCGCGTAGCCGGCGGCCGGGAACCACGTTCCGAGCCAGAACCGCGCCGCGCGGAAGGGAACGTTGCCCTGTCCGAACTCCACATCGTGGAGCTCGTCGACCAGTCGTCCGTCGAGCAGCCACCGCACCGAGCCGACATCGTCCCGGTTGATCGCCTCGTCGCCGAGGTCGCTTCCCGATCGCCATTCGATCGTGAAGGTGTGATACCGGCCGTCGAGGGCTTCGGTCGCGAGATCGAGCGGCTTGCCGAACTCGTCCGTCAGCACCTTGCGTCCCTTGTGCTCGCCGCCCTCGCCGCCGAACTGCCCGCCCCAGGAATTGGTCCGGGCCTTGGTGAAGGAGAAGTTCCCGGTGTCGGAACCCGCGAGGTCGGTCGGGAACTCCCAGTCGATCTCGGTGTTCCGCCGCGGATTGGGCTCGTGCCAGTATTCCGCCTCGCCCATGCGGTGATCGATGTAGTGGAAGGGCCAGAAGGCGGTGCAGGTCCCGTATTCCGGGGCGACCCGGGCCCGGACCTCGTACCGACCGGAGGCGTAGTAGTCCCGGGTCGCGATCGCGGCACCGACCCGGGTGCGACGGCCGTTGTGTTCGAGGTCGCCGGAGTAGAGGTCGCCATGGGCTTCGAGGCGGAGCGCGATGATCGGTTCGCCGTCGTCGAAGTCCTCGACCAGGATGACGTTGTCGGGTGCGACGCCGCCGTTGTCGCCGCCCCAGGCCTTCCCGGAGATCAACCAACGGTCGGGATCGAGCGTCCCGTCGGAGAAGTCGTCGAAGAAGACTTCGGAAGTCCGTGCGGGCGGTGACTCGACGGTCGGTGACCATTCATCGCCGCGGGCGGTGAACCGGACATTTCGGAACCAGGCGGACCCCGGCTGGTTCTTCCAGTTCTCGAGGGTCAGCTTCCCTTGCCGGAGCCATCGTTCGCCGGTCTGGATGTCGAGCTCGATCGTCTCCCAGTCGGTGTTCGTGAACGACCGGGTGACCAGGAATTCGTCGGCCCCCGTGAAGTAGACCGTGCCGACGACGTCGGGATCGGTTCGAACGTCCACGGAGATGATCCAGTCACCCTCGGGCGGGAACAGCACGTCCAGCGGCTGTGACGTTCGCGACGTGTCGGCCGTCGACAGGAGCCGGAGGGTCGGCACCGCGTCGATGGTCTCGATCGTCGCGTTGAGTCCCAACGCCCACGCCCCGCCGTCGGGATCGTCGAAGTCGGGATTGCGCAACAGCGAGTCGCCTGCGTCGGGCACGATCGTGATCAGGGGTGCCTCCGCCCAGGGGGGCTCGCCGGGGTCTGCTTCCGGTGGTGGCTGCCGGCCTTCCCAGGCCCGCACCGAATCGAATTCGACGACGGCGTCCCGGTCGGTCTGCCAACCCTGGAGGTACACCTCGAACGCCGTGGCGTCGTCCTCGACGTGGACTTCGAATCGACGTTCGAGCCATCGATTCTCATCGTCGATCGCGACCCAGCCGTGCGCCTTCCCGATCTGGGCGCCGTTTCGAACCCCCAGGATCGGCGGCACGAGCCGATCGGTGGTTCGAATGCGGGCGGCGATCGTGTAGCGACCGCGAGGGGTGAGATCCTCGATCCACTGGGAGACCTCCGCGGTCTGACCGGATCCGGGTTCGAGGCGGGCCGCCCGGGCACCCTGGTGGGCGTCGTTTCCGATCGAGACCGGCCCAGTGATCGTCCAGCCCTCGAAACCCGATTCGAATGAACCGTTCTCGAGCAGGTTCTCCGCGGCTCCGGCCCCACCGACCGTCGTCGCGATGGTGGCCAGCAGAACCGCCCTCGCCCGGTGGAAGGTGGTCGTCGTCTCCATTCTTCGCTGCATTTCGTGACTCCTCCGACGACCCCCGGCGCTCGCATCGGCCGAGCGGGGATCGGTCGTCGTATTGCCCCGCGTCGGGATACGCCGCGGTCGCCCGGGCGGTTCGCTGCGAGGCGTCGGATCGATTGGAATCTTCGCAGCGCCGGAACCGGGGGTGCTCGACACCGAGGGGCGCGGGCGGACCAGCGCGTCCGGGTGAGGATCGCCTAGCATCGGAGCGTGTCCACGAAGATGCTCCTGGAACCGACCGTCGACGGACTCTGGTGTGAAGCCGGGGGCTTTCACGTCGACCCCTGGCGACCGGTCCCGCTCGCGGTGGTCACCCACGCCCACGCCGATCACGCGACCCCGGGGTGCGGGCGGTATCTCGCCAGCGAGCGGACCCTCGACGTGATGCGGGTCCGGTTCTCGAAGGAGCTCGAAGGGACCCCGGTCGACTGGGGGACGCCGATCGAGCTCGGGCGATGTCGGGTGAGTCTCCATCCCGCGGGGCACGTCCTCGGTTCGGCCCAGATCCGCATCGAATGCGACGACGAGGTCCTCTGCGTGACCGGCGACTACAAGCGCGAAGCCGATCCGACCGCGGAGCCGTTCGAGGTGGTGCGGTGCGACACCCTGCTCACGGAAAGCACCTTCGGACTTCCGATCTATCGCTGGCCCGATCCGAGCACCGTGTTCGACCGGATGAACGCCTGGTGGCGGGAGAACGCCGCCGCGGGTCGGACCACGGTCTTCCTTTCCTACGCGTTCGGCAAGGCGCAGCGGATCCTCGCCGGACTCGACGCCTCGATCGGTCCGATCGGCGTGCATGGTTCGCTGGTGGGTCCGAACTCGGTCTACACCCGGGCGGGCATCCGACTCCCCGAGGTGTTGCGGGCCGACGCGGACTCGGCGGCGACGCTGGCGGGCGGGGGGGCGATCGTCTGCCCGCCGTCGGCGACCGGTACACCCTGGATCCGGCGGTTCAACGGTCCCGAAGGCGCCCGGATGGGTTTCGTCTCGGGTTGGATGCAGGTTCGCGGCCGACGTCGCTGGCGGGCGGTCGATCGTGGCTTCATCCTCTCCGATCACGCCGACTGGGACGGCCTGATCTCGACGGTGGGGGCGTGCGGGGCGAGCCGGGTGGGCGTGACCCACGGATCCAGCGAAGTGCTCGCCCGCTACCTGCGGGAGCATCTCGATCTCGAGACCTTCGTGGTGCCGACCCGCTACGTCGGCGAGTCGCCGCCGACGAGTGCGGTACCGACCGACGCGTCGAACGATGAAGACGTTTCGGATCCGGGCGAAGATCCGGAGGGTGATGCATGAGGCGGTTCACCGACCTCTATCTCGCCCTCGACGGCACCAATTCGACCGCCGAGAAGACGGCGATGCTCGTCGACTACTTCGATTCCGCGCCGGATGCCGACGCGGCCTGGGTGGTGGCATTCCTCACCGGGAATCGTCCGAAGGGCACCGGCGCCACCGGACTCCTTCGTGATCTCTGCCTGCGCCACACNGGNCATCCGGCCTGGCTCTTCGACGAGTGNCGAGNNGCGGTCGGNGATCTCTCGGAGACCGTCGCGTTGCTCCTGCCCCCGCCCGACACCGCGACCGACGAGTCGTTGCACGTCGTGATGCGGGACCGGGTGCTCTCCCTGATCGGGGCGGGCGCGGCGGTCAAGGAACGCATCGTGCTCGACGCCTGGTCCGCGCTCGACGCGGAATCGCGACTCGTCTACCACAAGCTCATCCGGGGTGGTTTCCGCATCGGGGTGCAACGGAAGACCGTCGCGAAGGCGCTGGCGAAGGTGGCGGGGGTCGATCTCGATCTCGTCGTCCATCGCCTGGTCGGACGTTTTCGGCCGACCGCCGAGGACTTTCGGCGACTGCTCGATCCACCTTCGCCCGATGAGCACCTCGACCGCCCGTATCCGTTCTTCCTCGCGACCGGTCTCGAAGGCGAGGTCGAAGCGCTCGGCCCGCCCACCGACTGGGTCGCCGAGGAGAAGTGGGACGGGATCCGCGCCCAGTTGATCGTCCGGGACGACTCGATCCGACTCTGGTCCCGCGGCGAGGAATCGATCGAGCCGATGTTCCCCGAACTCCTCGCCGCCGCGCAGCTCCCTCCCGGGACCGTGCTCGACGGCGAGGTCCTGATCTGGGGTCAGAACGGTCCGCGTTCGTTCTTCGAACTGCAGCGACGCCTGAACCGTCGCGTCGCCCCGGCGCCGCAGCTTTCGCTGTTCGGGGAGGAGTCCGCGCGATTCATCGCCTACGACCTGCTCGAGTCCGACGGGGTCGACCGTCGTCCCGAGCCGTTCGAGTCGAGGCGATCGCGTCTCGAACGGTTGCTGGCGAAGCGGACCTCGGACGTGATCGGCATCTCGCCGCTCGTTCCATTCGCGGACTGGTCCGAACTCGCGGCGATCCGGACCGGTTGCGCCGAGCGCGGTACCGAGGGCCTGATGCTCAAGCGGCGTGAATCGATCTACGGCGTCGGACGCACTCGCGGCGAGGACGGATGGATCAAGTGGAAGGTCGATCCGTTCACCCTTGACGCGGTCCTGATCGGCGCACAGCCGGGATCGGGGCGGCGGGCGAATCTCCACACCGACTGCACCTTCGCGGTCTGGGATCGCCGCGAGGAACCCGCGCGTCTCGTCACGTTCGCGAAGGCGTATTCGGGGCTCGACCAGGCGGAGATCGAATCCCTCGATCGCTGGATCCGGACCAACACCGTGTCGCGACGTGGGCCGTTCCGAGAAGTCCGTCCGGAACAGGTGTTCGAACTGGCGTTCGAAGGCATCCAGCGCTCGACGCGGCACCGGTCGGGGCTCGCGGTTCGCTTTCCCCGGATTCTGCGCTGGCGGAAGGACAAGCCGGCGGACGGGGCGGACGATCTGGAGACGCTCGCCGGACTGCTGTCGGCGTCGGGAACGTGACTCCGCCGTTCATCTCCTCCGCCTGCGCGGGACCAGCGTCACATTCGTTCGAGGAGGCTCAGGCGGGTCACTCGACGTTTCATCGTCGGTCACCTCCCAGAAATCCGAGAGGACGAGATCAGGCGATCCTGCGGCTCGTCGATTTCCTCCCGATCGACTCGAGCAGCACCCGCCCCGCGACGTGCCCCGCGACGACGGTGCGTCGCCGTCCGAGGTCGCGGACCGGCTGCGGGATTCGGTGCACACCGTGTCGATACTCGTCCGTCGGGCGCACGAGCGGCCCGGGGTCACGAGTCAGGCCGGACCGATGGCAAGACTGTTGGGGCAGGACTCGGAGGCGGACTGACAGCGGCGTGGCGGGGGGGGTAGGATCCGGGCCGGAGAGACCCACATGCCCGAACACCTGTGTATTCGTCTCCGACTTCAACCTGCAGCGATCTCGCGGTCGCCTCGAGGGTCCGCCCCCCGAACGGACGGACCGAACCCCCCGCCCTCGCCGGGGTCGAACCGGGAGCGAGCCACCAGATGAAGAAGATGTCGCATCGACGCGCTTCGAAGCTCGGTGAGCTCATCGCCCGCGGCATGATCGGCCACGAGGGCGTGCACGTCGGCCGGCTCGTCGGTTCGCGACGGGCGAGGGACATCCCGCGCGACGAACTCCGAAAGACGAGCCATCCGGTCGGTGCATCTTCGATGGCCGACGCCGAAGGACCGACGCCATGACGACCGTCCTGCCGTCCGAAGTCGGGATGCGGCCGCATCAGCGGTCCCGTTTTCGTTTCTTCGTCGCGGGCTTCTGTTTTCTCCTCGGACTGTTGAACTACCTCGACCGAGTGGTGCTGTCGTTCGCGATCCGACCGATCGAATCGGATTTCGGGATCGGGGACGCCGAGTTCGGCCTCCTGATGTCGACCTTCGCGATCGGCACGCTGGCGGTCAACGGAATCGCGGGCGTGATCCTCGATCGTTTCGGGGTCCGGCGGGTGTGGAGCATCGCACTTCTGGGCTGGTCCACGGTGATGATCCTTCAGGGATTCGTCGAGGTGTTCTGGATGTTCCTCGCGCTTCGAGTCCTGCTCGGGCTCGGTGAGGGCGTCAGCTTCCCGGCCATGAACCGAGGGCTCGTCGACTGGATGCGTCCGAGCGAACTCGGCCGCGCGATCTCCTTCTCGCTGCTCGGGGTTCCGCTCGCCCTGCTGGTGGGCGGCGTCACGCTGGCCCCGCTGATCCTCGGCGTCGGCTGGCGTTGGTCGTTCGTCACGCTCGGCGTGATCGGTCTCGTGATCGGTGTGCTCTTCACGCTGCTCTACCGCGATCCGCCCCGCCGGGACGACGCCGCACCGGCCTCCGTGACGCCGACGATTCCGATTCGCCGGGTGCTCCTGAATCCGACCCTGCTCACCACCGGATGGTCGTTCTTCGCCTTCGGCTGGGTGCTCTTCTTCGCGGTCTCCTGGCTTCCCGGCTACCTCGAGCAGACGTGGAAGATCGACTTGAAGTCCGTCGGCTGGTCGAGCACGCTGCCGTGGGCGCTCGCACTGGTCCTGATGCCGATCGCGGGGTGGACCTCCGACGCGATCATGGCGCGGACCGGTTCGGTGCGTCGGTCCCGGGTCCACCTCATCTGGATCTGCCAGTCGCTCGCGGTGATCTGCTTCGTCCCCGTGATCTTCGTCCATTCGGTCGGATGGGCGGTCGCGTTCATCTCGCTCGCGATCGGATTCTCGATGGCGCCGAACGGGCCGTACTATTCGATCTGTGCCGACCTCTTCAAGGGACGCACCGGACTGGCGACCGGCGTGATCGTGACCTTCTTCTCCCTTTCAGGCGTCCTCTGTCCGGTGATCACCGGATGGCTCGCGGGCGCGGGGGGCGATTTCGCGTCGGCCTTCACCGCACTCTGCTTGGTGGTGGGAAGCGGGGTCCTCGGCATGGTCTGCTTCGCGAACGGACGCGGGCCGATCGCCGAGGACCCGATCTGATCGATGACGGTCGAGCCGTTGTTTCCTTTTCGCGACGTTTCTCTCTTTCGCCCCTGCTGGTGGAGACGAGTTCGATGACTGAACGCTTCGACCGAGATCGTCGGGAACCGACATGTCCGAGCCGGCGCGCGTTTCTGGAGACCGCCGCGCTCGCGTCGTTGGCGATCGCGCTGCCGCGGCGGTCGTCGGCCGCGATCCGGACCCTCGCGGCGCCGGTGGAATTCGGGGTGATCACGGATCTGCATCACGACATCATGCACGACGGGGAGGCTCGTCTCGAGACTTTCCTGGCGGCGATGTCGAAGCGCTCGCCGGACGCGATCCTCCAGCTCGGCGATTTCGCGTACCCCCTCCCCGAGAACGAAGCGGTCATCCGCCGCTTCAACGAAGCGCACCCCCGGTCTTTGCACGTCATCGGCAACCACGACCTCGATCGAGGCGTCACGAAGACGCAGTGCGTGGAGCGGTTCGGAATGCCCGGCCGCCACTACGCGACGGACATCGGCGGCATACGGCTGGTGGTTCTCGACGGAAACGATCGCGGCTCACCGGCCGGTCGGGGCGGCTACCCCTCGTACGTCGGTCCCGAACAGGTCGCGTGGCTGAAGGCGCAACTCGCCTCGGGCGAGGAGCCGATCGTCGTGGCGTGCCATCAACCGCTCGCGGGCGTCTTCGCGGTCGACAACGCGGAAGAGATCGGGGCGATTCTCGGCGCCGCCGCGGACCGCGTGATCCTGGTGATCAATGGTCATTCGCACACCGATCAGATGGTCCGGGTCGCGGGGGTCACCCATCTGCACGTGAACTCCGCGTCCTATCAATGGGTCGGTGGTGATCACCGGCACTCGAGCTACGCCGAGGACATCCACGAGAAGCATCCCTGGATCGCGTGCACCTGTCCGTATCGGGACGGCCTCTTCGCCCGGATCACGATCGACCCCGGTGACCTGGAGATCCGGGTCGAGGGTGTCGGGAGCAGCTGGGTGGGTGCGTCGCCGGCGGAACTCGGCGTCGACCTCGATCCGCGGCTCACCAACGGCGAAGAGATCGCCCCGCGGATCCGCGACCGTCGGATCACCCGGGTCCGTCGATGACGGCGGGGGTTCGCCGTGGCCGGACCGCGTCGGTGGCGTTCGCATAGCATTGAGGTTCGCGGCGGCGATCCGATTCGGGATCGTCCGCGTGGAAGCAACAGGAGCGCGAACATGAGCGACGTCGAACTGATCGAAGGATGCGTCGAGCGGTACTACGCCAGTCTCCGTGGCTCCGACCCCGCGCTGGTGCGCGAGGTCTTCCACCCCAACGCGAAGATCACGGGCTACCTGCCGGACGGACTCCACGAGATGAGCGTCGAGGACTTCGCGGGATTCGTCGAAGCCCAGCAACCCTCGCCGGACGCGTCGGACGCGCCCCGAATGCTGGAGATCCTCTCCTGCGAGATCGCGGGCGAGACGGCGGCGGTGCGTCTTCGCGAGTCCTACCTTGGAATGACCTTCCTCGACACCTTCGGGATGCTTCGAGTGGACGGCCGCTGGACGATCTACAACAAGCTCTTCCACGTCGAATCCTGAGTTCGTCGAGGCCGGATGGTCAACGACGTTCGGCGCGACGACTCCGCGAACCGTGCCTCCGGTAGACGCGGGACGCCTCCTGCCTGGCCCGGCTCGTGCCCCGGGCGTCGAAGATCCGCTGTTTCGCCGCGCGGTAGGCCGTTTCGTGATCGACCACGGGGGCGGGGTAGTTCTCGCCGATGAGACATCCGGCCATGTGCTGGGTGAGCGGGGGCATCTCTTCCGGTCGGGCGACGTGCTCGTCCGGCACGTCGGCGAGTTCCGGGACCCAGCGCCGGATGAAGCGTCCTTCGGGATCCTGGTCGATCGCCTGCTTCACCGGCGAATAGATGCGGACGGTGTTGATCCCGGTCACCCCCGATTGCATCTGGCACTGCGAGTAGTGGATGCCCGCTTCGAAGTCGAGGAACCGGGTGGCGAGGTGCTCGGCGACCGGCTTCCAGTGGAGCCAGAGGTGATACGCGGCGAAGGAGACGAGCATCGCCCGCATCCGGAAGTTGATCCATCCGGTTCGGTCGAGGCAGCGCATGCACGCGTCGACCAGGGGGTAGCCCGTCCGGCCGCCGACCCAGGCGTCGAATCGAGCCTGTTCCTCCGGGGTCCAGCGGGCGCGATCCTCCTGACGCAGGCCGTCGAAGGCGCGGTTGAAGTTGCGGAACTCGATCTCGGGTTCGTCCTCGAGCTTCTGCATGAAGTGGCAGTGCCAGCGCAGTCGCTTCTCGTAGCTCGCGAGGGACCGTCGCCATCCGCCGGTCGCCGGATCCTCGCGAAGCGATTCGATCCGGTCGCGGGTGGCGTGGTGCACGGTGCGGATGGAGATCGAGCCGTACGCGAGATGCGGGCTCAGTCGACTGCAGGCCGTCCAACCTTCGATGGGGGTCGACATCGCCCGCTGGTAATGCTCTCCACGTTCGTGCAGGAACGAGTGCAGGACCTCGTTCGCGTCGATCTCGCCGCCACGCTGGGCGTCGATCATCGGATTCACGGTGGTGCCGTGGATGTCGCTGGCCGGGGCGTCCTCCGCCGCGAGGATCTCCATCTGGTCGGCGGTCGGCCCCGCGATCGAGGTCGGGGCGGGAAGCGGCGGGGGGGCCATTCTTCGTCGCCACCGACCGGCCCAGCCGTCGCGGGAGGCGAGCGGTCGGACCACGCCGTGCTGCGGTCGCTCGATCCAGCGGACGTTCCGGCGTCGACACCACGCCGCGACCCGACGATCCCGGGCGTAGGTGATCGCGAGTCCGGTCTCCTCGTGACTCCGAAGTTCCTCGAATCGCCATTGATCATGGAGGCGGTCGAGCGTCTCCGGCATGGCGCCGTGTCGCACCAGCAGGACCGAACCGAGCGATGCGAGTCGGTCCCGGAGTTCCCCGAGACAGTCCTCGATGAAGGCGAGATGCCGCGGCGACCATTCCGGGGACGCCAGCACCTCGGGCTCGTGGGTGTAGAGGCCGACCACCGGACCGTGCTCGGCGGCTTCGACGAGGGGTGCGTGATCCGCGACCCGCAGGTCGCGTTTGAACCAGACGACGGCGCGTGGCATCCGATCCGTTTCGTGACCGGTCCCGGCGTGGATTCGACGATGCCGATGGTGGGTGGAAACACGATGACGTCCGGACGGGTGATTTTCACCGGCCCGATGCCGGGATGACGGAGGTACTCGTGATTCAAGATCGATAGACTTTCGTCCGGCGAATTCGCGAAACCCCAACCCGAAGAAAGAGCCCGCCCATGCTGATCGAACACACCATTCTCGGAAACGACATGCAGGCGGTCGAGGTCACGCTGCAGCCGGGCCAGGAGCTCGTCGCGGAGGCGTCGACCCTGCTGGCGATGGACGAGGGCATCACCTTCGAGGCACGGGTCGGCGACGGCTCCGGCAAGAGCGGAGGGCTGATGGGGGCGTTGGGGCGGGCGGTCACCGGCGCGGGCGTGTTCCTGACCCACTTCGAGAACGGTGGAAGCGGGCCTGCGAAGGTCTCGTTCGCCGCGAACAGTCCGGGTCGCATCGTGCCGGTCCATCTTCCCGACTGGGGCAACGCGATCAAGGTCGAGCACAGCGGCTTCCTGTGCGCGACCAAGGGCACGCACATCAACGCGAAACGGGCCAACCGGATCCGGGCGGGCGTGTTCGGCGGCGCGGGCTTCTTCCTCCAGCAGCTGGAAGGTGACGGCACGGCGTTCCTGCACTGCTGCGGTTCGGTGATCGAACGCACGCTCGACGACGAGGTGCTGCGGTGCGAGCCCGGTGCGGTGGTGGCGTTCGATCAGGGGCTCGACTTCTCGATCGAGCGGGCCGGAAATCTCAAGACCATGGTGTTCGGCGGCGACGGTGTCTTCCTCGCGACGATCCGGGGTTCGGGCAAGGTGATCATGCAGAGCCTGCCCTGGGGTCGCGTGGTCAGCCACATCGTCGCGCAATGTCCCAGCAAGTAGCGGGCTCGGCGTCGGTTTCACGGGTTCAGGGGAAGGGACGGCTTCGATGACCGATCTCGAAATCGCGCTCGACGATCCGACGGCCGCCGACGTCGCGCTCGCGCTGCAGGCCCATCTCGACTTCGCTCAGGAGTGGTCCTTGCCGGAGAACGTCAACGTGCTCGACGCGAAGACGCTCGCGGCGGAGGGTGTGCAGTTCTTCGCCGCTCGAGGGGGAGGACGGCTGCTCGCGATCGGCGCTGTGAGTCCATTCGAGGAAAATCACGTCGAGATCAAGTCGATGCACACGCTTGAAGCGGCCCGCGGACGTGGGATCGGCTGGGCGATGCTCGAGCGTCTGGTGTCGACGGCCTACGAGCAGGGCGCCGGCCGCGTGAGCCTCGAGACCGGAACCGGCAAGGGCTTCGCGCCCGCGCGTCGGCTGTATGAACGTGGAGGTTTCAAGATCTGCCCGCCGTTCGGCGAGTACCGCCACTGTCCGGACAGCGTCTGCATGACCCGGCGGATCTGAGCTTCGCCGCGCTGGGGCGGCTTCGGCCCGGAGGGATCAGGCGCAGGCGGCGCAGCGACCGGAGAGCGTGAGTTCGTGTGACTCGAGCTGGAACCCGTTCGGGAGCATCTTGCTCAGGCCACCCGGGCAGCCCTCGATGTCGTAGAAACGATCACAGATCCGACAATGGAAGTGGTGGTGATGGTGCGACGCGACTGCCGCGGGTTCGTAGCGGTCTGCCGATCCGGGAACCGGAACGTTCGCGACTTCCTCGTCCTCCTGCAGTCGCCGAATCGTCCGATAGACCGTGCGGATGCCCAGGGAAGGGACGGCATCGCTGGCGGCGGCATGGATCTCTTCGATGGAGAGTGGCCTGCCGGCCTCCATGATCGCCGTCCGGATCGCCTCAAGCTGCTTCGTGTTCCTGCGGCTCGTCATGCCGAGATTCTCCCATTTTCGACGGCTCAGGTCGATTCGGGTCGTCAGCGGGGTGAAAATGGCAGTTTATTGCCAATAGAAGTTGACACTGAATTGCCATCAAGGAATCATAGGAGTGATCTCGGCGGATGTCCGCTTTTGGAGCGACCAGATGATTCCACCCCGACGAAATCCCGGTCTCGGCCGTGTGCTGCCGCAAGGACGAAACGGCTTCACGCTCATCGAGATTCTCGTCGTGCTCGGTGTCATCACGCTCCTCGTCGGAATCACGGTTCCGATGCTTCGCGGAGCGCGGCTGGCCTCCTTGAACACCATGGACCTCTCGCAGCTCCGGCAGCTCGGGGTTGCGCATCTCGCGTACCAGGCGACGAATACCGACCACTTCGTGGACGTCGGGCTGCCTCATGGTGGTTACGGGGACGAGGCCCAGAGTTTCGCGGAGGTCCTCGCGCGATACACGGACGACATCGTGATGAAGTCGCCGCTGGACACGAGTCGGCACTGGCCCTCGGATGTCGGGGGTGACGGAATCGGCGTCGAGGACGGCGGGGCGGGGCCGCTGCGTCGGACCAGCTACGG
The DNA here is from genome assembly GCA_002690755.1 of Phycisphaerae bacterium. Taxonomy (GTDB): domain Bacteria; phylum Planctomycetota; class Phycisphaerae; order Phycisphaerales; family SM1A02; genus UBA12014. The sequence continues at coordinate 29,805 of NZFT01000099.1, forward strand.
CATGAACAACTACCTCTCGAGGAACTACTCCCCGATGGTCGCGTTGTACGGCCCGGGGCACGCCGCCGATCGGTTCACGAAGGTGCGACGTCCGGAGCGAATCGTGTGCTTCCTGCACATGACCCGGAAGGGCGATTTCGCGGTGAGTGACCACCCCCATGTCGAATCATGGGACGCGGGGAACGAGCCCTGGGAACTTGCAAGCCGCCAGGTCGCGATCTCGGCGGCGGAGGGCGAAGAGGTCGTGGATGAACTCGCGACCTCGAACTACGGCATGCTCGACGGCTCGACCGCCACGATCGAGTTCGGCGATCTCTACGAATCGGCGGATCGCAATGCCTTCGATCCCACGGTCGAGCTCCCGAGAACAGGCGGATGAGCCGATGGTCGATCGACCTGCAGGCCGCCAGCAAGGACACCCACGAATGAACCACGATTCGAAACGACACTCAATCGCCCTCCTCCGGATCCTCCTGCTTCCGTTGCTTCTGTTCGCCGGCGATGCGATGGCGCAGCACCCCGGGGACATCGGGCTCGGAGTCGCGGACGGTCGCCTGAAGGTCGATGGCCCGATCGGGGCAGAGGACGCGAACGGTATCTTCTACGGGGTGTTCGGCGACACCGGTTTCCCCGGCTACACGTCGAATCCCGGATTCGACGCCTTCCCAGGGACGTTCGCTCCGGGACGGATCGGCTTCAACGTGCTCGCCGGTCTGCGCCGCTGGGACATGAAGCTCGGTGACTGGGAAACGCCGACCTCGGTTCCCGAGCGGATGAGCATCTCCTTCATCACACTCGAACGCGTGGTCGAAGACGAGCCGATGAGCGGATTCGATCTCGCCGTCCAGCCCAACGGCGGCTGGCATCGGCACCTCGACTTCGAGATTCTCGGCGATGCCTCGGGAGAACGGCGTCCCGGTGTCTACAGGCTCGACCTGTCCCTCTACTCGACCATGGGGATCGCCGACAGCGACCCGTTCGTCATCCTCTTCAACTACGACGCGTCCAACGCCGAAGTCGATGCCGCGATCGGCTCCTTCGACGACTCACCCCCATGCCCCGGCGACTTTGATGGCAACGGGGTCGTCGACGGCGCGGACTTCGGTTCGATGCTCGGCGCGTTCGGAACCGAAGATCCCGAGCTCGACCTCGATGGCGATGGAACCGTCGGGGGCGCCGATGTCGGCCTGCTGCTTGGCTCCTGGGGAATCTGTCCCTGATCCTTCCGACCAGTCCCTCTGCGGCTTCGGTCTCCAAATCCTGCTTCTCATCCACTCCCTTCCGAGTGAAAGTTTTCAAATGATGTTTACGTCCTTCAGTTCGACTGCTCGTCTCGCCCGGCTCGCCGTGGTGGCCTCGCTTCCCGTCCTCATTTCATCCGCGGCGATCGCCGACGAAGAGGGTGAGGAGCACTATGACATCGGCGTCTGGAACGACAACGGTGTTCTTCGCACCGGTGGATGGGATCACGACACCGAGACGCTCGAAGTCGCTGGTCTGCGGGTCTTCGAAGGACACTTCGGCGAGGATCCCGACTTTCCCTTCGCCATCGACGAACCCGGGATCGGCGGCGTCGCCGCCGAGCTCGGACTTCCGATCGGGGCGACTCTCAACCTGAACCTGGCTTCAGGCCTCCGAATCTGGAACGGCAACGGCTTCGATGCCGACAACGCCACCTCGATGTTCATCGACTACGGACCGGAGTCGATCGATTCGCTGACCGGTGGCTCGATCGATTTCCTGATCTCCGAAGACTACGACCTGCATCCGATCTACTCGATCGATCCGAACTCCATCGCCGGCTCCTACCTGCTCGAATTCAACGTCGCGATGGACGGCTTCGCGACCAGTGATTCGTTCTGGATCGCGTTCAACTTCGGCCTGGACGACGAGGACTTCGAAGCCTCCGTCGAGTGGGTCGAGGGCAACCTCGTGCCGGCACCGGGTGCCATCGGCCTGCTCGCGATGGCCGGCCTCGCCTCCCGTCTTCGTCGCGCCTGAACGAGCCCTCGACCTGTTCCGATCTTCAACGAGGCGGATGTGGACACGCTCCACATCCGCCTCGTTTCGTCGGCCGGAAGCCGCCGCCGGTGGATGCTCCGAAACTGCCCACGGGAGGGTGATCGGCCTCATGTGAATCGACATGGGTGTGGTGGTCGATGGTGGGGCGACGCATCCGATCTTCGATGCGCCCCAAACGTTTGTCAGTCATTCCGAAGTACGCACTGGCTCGGTTCGGCGACTATCTTGTTCCCGAGCGTTCCGTCGGCAACGCCTCGTTCTTTCGCCCACCTCATCCCATGAACAGGAGATTGCAGATCTTGAAGCACCTGACCTCTGGAATCATCATCACCGCCTCATTGGCGTTCACCGGCACCGTCGTCGCGGACCAAGGCTCGACGCCCGCGTCCATGGACGAGTTCGTTCACTGGAACCTGGATCGCGGCGCCTGCGGAACCTGGAGCGACGTCGGCGTCACGGAGGCGATGTGGGTCGGCATTCCCGCGGGCCTCGAAGTCACGAACACGCAGAAGACCTGGTACGACGTTCCGACCGGCGAGCTCTACAACAGTCATCACATGGAGGCCGAGGATGGACGCGTCATCTCCACGGGGTCGAACGTGATGACCTGGGATGCGGATCGAAAGGCGGTCGTTTCGGCGGGCTCCGGGTTCGACATGGGCAAGCCGTACCACGGCAATTCGGTGCTGGTCGGCATGACCGCCGACACCCTGACGTGGGAGTACACCGAGCACTCACAGGGCAAGACCACGGTCTATGAGAACGTCGTCACCTACACCGGCCTGAACACCAGGACGAATGCGGTGAAGGTGAAGGGGGCCGACGGTAACGCCTGGACCAGCGAATCCACGCGGGCGAATCCCTGCAAGGCGACGCTTGCGGAGGCCGGCCTGCCCGGTACCTGGGAGACCACGCGTCCCGACGGGACCATCGCTCGCGAGGTGGTCTCCTGGGTCGCGGATGATCATGTGCTCAAGTACGAGCGATCCGCGAAGGCGCCGGGCGGCGACTGGAAGAGCGAGAGCCTCTTCGTCTGGTACTGGGATCCGGCCTACGACCACGTCGCGACGCTCTACCTCGACGCCCACGGAACGGTGATCCACGGCAAGGTCGATTCGATCACCCGCAACGGGAACGCCGTGACCATCGTCGCGACCCACGAGGGCAGCCGGTTCGGCGGACTGACCATGAGCACCCACGCGACCCAGGTCATCACGCCGAAGACCCTCACCACCACCTTCCAGAACATGTCGCTCGATGGTGTCCGGCATCCGATGAGCTGGAGCGAAGGCGCCCAGACCGTCGACCGGGTCGATTGAGCGCCGGGTCGGTGGCGCGAACGCCGCCGACCGGCCGATCCGACGATCGCATCACAGGACACCCCGGTACGCCGCCGGGGTGTCCTGACGTTCGGGAGGGAATCGAACGATCGACGATTGCCGCGTGGTGATCTTCCGACTACCCTCGTCCATCATTCCCGACGATCAGGAAAACACCGATGAAAACCCCGACCGGCAGCTCGCATCTCACCCTTGCGCTGGCCCTCTTCGTCGCGACTGCAACGATCTCCAGCGTCCGCGACGCGGAGGCCTGCACCTGCATCACGCTCGAAGCGAGTGACGGTGCGGTGGTGGTGGGACGCACGATGGAGTGGGCGGCCTTCGACGTCGATTCGAAGGTCGTGGTGATTCCTCGGGACTGTGAGTTCACCAGTGAGCTCGTGGGGGGGCGATCGGGGGTCTCCTGGAAGACCACCCACGGCGTCGTGGGCTTCGACTACCTCGATCGTGAGAACCTGATCGACGGCATGAACGAGCAGGGGCTCGTGGTCAACGGCCTCTACCATCCCGGTTACGCCTCCTATCCGACGCTCGACCCGGCGCAGGTCGCCTCGAGCATCGAAGTCACCGACGTTCCCCTCTATCTGCTGGCGACGTGTGCATCGACCGAGGAGTCCCGGGACGCGATCAACGCGGTCTCGGTCGTCGCGACGCCGATGAAGGCGCTCGGTGGCATCCAGCCGCCCTTGCACTTCCTGATCACCGAGCCGAGTGGCAAGGCGATCGTGGTCGAGTTCTTCGAACGGAGGATCCGGATCTTCGACGCGCCGCTCGGGGTCCTCACGAATGCACCGACCTACGACTGGCACATGACCAACCTGCGAAACTATCTGGGTTTCTCGGCGACGGAGCGGTCTTCGATCGACGTTCGAGGGGCGGACCTTGCACCACTCGGCCACGGTACCGGGGCGATCGGACTGCCCGGCGACATGACGCCGCCGTCCCGGTTCGTGCGGGCCGCGGCGTTCTCGGCGAGCGCCCGCCCCACGAAGACCGGGCCCGAGACGATGTACGAGGCGTTCCGAATCCTCGACAACTTCAACGTTCCGGTCGAGGCCGTGACCGCGGGTGCGAAAGGCGACGGCGGTTCCGAACTGCGGAGTGGCACGCAGTGGACCGTCGCCTACGACACCCGGAATCTCACGATTCAGTTCCACACCATGAACAATCGCCGGATCCGTGAGGTCGACCTGAAGGACATCGACTTCACCTCCGGAAAGTGCTATCGAAGACGACCGATGGACGTGAGTCCCGAAGAGGACGTCAAGAAGCTGCCCGGCTTCTGAAACGCTTTTTCTCCGATGCGTCCGCGGAGCGATTCGTGGACGCTCGAACGCGTGGAGTGCCGAGTTGATCAGTGAAGCATTCTCGTTGTTCGTGCGTTCGGCATCGCGCCGCCGCCATTTCGGGAATCGCGGTGGCCATCGGATCAAACGTCGGGCCGGCGTTGACTTCGGGAATCGTCGTCGTTCCTTGTCGCCGACGCCGTGCGTCATCGACACGCGATCGAGTTCACGTTGCACGCGGGGGTCGATGCATCCGCGAGCACGGCTGGTACCGGTGGTGGCGGAGGATGGCGATCGAAACGGCCGAAACGTTCGAAACGTTCCATCGCGGCGCTGCGTGAAAATGAATCATGCGCAACGAACACCGTGGCGATACTCGAAATCGATCTTCGTTTAGCGTTGTTGAACACGACCTCGTGACATTTTCTCCGTGGTGTCGTGCAGCTGGAGGAACCGTTGGATCCTTGGTGCGTACCGTGCTTCGTTAGATACTCGAAGAAGGGGCATCGGAAGGAAGTCAGGATGAGAATAGGATTGAATCGAAAGATGTCGTTGGCTGGATGCGTGGCCGTGCCTTTGTTCTGTTCGAGCGTGCTCCACGGACAGCAGTCAGTCGATTTCCAAGTCACGGCGGAATGGCAGGGCGGCTACAACGCCGACATCGTGCTTGAGGTGGGTCAGAACGGACCGGGATTGAACGGTTGGGATCTCTCCTGGCTCGGGAATCCCGAAGTCGAGGGCGCCTGGAACTGCGTCTTCTCCATGGACGGTGACCGGACCGTGCTCGGGCACGTCTACTACAACGAGAACATCCAGCCGGGTGAGTCCGTGACGCTGGGATTCACGGGGATCGGGTCGTGGCCACCGTCACCGATGGACGTCCGGATCAACGGCATGCTCGTCGACGTGACGATCGATGGCGATGGCGGCGATGGCGGCGATGGCGGCGATGGCGGCGATGGCGGCGATGGCGGAGATGGCGGAGATGGCGGAGATGGCGGTGACGACGATGGTGGTCAGGACGATGGCGGCCACGACGGGGGCGGCTCGGGTGGATGCTGCTTCGGCGATCTCGACGGCGACCGGATGGTGAACGGCGGCGACCTCGCAACCCTGCTCGCCGCCTGGAACAGCTCCGACGCGATGTCCGACCTCGACCAGTCCGGACTCGTGGATGGTGCGGATCTGGCTCAGCTGCTCGGTCGATGGGGTTCGTGCGATCCCCACGGTGGTGGTTCAAACGAGGACCACATGCCGTGCATGGGCGAGTTCATCGACATCACGTGCTGGGGCGATTTCCACGGTTCGAACAACAACTCAGACCATGAACACATGGTCGGTGGTCGGACCGTCATCACCACCGAGGCCATGCTGGCCTACAACGACCTCCGCGGCTTCATCGGACTGCCGGCCCTCGAAATCGAGGACGTCGGATACTGGGCCTTCGGCGAGGAACTGACCAACAACGATCAGTGGTGGGGTGAGGACCTCAAGGGTGTCGGTCTCTATTACGCCATGCAGGGCGCCAAGGTCGGTTGGATCACCGACGAGGCGTACGACCCGCAGATCCTCGCGGACATCCAGCGCACGGCCCGAACCGTCTGCAATCCGATCGAGATGGAGGCGCTGGTCATGGACATGGTCCGTGAGTTCGGCATCGAGGGATACGCCGAGCACCTCGAGGCGAACGGCATGGTCGGGACCTTCATCAACACCCTCAAGATGGAACCGCACTACGGCGGGTGGATGCACGGTCGATGCCACGGGTTCCGGTCGATCGAAGGCGTGGCGATCAACCACGACGTCAATCACCTCACGGTGCTGAGCTGGGATCAGATGCAGCCCTTCATGAACGACACGTTCGACTGGCCGCAGTGGCCGGCCCTGGACGTCTCGGATTCCGGAGTGATCGAGTACTTCCAGAGCATGGTGGTGCTTGGTGATCCCGTGGGTCAGAACATGTGAGTCGGACGCCAGACGCCTGGTGTGTCTGGTGGCCATCGAAA
>NZFT01000100.1 GCA_002690755.1 Phycisphaerae bacterium
AAGGTCGTTCTGCTCTGCCCCGGACAAGGGGCTCAGGCCGTCGGCATGGGGAAGGGCTGGATGGACGCCCACCCCGCCGCCGCCCAGACCTTCGCCGCCGCCGACGAAGTCGTCGACCTCGGATCGATCGGCTCCCTCACCAGCGTCTGCTTCGACGGTCCGACCGAGACGTTGAACCGGACCGATGTCAGCCAGCCGGCCCTCTTCACCGCCGCGGTGGCGAGTTACCAGGGACTGCTCGACGGCTGGGGCAACGCCGACGTCCACGCCACGCTCGGGCTCTCCCTCGGTGAGTACACGGCCCTTCATCTCGCCGGCGCCTTCGGATTCCGTGACGGGCTCAAGCTCGTGGCCACGCGAGGTCGGTTGATGCAGGAGGCGGCGGAAGCGTCCGACGGCGGCATGGTCGCGTTGATCGGCGCGGACGAAACCCAGGCTCATGCCGTCTGCGATGCGGCCCGAGGCGACGACGTCCTCATGCCCGCGAATTTCAACGCCAAGGGCCAGATCGTGATTTCGGGTTCCCGGACCGCTTGCGAGCGGGCGGTCGCCGCCGCGGGCGAAATGGGCCTTCGGGCCACCGCCCTTTCGGTGGCGGGTGCGTTTCACAGCCCCCTGATGGCCCCCGCGGCCGAGGGAATGGCCAAAGCGCTCGCCGAGGTTGATTTTCAGCCGCTTTCGACCGTGGTGTACTCGAATGTCACCGGAAAGCCCCATGAACCGGATAATGCGGAACTTCTGAAGCAACGACTGATCGAACAATTGACGACTCCTGTACGATGGTCGTCGAACTGTGAGGATCTGGCCGCGTCGATTTCGGGGATTCCCGAAGACGAACGGCCACGTATTCACGAGCTTGCCCCCGGCAAGGTGCTGAAGGGGCTTTTCCGCCGAATCGACAAAACCGTGGAGGTCACCAGCCATGACCAACCGGACCCGAAACCTGTTTCGTGACTTCATCGGCCTGACCGCCGTCACCGGGCTTGCGCTCGGTATCGCCGGTTGCGGCTCCGAACCCGCCCCGCCCCCGGCCGCGCCGGTGGCGAAGAAGGCACCACCCCCGCCGCCCCCGCCGCCGCCGGCGCCGAAGGTCACGCCGATCTCCGAGTTGATGGCCCAGTACGGCATCGACCCGCGGGTGAATCTCTCCGAGGACCTGGCGCCCGACAACGACGAAGGACGAATCGCCGTGCTTCGCTTCTTCGACGGCTTCGCCCGCGGAGACGCGTCACGCCTGAAGGGCATGATGTCCGGCATGGACGCGATGGTGCTCGGCGATCTGGAGGAGTCCGGCGAGTGGAAGACCGCGACCAGCAACATCATCGGCATCGACGTCCGAACCGGAACGCACCCCGTCGTCGGCGAGTGCGCACTCGCCGTCTTCATGGTGGGCAACCAGTTCGAACCGCAACTCTGGGCCTTCGAGATCACGGGTGATCCCGCCTCTGATGGCGCCGAGTTCGACGCCCAGCCGTCGCCTCCGGACATGATGAACCGACTCAGCGGCGATGATTGGATCGCCGCCTGGTTCCAGATCCTCGAAGATGAAATGGCCCGGGCGACCGCGCCGGATGAGATCATCGAGATCCCCACCCAGGACTTCACCGAAGAAGAGTCGGGCAACTCGTCGATGGGCGCCCCTGCGGGAGGCCCCGGTGGCGGCCCCGGTGCACCCGGCAAGCGAAAGCGACCCAAGGGACCCAAGATCGATCCCAACCCCGGATTCGCCCCGGGTTCCAAGTGATCCAGACCCGCCGGCGAAAGCCGGGGGCGGTGAAAAGCGCATGACCATGGCCTCCCCTCGGGAGGCCGTGTCTTTTCGTACCGGAATGTGTCGGGATCATGGTCACTCGGGGATTCCCGCGGCCGCCCCCGGCATCCGACCGCGTCGCATTCCATCTCGACCACTGCGAACGACCGTCCCGTTTTTCCGCCGAACGCGACACGAACGAGGATGCTCTGTACAATTCCGGCTCGCGCAGCGCACCGCTGCTATCCCCCTCGCCAGCGCGAGGCGAGCCACCCCATCCGCCGGAGCCTGCTTATCGAAACCCGCCTCGCCATCGTGACCGGCGCCAGCCGCGGACTCGGCCGGTCCATCGCCAGCCGACTCGCCGCGGATGGAATGCACGTGATGGCGATCGCGCGGTCCGCCGACCCGCTCCAGTCGTTGGTCGAAGAGATCGCGACCGCGGGTGGCACCGCGGAGTTCCGGGTGTGCGACATCGGGGAAGCGAATGCGCTCGGCGAGCTGATCGAGGAAGTCTCGGAGACCGCAGGTCGCCTCGACGTTCTCGTCAACAACGCCGGCATCACCCGCGACGGCCTTCTGATGCGGATGAGCGACGAGGATTTCGACGACGTGGTGAACGTGAACCTGCGGTCCACTTTCGTGGCCTGCCGGGCCGCCGCCCGCCCCATGATGAAGGGCCGTTACGGAAGAATCGTCAACATCGGCTCGGTGAGCGGCGTCACCGGAAACCCGGGACAGGCCAACTACGCCGCCGCCAAGGCGGGCATGATCGGCCTGACCAAGACCGTCGCCAAGGAACTCGGCGGCAAGGGCATCACCGCGAACGTGGTGGCACCCGGCTTCATCAAGACCGACATGACCGAGGCGATGGTGCCCGTCCTCGAGCAGGAGATGGTCAAGCGAATCTCGACCCGACGCCTGGGCGAGCCCTCGGACATCTCCGCCGCCGTCGCCTTCCTCGCGTCCGAAGAGGCCTCCTACGTCACCGGGCAGGTTCTGGTGGTGGACGGCGGCCTCGCACTCTGATCCACTGATCCGGCCCCGAGCCGGAAAACGACGGGCCTCCCACAGGGGGAGGCCTTCCAACGTTATCATCCCACGCATCGAGAAGGCCCCAGAAGGGCCCTCCAGGAGACCGACCCGTGACCGAAGCCGAGATCGAAGCCAAAGTGATCGATATCGTCGCCGAGCAGATGGGCGTCGACCGCGCCGAAATCTCCCGAGAGACGAGTTTCACGAACGACCTGAACGCCGACAGTCTCGACACCGTCGAACTGGTCATGGAGTTCGAGGACGAATTCGAGACCTCGATTCCCGACGAGAACGCCGAGAAGATCCAGACCGTCGGCGAAGCGATCGAGTTCATCAAGACGAACCTCAACAAGAGCTGATCTCGCGAACGCCGGGGCCGTCCCGGGGTTTGTGAGCTCAGGTCGCCCCGACCTCGATCATGAAGACCATCACCTTTCGCAGGGTCGTCGTCACCGGTCTCGGTGCGGTGACCGATCTCGGAACAGATGCCCCCTCCACCTGGGAGGGCATGCTGTCCGGTCGCTCCGGCGTCGTCCCCATCACGGCGTTCGAACAGGACGACGAATGGACGACCCGGTTCGCCGGCGAAGTCAGCGACTTCGACCCGTCGAAGATCATCGACGTTCGTGAAGCCAAGCGGATGGACCGGGCCAGTCTGCTCGGGCTGGTGGCTGCCGAGGAAGCCGCGAACGACTGCGGCATCGACTTCTCGACGGGTGATCCCGATCGCCGCGGTGTCGCGATCGGATCCGGCATCGGAGGCATCATCACGATCGAAGTGGGTCTGCTCAAGCTCGAGCGGACCAGCCCCAAGAAGATCAGCCCGTTCACCGTGCCGAAACTGATGGTGAACGCCTGTGCCGGCAACGTGTCGATCCGCCACGACCTTCGTGGCGCGAACATCGCCACCGCGACCGCCTGCGCGACCGGCGGCCACTCCATCGGCGCGGCCTTCCAGTTGATCCAGCGTGGCGATGCCGATGTGATGTTCGCCGGAGGAACCGAAGCCGCGGTCAGCCGGCTCTGCATCGGTTCGTTCGGCACGATGAAGGCACTGTCCACCCGGAATGACGACCCACAGCGGGCCTCCCGTCCGTTCGATCGCGATCGGGACGGCTTCGTCCTCGCCGAGGGTGCCGCGGTCCTGATCCTCGAGGATCTCGAGACCGCCAAGGCGCGTGGCGCCAAGATCTACGGTGAGATCCTCGGATACGCGACCAGTGGCGACGCCCATCACATCGCCGCCCCGGAAGAAAGCGGCATCGGGGCCACCAAGGCGATGACCTGGGCCCTCAAGGACGCCGAAATCAACACCACCGACGTCGGCTACATCAATGCCCACGGAACCTCCACGCCGCTCGGCGACGCAGCGGAGGTCTATGCGGTGAAATCCGTCTTCGGCGAACACGCGGCGGATCTCGCCATGAGCTCCACCAAGTCGATGACCGGCCATGCCCTCGGTGCGGCGGGTGGCATCGAATCGGTCGCGGTGATCCGCGCCCTGCAGGACGGTGTGCTGCCGCCCACGATCAATCTCGAGAACCCGGATGACGGCTTCGACCTCGACTTCGTCGCGAACGAAGCTCGTGAGAAGCCGATCCAGTACGCCGTGAACAACTCCTTCGGGTTCGGCGGCCACAACGTGAGCCTCGTCTTCAGCCGCTACAACGGCGACTGAGCCCCCTCCGCCGCCCATTCAGACCATTCCACGCCCTTTCGGCCTCACCGGGCGAAATCCGGGCGGTGATCCCGTTCGGAAGTCGGGAAGGGGTGAAAGACGCGCGGCCGGAATGGATCATCCCCCGGTGGGGCCCCGTCCGTACTCCGCTCGAGGCACGCTTCGAGTCCGCCTTCCGAGCGGGAGTGCACCCGGAAGCCCCCGCGAGCCGATGATCTCAACAGCGACCGTCGCCCTCCGAGCATGAATGAATGCGAGACCCATGTCTTCCAATCTCAATTCCATCCTCTCCCTCGAAGTCCCCCTGATCGTCGAGATCGCCCAGCGACGAATGCCGCTCGCCGAGGCCGTGAATCTCGTGCACGGTGCGATCGTCGAATTTCCCCAGGCCAGCAACGGGGAACTTCGGATCCTCGTCAACAACAAGGCGGTCGGCACCGGAACCGCGGTCAAGGTCGGCGAGAATTTCGGGGTCCGCGTCTCTTCGGTCGGCGACATGACGAGTCGCGTCGAAGCGCTCGGCGGCTGATGCCCCTCGGAACCTGAAATCCGGAAGGCTTGGTCCGGACTGATCCGAGCCCGCTCACCTGCGAGCAAGCCGCACGGAACGCCCCACTCGTTCTCCAGAAGAACACGCCCCACTCGACCGAAATCGAGCGGGGCGGCGGTGTTCGACGTGTCGACCGGCGTGGGGTCGGGACGCGGGCTTCGGGCTGAGGCCCGAATCAGTCCCGACTGGTCATCGCGGTGATGTAGAAGATCACCCGCATCGCTTCGAGGTAGACCCAGGCGATCGTGACGATCAGTCCGAATGCGACGTACCACTCCGACTCCTTCGGAGCGCCGCTGGCCACCAGCTCCTCGGCCCGCCGGAAGTCGATGATCAACCAGAGCGACGCCAGCAGGAGCAGCCCGACGCTGATGCCGAGGCCGATCCACGCGGAATTCCCGCCACCGAACGCATTCATGGGATTCATGAACGGAACCGCGACCCCGAAGAGGCTGACCACGAAGGAGAGCAGGATCGCCACCATGACTCCCACCGTCGCGACCATCACCACCTTCGTGAAGATGGGCCCGCCGGTCAGGATCCTCGCCTTGTAGAGGGCGAGCATCGCGATGAGCACGCCTGCAGTGAGCAGGAACGCCTGAAAGACGATGCCGCCCGCCACCGCGACGCCCTGCGAGGCGAGCAGGTTGTCGAACATCACCGCGATGCCACCGAGCATGAAGCCCTGGAACGCGGCGTAGACGAAGCCGATGTTGCGGGCCATCCGGGCGCTGCCGCGGATCAGGAAGAACGCGCCGAAGGTCACCACCATCGAGACCAGCGTCATCGGCCAGAGGAGCCACGGGTTCGCGCTGATCGTCGCATAGCCTCCTGCACCCGCCATGGCGAGCACGAAGGCGAAGAGCCCGGTCTTGTTGACGATACCCGAGATGCTCGCGACCTCGGCGGTCGCGGTATCGCTCCACCAATCGCCGTTGCGGATCGTCTCATCGCCGAAAGCGGGGTTGCTGGACTTGAGCATGACGGTGGAATCTCCCTGCGGGACCTGATCGATCTGGCCGCTCGAATCGCATCCGGGCGGGAATACAACGATATCGTCCAAATCGTGGCGTGGTCGGCAAAATCCCCCACCCGCGGACGCTAGAGCAGTTCCGCGGCGATCGAGGCCAGTTCACTCCGCTCGGTCCGCTCCAGCGTGACGTGCCCCGCGATCGGATGCCGCTTCATCCGCTCGATGACGTGGCTGAGACCATTGCTGGAGGCGTCGAGGTAGGGGCTGTCGATCTGACCGATGTCGCCGCAGAGCACGATCTTGGTGCCCTCACCGACCCGGCTGACGATGGTCCGGACCTCGTGCGGGGAGAGATTCTGAGCCTCGTCGACCAGGATGAACTGATGCGGGATCGATCGACCGCGGATGTAGGTGATCGGCTCGAGGATGACGCGTCCGGTCGCGATCAGTTGATCGAGACGCTGTTCCGCGGAATGACTGTCGGCCTCGTTGAAATGACTGCCCCGGGTGGAGAGCAGGTAGGTCAGGTTGTCGAAGATCGGCTGCATCCACATCGCCAGCTTCTCGTCCTTGTCGCCGGGGAGGTACCCGATGTCCCGGCCCAACGGCATGATCGGGCGGGCGGTCAGCAACTTGTCGTATCGCTCCTCCTTCAAGAGCTTCTGCATGCCTGCGACGAGCGCCAGCAGCGTCTTCCCGGAACCCGCGGGTCCGATCATGGTGACGAGCCGGACATCGTCGTCGAGCAGCAGATCGAGGGCCATCTTCTGCTGGAGATTCCTCGCCATGATCCCCTGCACTGGCTTTCGGGGCCCGGTGACCGGAATGACGTGGCCGGTGTCCGAAAGAATGCGGGCGAGTCCGGTGTGGGAGGCGTCCCCCTCGTCGATCAACACCAGGAACTGGTTCGGCAGCAGTTCCGGCTTCGACAGCGAACCCGTCAAATCGACGTCCTTCACGTGCATTTCGAAGCGGCTCACGTGCACCTGACGTTCTTCGTAGAGCTCGTCGATCACCGAACCCGGCACCACGAGCTCGATCCAGCCGGTGTGAAGCCAGTCCGCGTCGACGCGATCGGCGCCGAAGTCCTCGGCGGGAATCCCCAGCGCATCGCACTTCACCCGGGCGTTGATGTCCTTCGAGATGAAGGTCGTCGGGTGTCCCGACGCGTGGAATTCGCTCACCACCCCGAGGATCCGGTTGTCGGCAACGTCGAGATCGAGGGACGAGGGTCGGGACCGATCACACGGATGGATCCGGACCGAACCGCCCTGGTCGTTCCACTCGACGCCCTCGAGCAGGCGACCGCGGGCCCGGAGTTCATCCAGCGACCGGATCGCCTGACGGGCGTTCCGTCCGGTCTCGTCGTTGTTCTTCTTGAAGCTGTCCAGCTCCTCGATCACGGTGAGGGGGATGACCACCTCGTGCTCCGCGAACTTGAAGAGGGAGCTTGGATTGTGGAGCAGGACGTTGGTGTCGAGGACGAAGCACTTTCGCGTTCCGACCGGGCGTTTCGTGGCGTCGGCGACCGGGTTCTCCGAACTCGCATTCCTGTTCGAGACCGTGGTGAGGGACGCGTCATCCGAATTGCTCAAGGCGATTTCTCCGGGTTGGATGCGGGCCTCGGCCGCCGTGGTTCTCACGAAGACCGGACCTCGCGTCCCAAGCGTAGGGTCCCGATCCCGACCTGTCGTCGTCGATTCGTGAAGATGCCGCACATGTCCGCCCGCCGCCTCCGGGCGGATCTCGTAGGCTCTTCCCATGACTTCACGATCCGGAATCCAGCAACTCGTCGATCTCATGCAGGAGATCGCTCCGTCGGAACTGGGCGAATCCTGGGACAACGTCGGTCTGCTCGTCGGCGACCGGAGTCGCGGGCTCTCCCGGGTGATGCTCTGCATCGATCTCACCGAAGCGGTGCTCGCGGAGGCCGTCCGCAAGCAGGCCGATGCGATCGTCGCGTATCACCCGCCGATCTTCACCCCGCGAAAGCGGATCACCGACGAGGATGCGGGAGGTCGGATCCTGCTCGCGGCCATCACCGCGGGAATCGCGATCCACTCCCCGCACACCGCCGCGGACGCGGCCGAGGACGGCGTGAACGACTGGCTCGCCGACGGCCTCGGTACCGGTGACCGTCGAGCCCTGGTGCCCGCCCTCCAACTGCCCGCGACCGAACGGGTGAAGGTGGTCACCTACGGTCCCGCGGATTCGATCGAGCGGATCCGGAACGGACTCGTCGCGGCCGGGGCCGGCGTGATCGGTGAATACGAACATTGCTCGATCGAGATCGCCGCGATCGGCACGTACCGCGGCGGCGACGACTCGAACCCGGTCCGCGGCGAACGCGGACGACTCGAACGGGTCGAGGAGGTCCGGCTCGAGATGGTGTGCGGCGATCACAATCTCGCGCTCGCCATCGAACACCTCCGCTCCCTCCACCCCTACGAGGAGCCGCCGATCGAGATCTACCGGCAGACCGAACGCCCCCGCCGAGGCATCGGGGCGGGTCGCCGGGTGGTGCTCGACCGGGGCGCCACGATCGGAACCATCACCGATCGGATGCGCGATCACCTCGGCACCGATCGTTTCGCCGACGACGACGCCGACCGCCGGCGACGACACGAGGTCGTCGGGCTCTGCGCCGGCAGCGGCGCGGAACTGCTGGACCCCGCGATCGACCAGGGATGCACGTTGTTCATCACCGGCGAGCTCAAGCACCACGACGTGCTGCACGCCAGATCCCGGAACTGCGCGGTGCTGGTCGCCGGCCACACCAACACCGAGCGAGGATGGCTGAAGCGACTTCGACGACGGCTTCGCGCCGGTCTCGACGCCGAGGTCGTCATCAGCCGCGTGGACGCCGACCCGCTCCGGCCGGCCTGATCAGTCCGCCTCGGGGAGCATGTGCTCCGCGAGCATCGCGGCTCGCGTCGCCCGGTCCGTTCCGAACCAGAACCAGTGCCCTGCCGCCACGATGTCGTCGACGATGACGAGGATCGCGGGAAGGACCAACAGCGTCAGGAACGTGGAACTCATCAGGCCGAAGGTGATCGAGATCGCCATCGGGATGAGGAACCGGGCCTGGAAGCTCTGCTCCAGCATGAGTGGCGTGAGGCCCAGCACCGTGGTCACCGTGGTGAGCAGGATCGGCCGGAGTCGTCGACGGCCCGCGTCGACGAGGGCGTCCGCGAGCGGCATGCCGGCTTCCATGTTCTTGTTGAGGAACTCCACGAGGATCAGCGAGTTGTTGACCACGATTCCCGCGAGCGCCACGACCCCGATGAGGCTGAGGAAGGTGATCTCGAATCCGAGGATCCAGTGACCCCAGACCACGCCGATCAGGGCGAACGGGATCGCCAGCATCACCGCGAAGGGCTGGATGAAGCTCGCGAAGAGCCAGGCGAGGATGACGTAGATCATCAGACTGGCCGCGAGCATCGCCACCGGGAGGGTGGCGAAGGCGTCGATGACGTCCTGCTGGCGTCCCCCGCTCTCGATCAACACGCCCCCGTGGCGCCGCCGAAGTTCCTCGAGGGCCGGCGTCATGTCCGCGACCACCTGTTCCGGATTGGTCTGGGAGTCGACGTCCGCGGTGACGCTGACCGCCCGCCGGCGGTCGATTCGTCGAATCGTGGAAAGACCGTCGGCCTCCTGGATCCGGGCGATCTCCGCCAGCGGGATGGAGCGGCCGTCGGGCGTGGTGATCCACATTCNTTCGACCGAACCCAGTTCACGTCGGGACGCGTCGTCGAAGGAGACGCGGACGTCGATGTCCTCGCGAAGTTCGCTGTAGACGTGCGCGTCGATTCCGTAGATCGCCCCACGGACCTGCTGGGCGACGCCTGCGACCGTGACCCCGAGCGACGCCGCCCCGGGCAGAAGCGAGATCCGCAGTTCGCGCTGGGCCACCGAATCGTCCGACGCGATGTCGAAGACACCCTCGTAGGTGGCGAAGAGTTCCTTGACGTCCACGACCGCGGCGTCGATCGCGATGTCGTCTTCGCCGGAGATCTCGAAGGTGATGTCGGACCCGCCGGGACCACCGTCGATCTCCCGCCAGGAGATCTGCTCGACCTCGGAGAGATCACCCGCCTTGCGCCGAATCGCGTCGATGATCTCGGAGCTGGCCCGATCGCGGCGTTCGATCGGGGAGAGTTCGAAGAAGATCTGTGCAATCGCGCTGGAGCCCGGATTCTCGAGACCGGTGTTGACGTCGAAGCTGGATCCGATCGCGAGACTGGTGAAGTCGACCTCGGACTGGGCCCGGGCCGCCGCTTCGATCCGCGACGCCACCCGACGCGTCTCCGCGAGCTCGGTGCCGGGCGGCATCCGAAGATCGACGACCACGTTTTCGGAATCCTCGGTCGGCAGGAAGACGAAGGGCACGCGACCACCCGCGTACATGCCGAAGGAGATCGCGAGCAGGGAAAGCGCGATGGAAGCCGCGATCCAGCGATATTGAACGCTCCGCCTCGCGACCCGGCCGTAGATCTCGGTGGCGGGGAAGACGATCCGCCGGTCCCGCCACGCCGCGAAACGATCCGCGACCCCGAAGATTCCGCCGCCCCGACTCTGGAGCATGCCGCGAAGGGCGTGGACCATGTGCGAAGGCAGGATCAGCATCGATTCCAGCACGCTGATGGCGAGGGCGCAGAACACCACCATCGGCAGCGCGCCCAGCAGCTTCCCGATGTTTCCGCTGATGAAGGTGAGGGGTAGGAAGGCGACGATCGTGGTGAGCACCGTGCCCACGACCGGCCAGAAGACCTGCTCTCCGCCGCGTATCGCCGCGGTCTGCGGCGTCTCGCCGAGATCCTTGCGGGCCGTGATGTTCTCACTGACCACGATGGCGTCGTCGGTGAGCATCCCGAGCGTGACCAGCAGACCGAACATGGTGAGCAGATTGAGCGTCACCCCGAGCGCGGTCATCGCGAGCAGAGTGCCGCAGATCGCGGTGAAGAGCCCGACCATCACCCAGAACGCCACTCGAAGATTGAGGGCCAGCAGGAGTGCGAGGAAGACCAGGCCGGCGCCCTGCAGTGCATTCCTTGAAAGCAGTTCGAGGCGTCCCTGGATGAAGCGGGAGAGATCGTTGTGGGCCACCAGGTCCGCGGGCAGCGGCTCGGGACGGCTCAGTCCCAGTTCATACGCCTCCCACTCCGCCGTGCCCATCCATTCCGCCCAGACCGGCCCCGGGAAGCCTTCGTTCTGCCGTCCCGCCACGTAGGCGTAGGCCATTCGCGCGATCGCCACCGCGTCCTGGGTTCCGGTCTTGAAGATGGTCGCGCTGCTCGCCGGCTGTCCTTCGAACCACTCCTCGAGGTCGACGTCGACGAAGTCGTCGGTGACCGTCGCGAGATCGTCGACCTTGAGCATGCTTCCGTCGGGACGGGCTCGGACCACGATCGAGCGGATCGCCTCCGCCCGCTCGGCCACGCCCATGGTGCGGACGTTGACGTTGCCCCCGGCCCCGCGAAGCGAACCGCTCGGAAGCTCCAGCGTCCAGGCCCGGATCGCATCGGCGACCGCGGTGATCGGCAGCCCGTTCTCGACCAGACGCTCAGGCTCGACCGCGACCCGGAGTTCGTAGTCCCGGAGACCGGACACCTGCAGCGAACCCATGCCGCGAAGCGATTCGAGGTCGTCGATGATCGTGCGCATCGCGGACTTCAGCACCCGCTCGTCGACGTCCCCGTGCAGCGTCAGGATGATGACCGGAAGATTCGGCTCGAACTCCACCACTCGGATCCGTTCCGCGTCGTCGGGCAGATCCGAGAGCCGTTCGATCGCTCGTTCGACGTCCTCGATCGCTTCGGGGATGTCGGTCCCCTCGTCGAACTTGACCACGAGGATCCCCGCCCCCTCGCTGACCGTGGTCTCGATCCGCCGGACCTCCTGGACGCTTCCGACCGCATCCTCGACCTTGCGGGCCATCGACTCCTCGATCTCCCGCGGCGTCGCCCCGGGATAGAT
>NZFT01000101.1 GCA_002690755.1 Phycisphaerae bacterium
AGTCCAGCGCCGCTGCGGCCGAATGAGCGGGGCCACTTCGGTTGCGGAACCATTGGTTCCACGAGCGCTCGTTGACGGCGATGCCCTCCGGGCCGAGCTCGATGGCGTCGTTGCAGAGATCGTTGGGCGGGGGATCGCCGCCGCAGTTCGTCGCGGCGCTCACCGTGCAGAAGCTGTCCCAGGCCCATTCGCAGCAGAGCGGGTCGATCTTGCAGACGAGGTCGCAACAGGTGGGGTCGTCGCAACCCGGTGTCTCGTGGGGTACCAGGCAGCCTGAGGGGTTGCCGCATGGCTCGTCGCAGAAGTCGATGACCTCGATGCGAATCGCGTACACGGGCTGCTCGCATCCGAAGGCGGTGGGGCCCGGCGTCACGACGAACTCCGTCGGGATCGCCGGGACGCAGGTGATCAGTGTCGAGGACTGGCAGCTCATCGACCCGACGGTGGCGATCGGGTCGAGGTCGCAACCGCCCCCTCGGACCGCGAGCATGGCGTCGGCGGCGCCGACGGTGATCCGGAGCCGGACTTCGCCGTCGAGGTCCTCGTCGAAGCCGGTGAGGTCCAGCGCATAGACGTCGACGTCGCCGCCGAGTCGGAAGGTGCCGCCGAACTGGCGTCCGGCGACGATGGGCTCCGCCGTGCCGCCTTCACAAGGGTCGTTGGTCTCCGCGCCGCATCCTTCCGCCTCGAGCTGATCGGCGGCATCGAGCACCACCTGGCAACTGCCGCCACAGAGCGTCTGGCCGAGGGCGGCGCAGACGAAGTCCCAGACCACCTCGCAGCAGGTCGGATCCGACAAGCACACCACCTCGCAGCATTCCTCGTCTTCGCAGGCGGGGGTGCTCCCGGGCACGTCGCAGGGACCGCTGGACGGATCGCCGCACTCGCCGCCGCCCGTCGAACAGGCGTTCGAGGCGAAGAAGGCGCAGTTTCCGTCCCAGGCCGTCTCACAGCAGAAAGGGTCGATCACGCACACGGCCTGGCAACACTCGGCGTCGTCGCAGGCGGGCGTCGCGCCCGCGATGAAGCAGCCGCCGCTGGCCATCGCCCCGCAGAGGCCGACGCAGGTCGCATCGGCGAGTTCGACGCAGGTGGAATCCCATTCCTCGCAGCAGAACGGATCGGCCTGGCAGACGTTCTGGCAGCACGCTTCGTCGCTGCAGCCACCCGCTTCGTGGACGATGAGGCAACCCTCTTCACCGGGACAGACCTGCCCGACGGCCGCCCCCGTCGTGACGAGCTGGCAGAACATCACGGTGATCGAAACGAGGATCGGGGAAATCTGGGATCGCATGGTGTCGGCGGGAACTTGGAGGGAGGCAAGCGGACGGATGGCTTGTACGCCGGGAGACGGCCCTGGTTCCCGAACCTTGACTATAGGAAACGTCGAGGTCGGGGCCAGCGCGGATTTCATCCGATCCGCGGAAGGAAACGCCCCCCGGCCGAAGCCGGGGGGCGATGGAACACGTTTGATTCCCGCCGAGGCGGGCGTCGATCAGGGGCAGATGCCCCATTCGACGAGCAGAAGACCCGCGTCGGCGCCATCGACGACGCCGTCGCCGTTGAGGTCCTCGTCGCATCCCGCGCAAGGGCCCCAGGCCACGAGCAACGAGCCGAAGTCGGCACCATCGACCATGTCGTCGTCGTTGAAGTCTGCAGCACAGCCGCCTCCACCGCCACAGGACTCGCCGCTGGCGGTGATGTCGAGGGTGCCGATGCCGAAGCCGGCGGTGGAGTACGAGCCGACCCGGATCAGGTAGCTCTCGCCGCAGACCGTGGCGAACGCGATCTCCGACGACAGCCCGCAGGTGTCGTCGTTGCAGGCGAGCGGATCGCCGCTCTTGCAGCCCGGGAAGTAGGCCGCGAGACGGGTGTCGAACGTCGCGTCGCCGACGGGGCAGAACGAGACGACGGCGGTGCCGTCGAAGGTGGCCTCGTAGAGGTACCAGACGTCGTTGAAGATCTCGGCGTTGCCGAACTTCGCACACTCCGTGGGGAGGGTGGGACCGTCCGTGGTGGACGCGATGTTCGAGATCGAGGTCTGGCCGTCGGTGATGTCGATCGCATCGCTGCAATCGTCGTTCTCGGGAGGCGTCGGGCCGCCGGAGCCGGTCCCGATGGTGAGGACGCCGCTGCCCGAGACGCCGTTGCCCCAGGCGCCGAGCTGGATGATGACCTCCTCGCCGGCGGTCAGTCCGCCGAGCGAGAGCAGGGATGTGAAGCCGGAGCAGTTGACGTCGTCGTCGTTGCATCCGAGGAACGCCCCGTCGCAGCCGGCGTAGGCCGCGAGCCGGGTGTCGAAGGTGGCCTGGTTGCAGGTCGAGAAGAACCAGTCGCCGTCGGCGGGGGCGGTCCACGACAGGAAGATGTCGTTGTAGATGGTGACCGAACCGAAGCTGTCGCAGCTCACCGGCAGGTCGGCGCCGTCGGTGGACGCGCAGTCCGTGGTGAACTCGAAGTCGCCTTCGAACTCGCCGAGGACGATCGCCTCCTGGCAGGTGTCGCCTTCCACGGTGGCGGGCTCGGTGGTGAGCGTCGCCCGATAGGTGTTCAGCGGGCCGGAGCCGCACGGCACGCCGTCGAAACCGCCGGGGGCGACGAAGACGCGGTAGGTGCCCGCGTCGACGCAGCCGGTGTGGATGGCGGGACAGGCGTCGTAACCGGCGCCGATCTGGATGGTGGGGGGGCAGTCCGAACTCAGCAGGAAGAGGGTGGTCGGAATGTTGGCTTCGACGGTCCAGGAGACGCGGGACCGCTCGGAGATGGTGAATTCGAACCAGTCGGTGTCGCGGGTGCCGCCGAAGGCGAACATGGTGCCGCAGACGGTGTCGCCGACGTTGATCTGCTGGACGGGGCCGTTGCCCGAGGCGTCGTTGCAGCCGCCGTTGGTGTCGCCACCGCAGCCTTCCTCTTCGGGAACGTCGCTCCCCTCGCAGGAGGCCACGCAGCCGGCGAGGCAGGCGTCACCTTCGCAGATGGTGAGGTTGCCGGTGCCCTGGGCCGGCGGGTTGAAGCCGCCGATCTGGATGATGTACGTGGTGCCCGCGACGACTTCCGCGATCAGTTCCGACGTGAAGCCGGCGCAGCCGAGTCCGTCGTCGTTGCAGGCCTCGAAGACGAGGTTCTCGCAGTCGCCGCTGTAGAGGGCGAGGCGGGTGTCGAAGTCCGCGTCGTTGCACGTCGAGATCACGATGATCTCGTTGGTGCTGGCGGTCCAGGTGTACCAGATGTCACCACGGATGATGATTTCGCCGAAGCTTTCGCATTCGGCGGGGAGATCCGGGCCGCTGGTGTTCGCACCCAGCGTGCTGAACGCGGTGACCGAATCGCCGGTGCCGAGGTCGATCGCATCGACGCACTCGTCGTTCTCGGGGGTCGGGCCGTCGTAGCAGATCGTGTTCGACTCGTCGGCGCAGATGCCGTCCCACGCGGTCTCGCAGCAGTAGGGGTCGACCGCGCAGACGTCGGTGCAGCATTCGAGGTCGTCGCAACCGGGGGTGCCGTTGGCGACGTCGCAGGCGCCCGCGGCGGGATCACCGCAGTTGCCGCCGCCACCGCCCCCGTCACAGAGCTCGGCCGCGATGTCGGCGCAGCTCTGGTCCCAGGTTTCCTTGCAGCAGAAGAGGTCGAGTTCGCAGACCACGAGGCAGCACACCTCGTCGGCACAGCCGGGGCTGCCGTTGTCGGCGTTGCAGTCGCCGGACTCGGGGAGTCCGCACGATGAGAGGTCGTCGGCATGGGCGCCGGGGGTCGCAAGCAGGAAGGCGGTCGCCGCAGCGGTGGCGGTGAGGAACTTCAGGTATCGCATCTCGTTGGACTCTCCTGTGTCGGATCGCCCCGTCGCGGGCCCGCCGGGGCTGGCGGTCGCTCGGGGAACAAACGGGCGGTCAGGGAATCCCGGAGCATCCGGATTCCCGAGGGAATGTCCGAAGATACTCCGAAATCAGAGGTTTACCAGCCCGGAATGGGTACGAAAGGTCGAATCGCAATCGCTTTTCACGACGAAGAAGCCGGTAACATCGATTATTCGAGGCCAGGATGCCGGGTCGACTCCCGGCATGGTCAACGTCCCCGAACCGGAGCTCGACATGCCCCTCACCATTGGTGACCTCGCACCCTCCTTCAGCCTTCAGGAAGCACCCGGCGTGATCGCAGACGTCGGGGCCTGCTTCGGGAACGAGCCGGTCGTGATCCTCTTCTTCCCTCTGGCTTTCAGCGGCGTGTGCAGCGAGGAGTTCTGCGCGATCCGGGACGACTGGGCCGCATGGAGCGAGCTCGGCGTCCGGGTTTTCGGTGTTTCAGTCGATAATCCCTTCGTTTCCGCGCAGTTCCGCGAGAGTGAGAGCCTCCCGTTCCCGCTCCTCAGCGACTTCAACAAGACCGTCACCACCGAGTGGGGCTGTCTCTGCGAGGACCTCATGGGGCTGAAGGGCGTCGCGAAGCGGGCCGCGTTCGTGGTTGGTGCCGATGGAAGGGTTTGCTACGCCTGGGTTTCCGAAGATGCGGGGGTCCAGCCCGACTTCGAGGCGGTCAAGGCCGCCGTCGTGGCGAATGCCTGAGTCATCATTCCGAGATCGCTGAACGATCGTTGAGGGCATCATTTGCCCGATCTCGGAACCAACCGGTCGCGTGTTCATCCAAACGACGCCTAAACTTTAGTTGCTCCATATCACCAAGATGCAGAAGGANCANTCATGANNANTCTCCTCGCCGGNCTGCTCGCCGGAACCNTCGTGACCTCACTGATCGCCGCACCGCCGTCAGTCCGAGACGGCGGCGCCCGCAACGATGTCCGAAACGCCGCGCCGATCGCCGACCTGGTGCCGGAGCCGGCCTGGCGGGACTTCGACCGCGTGCCCAACCGAGTGTTCGCCAAGTTCCGCCCGACCGTGGGTGAGGCGGCGTTCGACGCGGTCCTCACCGACATGGATGCGACGATCTCCAGCACCTACCGGCTCGTTCCCGGACTCTTCTGCCTCGAGACGGCTGGTGATGAAGCCGCGGTGATCGAGGCGTTCGCCAGCCGCGGTGACGTGCTCGAGTTCATCGAGCCGGTCTTCACGATGGAGTTCTTCGACAACATCCCGAACGACCCCAGCTATCCGANCATGTACGGACTCGAGCGGATCAACGCCGCNCAGGCCTGGGACGAACACGTCGGTCTGCAGGAATTCACCATCGCGGTCATCGACTCCGGCTCCGACATCAACCACCCCGATCTGGTGGACAACCTCTGGGTCAACNCCGACGAGGTGCCGGGCAACGGCATCGATGACGACGGCAACGGCGAGGTCGACGACATCCACGGCTTCGACTACTACGACAACGACCCGAACCCCTCNGACCAGAACGGTCACGGAACCCACACCGCCGGCACCATCGGCGCCCGCGGTGACAACGGCATCGGGATCGTCGGCGTCAACTGGCGATGCAGCCTCATGCCGCTTCGCGTCGGGAACCAGTCGCTCTCCAGCCAGGCGATCCTCGACTCGCTCGAGTACGCCTGCGTGAACGGGGCGAAGGTCTCGAACAACAGTTACGGCGGCGGCGGGTTCAGCGGGGCGTTCAACGGCCTCATCCAGAGCGCCGGTACGAACTACAACCACATCTTCTGTGCGGCCGCGGGGAACGGCGGTTCGAACGGGGCGAGTTATCCCGCCGCCTACGACCAGCCGAACATCCTTTCTGTCGCGGCGACGGACTCGAACGACAACCTCGCGAGCTTCAGTCAGTACGGCTCGAACGTCGATCTCGCCGCCCCCGGCGTCCAGGTGCTCAGCACCACGCCGAACAACGGTTACAGCTCCTTCAGCGGCACCTCGATGGCGACCCCGCACGTTGCCGGCGGCGTGGCGCTGGTCTATTCGGTCCTCGGCAACGCGAACTACCAGGACGTCATCGACATCATCCTCAACACCGTGCGTCCGGTCCCCGGACTCAGCGGTGTGGTGGTCACCGGCGGCGTGCTGGACGTCGAGGCCGCCCTCGAGGCGTCGTTCCTCGGCCCCGTGATCGACGTTCGCACCAGCATCCCCGAGTTCATCGGGGCCGGTGAGTCGCTTCTGATCCGCGTCGAGATGAACCCCCGCGAAGACGTGGTCATCGCAGGATCGCGGGAGATGCGGCTCCGCACCGGCGGGGGGCTCTTCGAGTCGTTCCCGATGCAGCTCGTCACCGGCGACATCTACGAGGCGACGATCCCCGCCGTGGTCTGCGGCGAGGATCCCGCCTTCTACTTCCAGCTCCAGTCCGAGACGGTGGGCACGGTGCAGTTCCCGGCGAACGGCGGGCTCGATCCGCTGACGATCAAGGTCGGCACGCCGGTGATCGGACTCGAGGACGACCTCGAGGTCGAAAGCGGCTGGACGGTCGGCGTGGCCGGGGACGACGCCAGCACCGGCGTGTGGACCCGGGTCAACCCGAACGGCACCGACGCCCAGCCCGAGAACGCCGCGAGCGGCGTGTTCTGCTTCGTGACGGGTCAGGGCTCGCCCGGCGGCAGCCTCGGCGAGAACGACGTCGACGGGGGCACCACCACGCTCCTGAGTCCGGTCTTCGACGGGACCTCGGTCGATGGAGGATCGGTCTCCTACCGGCGTTGGTACTCCAACGACACGGGCGCGGCGCCGAACGCCGACTCGATGTTCGTCCGCATCTCGAACGATGGCGGGGCGAGCTGGACCCTCGTCGAGGAAGTCACCGAGAACGCGGGCAGCTGGGTCGCCGTCTCCTTCGAGATCGACGAGTTCCTTTCGCCCACCACCGAGATGCGGCTTCGCTTCGAGGCCAGCGACCTCGGTGACGGTTCGCTCGTCGAAGCCGGCGTCGACCTGCTCGTCTACGGCGGCGTCGAATGCGAGGACGTCGACGTCTGCGTCGCCGACCTGAATGGGGACGCCGTGGTCAACGGTGGAGACATCGGTCTCCTGCTCGTCCAGTTCGGCGGCCCCGGTTCCGCCGACTTCGACGGCAGTGGCACGGTCGACGGTGCGGACCTCGGTCTCCTGCTCGTGGCCTGGGGCGTCTGCATCCCCTGATCGATCGCCGATCGACACCGCTCATCTTCGAATTCGCACGCCCGGCCGTTCTCGGCCGGGCGTGCTTTTCTTCGGGTCGGTGCGGCGATCGGCGCTCGAGTGAACTCGATTCGAACGCTGGATGAAGCATCGATCGGTGCGGGCATCACCGGTTGGAACCGTTCACGGTTGGAACAATTCACAGTTGGAACGATTCACAGCGCCTCGGTCCGGGCGCGATTCGTCCGAAGGGGAATCGCCGCCTTGCGGTGACCGGAATTCGTGACGATGATTCTCGTGACCAAACGCTTGATGAAGGAGTCTCGTACTCATAATTTCGACCGTTCGACGCGGGGTTTTCGACTATGAACACGTAAGCGAAGGAAGATGATTCCGGTCCCCATCCCGACTCGCGCGCCAATCACTGGTTCACTGATCCGTCGCAGACCAACCAAGCCTAACCCAACCCAACCAACGGCGAGAGAAAGAGACACCCATGCACCGCTCCCTGACCATCGTCGCCCTGGTCGCCACCGGCCTGTTCGCGTCCACCACGACCGCCACCGCCCAGAACACCCTCACGGTCTGCGCCTCCGGTTGTCAGTAAACCTCGATCAACGCCGCGATCGACGCCGCCAGCAACGGTGACGTCATCCTGCTCGCGGCCGAGACCTACTACGAAGGCTCGGTGATCAACACCGACGGCAAGGCGATCACCCTGCGGGGGGCGACCGACAAGAGCGGGGATCCAGCGAGCATTCTCGATGGGGCCGATTCCCATCAGGTCATCGAATGCCAGAACGACGAGGACGCCTCGACCAGATTCGAGAATCTGGTGGTCCAGAACGGGTATGCCGACGACGACGGCGGGGGCATGTTCATGAGGGATTGCACGCCGACCCTCGTCAACTGCCACTTCCTGTACAACCGCGGCGGCGATGTTGGCGGTGCCTTGAAGGTCAACGGCGAGTTCGGCGGGCCGATCCTGACCGACTGCATCTTCATCGGTAATGAAGCCAAGGAAGGCGGTGCCATCTACCTCGCCTCGAGCAACATCACCATGATCGACTGCCGCTTCGAAGGCAATGCGGCGACCGGGGTGAGCTATTCGGACGGAGGGGCGTTCTTTCTGAACAACCGGTGCCTTGCGGTGCTGACGGGATGCACGTTCTCAGGGAACACGGCCGATCGGGACGCCGGGGCGATCTACCTCGACGGCGTTTCCTCCAATCCCGAATCCCTGGCCATGATCGACTGCGAGATCTCGAACAACAGGGCGGGCGAGAACGGTGGTGGGATATTCGCCGATTTCTACGCCATCCTGAACATGGAGAATTGCACCGTCGATGGAAACGCCGCCACCGCCGGGGATGGAGGCGGGATCATGAACGTTCGAAACAGCACGGCCACGCTGGTCGGCTGCACGCTTTCGGACAACACCGCCGGCGGGCGTGGCGGGGGCGTCTTCACGGGGGAAGACGACGACTCGGTCACTTCCGTGGTCGACCTCGTGCTCTGCGGCAACACCCCCGAGAACATCGGGGGGACCCAGCCCACCGGCAGCATTCAATGCAACTCCACCGTCGTCGGCTGCACCGACACCGACGGCGACGGCACCCCGGATGAGTGCGACAACTGCCCCAACGACCCCGACAAGACCGAGCCCGGGGACTGCGGTTGCGGCGTGGCGGACACCGACAGCGACGGTGACGGCACGCTGGACTGTCTCGACGACTGCCCCAACGATCCCCTCAAGACCGAACCCGGCGGTTGCGGCTGCGGGGTCGTCGACACCAACGTCAACGGCGATGTCGACTGCGACGGCGACTACGACGAGGACGACATCCGACTCGGCATGGCGGACTTCGGCATCACCGAGGGCACGCCCGGCGACATGGACGGCGACGACGACGTCGATGCCGCGGACTTCGCCCTGCTGCGGAACCAGATCGGCGTGGAAACCCTCGGCTGCGTGGGCTCGGACATCAACGGCGACGGCGAGGTGAACGGGGCGGACCTGGCCTACATCCTGAGCTTCTGGGGCGCCACCTGCCCCTGATCGGCTTCGAGCGCGCCGCACGCAAACACACCCGCCCGCCTCGACCACGCGTCGGGGCGGGCTTTCGTTCGGCCCGTGATCGTCGTGAGCGGGGCGGTTGAACGGGTTCGCCCACGGACCAGCCTGCAGTGGTCGCCACGGCATCGATGCTGCCGATCCGGCCGGTACGGAACGGCGGTCCGGGAGCCGCTATACTTCGGTTTCGCGGTTCACCGGTGACGGTGGGCTCCGAACCTGCGGGTGTAGCTCAGTTGGTAGAGCGTCAGCCTTCCAAGCTGAATGTCGGGAGTTCGAGCCTCCTCGCCCGCTCTGGTGGACCGTCTTCGGCGCTCGTCGAGGGCGGTCCACCTTCTTTTGAATGGCGGCCGGCGGACCGGTCGTCGAATTCCGCCCGGGACGTCGTCATGAGCCGTCTTTCGACCATCCTGCTGCTGAGCCTCGGCACGCTCTTCGGTGCCGCTCCCTGGGGATCGAGTTCCAAGCCGCCGCCGTCGCAGCCCGCGGTGNNGACGNNCGTTGCGGACNTCACNCCGAAGTCCCATCGCGGACTTCCCCTCGTTCACGAGGTCCACCCGCGACTNNTGACCGGNGGNGCGCCGACGCCGGCCGGGTTCGAGTCCCTCGAGAAGGCCGGNGTCCGGACGATCATCTCGGTGGATGCCGCCCGGCCCGACGTGGCGATGGCGACGGCACGCGGGATCCGGTACATCCACCTGCCGGTCGGCTACGACGGCATCGACCGGCNGACCACGCAGCTNCTGGCCCGGGCGATCCGCGAGGCCGACGGCCCCGTCTACCTGCACTGCCATCACGGCCGACATCGGGCCCCGGCCGCGGCGGCGGTGGGCCTTCGGGCGCTCGGACGGATCGATGCGTCCCGGGGCCGCCGCATCCTCGAGGTGATCGGGACCAGCCGGGACTACCCGGGNCTGCANGCNGCGGTGGCGNNGGCNNAGGCCGAGCCNNCCGCGGTCNTCGACGCGGTGGATCCGGNNGAACTNCGGCCGGTCGCGATCGTGTCCGATCTCGCGGGTGGAATGGCCGATCTCGACCGCATCCACGATCGGCTCCGCCTGCTGGCGAAGCACGACTGGCGCACGCCGCCGACGCACCCGGACCTCGATCCGGTCGTCGAGGCGGGGATCCTCACCGAACGGTTCCGGAGCATGGCGCACCTGCCGATGGGGTCTTCCCCGGGCGGGACGACGGGCGACGCGTCACCGATGACGCTCGCGCGGTCCATCGAACTCGCCGCCACGCTCGAAGNGGNGGTGAAGACGCGAAGGCCGCAGCAGGCGACGGCGATCCTCGGTCGGATCTCGAGCGAGTGCCGCGCCTGCCATCGCGTGCACCGGGACACGTCATCGAGACGTCCGGTGCGGACCGACGGCGGGTGAGCGAAGCCTCGGTCGTGGCTCGTGATCACGCCGGCACGCTGGCTCGGGGCCGGGCTCAAACGCCAAGGAATCGTCGCAGTTCGGTGGTCAGGGCGAGCGTCTCGACCACGAGGTCCGCGTCGGTCGCCCGCAACGCCTCCGTGTCGAAGACGCCGGTCGCGACCGCGACCGATTCGGCGTCGCCGGCCTTCGCACATTGCACGTCCCGGGGCGTGTCGCCGATCACCACGATGCGATCGGGTTCGCGGCCGTGCATCGCTTCGAAGGTCGACCGCGCGACCGGCACGAGTTCGTCGCGATGATCGCCGTGATCGGCGAAGGCGTTGCACCGGAAGATCGAGTCGTCGAGGTTCGCGGCCCGGATCTTGAATCGCCCGGTGTCCTCCCAGTTCCCGGTGAGCAGTCCCACTTCCACGTCGGGCCGATCGNCCAGATGTTCGAGAAGCGGTTCGATCTCCGGGCACGCCTCGAAGCCGCCGCGGTCCTTCGCGACCTGCGCCAACGCGATGGCGTACGCGGCTCGAAACGCATCGGCGTGTTCCTCGTGGTCGATCCCGAGACCGTGCCGACGGACCGCGTCGGCGTAGTTCTCGGAGTCGAGCCGGCCGTGGAGCGGGACGTCGACGAAGGAGAACTGGACCCCGAACACCTTCGCGCCGGCGACTTCGTAGGCGACCACCCCCGCATCCTGGGTCGCCAGGAGCGTCGCGTCGATGTCGAAGAGCACGAGCGTACGTGGCGACACGGGGTATTCAGGCACCCGGGACCCGGGAACGGGCCGCGGGGGACGGGTCGGTCGTCGAGGCGGGTCCGGCGTCGACGTTCTCGGCGAGTCGGGTTCGGATCCGGCGGGCGATGCTGGTGGCGTCGAGGCCGACCTCGGCGAGCTGTTCGTCGCGGCCGCCCTGATAGACCCAGTCGTCGGGCATGCCGCAGACCGTCACCAGCCGGGTGTCGAGGCCGAGCCGGTTCGCCGCTTCCAGCACCTGGGTGCCGAAGCCGCCCTTGACCGAATGATCCTCGATGGTGAAGACCGGAATCCCCCGGCCGAGCAGGTCGGCGAGCAGCGCCTCGTCGACGGGCTTGGCGAAGCGGGCGTCGTAGACGCTCGCCGCGTACTCGTCGCCGAGCTGGTCGCGAATCTCCATGCCGGTGATGGCCATGGTGCCGAAGCCGAGAATGGCGACGTGCGGCTGGTCGACCTCGACCAGCGGGCGGGCCTTGCCGAGTTCGAACGGCGGGCAGGGCTCGGCGGCGAATCGCTCGCTCACCTTGTCGCGGGGATAGCGGACCGCGGAGAGTCCGGCGTCGTAGCCGGCCATGAAGTCGAGCGCCGCCCGGAGGGAGGGTTCGTCCATGGCCGCGGTGATCGCGGCCCTGGGAAGGGGCGCGAGCAGGCTCACGTCGCAGAAGCCGTGGTGGACGGCACCGTCGCCGCCGACGTAACCGGCGCGGTCGAGGCAGAGCCGGACCGCGAGCCCCTGCAGGGAGACCTCCTGGAACGCCTGGTCGAAGGCCCGCTGGAGGAAGGTCGAGTACACCGCGAAGAACGGCCGGAGCCCGGTCTTCGCCATGCCCGCCATCATGTCCATCGCGTGGCTCTCGCAGATGCCGGTGTCCCAGGTNCGGTCGGGGAACGCCTCCATCGNCTTCGTGAGTCCGGTGCCGTCGGGCATCGCCGCGGTGCAGGCGACGACCTTCGAGTCGCGGGACATCAGGTCGGTCATCCCGTCCGCGAAGGCCGCGGTGAAGGAACGGCCGGACTTCTTGATCTCGACCCGGCAGCCTTCGCGCTCGAGCGTGTCGTCTTCCGGCTGGTCGACGACCTCGAAGGCGCCCGGGGAGTGGAAGGCGGTGGCGTCCCCCTCGCTGAACGCGTAGCCCTTGCCCTTGATCGTCTTGATGTGCAGGACCATCGGGCGGTCGAAGCGGGCGGCTTCGTTGAAGAGATCGATCAGCGTCGGGAGATCGTGACCGTCCGCGGGGCCGACGGTGACGATGTTGAACTTCTCGAACCACGCGTCCTCGGAGATCATCGCCTTGCTCATCTCGCCCATGCGGTGGTAGAGATCCGAGAGGGTCTCGCCGCCGGGGATGTGTCGGGCGATCTCCTTGGCGGCCTTCTTGAAGCCGCCGTAGGAGGTGCTGAGTCGGACCCGGTCGAAGTACGCCGCGACCGCGCCCTGAGGCTTCGCGATCGACATGCCGTTGTCGTTGAGCACCACCAGGAACTGGCGGCCGAGGGTGCCCGCGTTGTTGAGCCCTTCCATCGCGACGCCGTTGACGATCGACGCGTCGCCGATGATCGAGACCACCCGCCGGCCGTCCGGGCTCTCTTCGGACCAGCCCTCGCCGTTGACGGTGTCGCCTCGCGCCATGCCGACCGCGGTGGAGATCGCGGTACCCGCGTGGCCGACGGCGAAGAGGTCGTAATCGCTCTCCCGTGGTTCGGGGAAGCCGGACATGCCGGCTCGGGTGCGAAGGCCCTCGAGCATCGGCAGGCGGCCGGTGAGGAGCTTGTGGGGGTAGCACTGATGGCCGACGTCGAAGAGCAGCCGATCGTGTCCGAAATCGAACACGTAGTGCATCGCGATGGTCAGCTCGACCACGCCGAGGTTGGGTGCGAGGTGACCGCCGCTCTTGCGGATCTGGTTGCAGATCGCCCAGCGGATCTCCGCGGCCAGTTCGGGGAGCCGATCGATCGGAATCCGCTTCAGATCCTGGGGGGTTCGGATGCCGGAAAGCAGTTCGAGGTCCATTCGTTCGTTCCGAGGGGGGCGTGCGGGGACGGTGCTTCTGACCATGGTAGCGNTCGTTTGCCCGAAAACGGCTTCGATGGGCGCTGATTCCGGTTTCAGCGGGTCCGAACCGCCAGCATCGCGACCAGGTCCCGCAGGGGTTTCGACCCTTCCGGATCGAGCCCGTCGAGTTGCAGCACCGCGTCTTCGGCGAGGGATCGAATCTCGGTCCGACTCGCCTCGAGTCCGAAAATCGAGGGAAAGGTCCGTTTTCCGCTGGCCCGGTCCTTGCCGCCGGTCTTCCCGAGGTGCTCGGTGGACTGGGTCTCGTCGAGTACGTCATCGACGATCTGGAACATCAGACCGATCGCGGTGCCGAAGCGGTCGAGGCGTTCGAGGATCTCGGCATCGGCCTCGGCGGCGAGACCACCGCATCGGCAGGCCGCCCGGATCAGGGCCCCGGTCTTCAGCCGGTGGATCAGGCGAAGTCGGTCCTCCTCCTCCCGGACCTCGTCGGGGAAGACGCCCTCGGTGTCGTAGGACTGCCCGTCGATCATCAGCCGCGTTCCGGCGAGGACCTCGCGGAGGATCGGCAGAGGATTGCGCGGGCTTTCCGCGGCGATCTCCGCCGCGATGCACTGCAGGGCGTCGCCGGCGAGGATCGCCACGCTTTCGTTGAACGCCCGGTGGACCGTGGGTCGGCCGCGCCGCAGATCGTCGTCGTCCAGGGCGGGCAGGTCGTCGTGGACGAGGCTGAACGCGTGGATGCACTCGATGGCGATCGCGGCCGGGACCGCATCGTCGATCTCGCCACCCGCGGCGAGGCAGGCACGCAGGGCGAGGATCGGGCGGAGTCGCTTGCCGCCGCCGAGCAC
This sequence comes from Phycisphaerae bacterium, assembly GCA_002690755.1. Taxonomy (GTDB): domain Bacteria; phylum Planctomycetota; class Phycisphaerae; order Phycisphaerales; family SM1A02; genus UBA12014. The sequence goes on from NZFT01000101.1 coordinate 14,086, forward strand.
CGCGTAGCGGGCGGCCTCGTCGATCGCGGGGGCGAGCTTCCGGGCGGAGATCGCGCTTTCGAGCGCGGCGTCGATCCGTTCGACCAGGGCGTCCTGCATGGCGTGGGTTCGGTCCGGGGTGGGAATCGAAGCGGGCGTAAGGAGATCAGATGATAACCATCCGAGCCTCGGATCCCGTCCGGATCCGTGGACCCCGTATCATCTCCGAATGGACTTGATCGACGCGATGCTCGACTTCATGGCCCGTGGGGGCCTCGTGATGTGGCCGCTGTTGTTCCTCAGCGTTCTGACGGTTTCGGTGGTGCTGGAACGGGCCGTCTTCTGGGGACGTCTCGATTCACGCCGCGGCCGGGGCC
>NZFT01000102.1 GCA_002690755.1 Phycisphaerae bacterium
GGCAAGTTCCAGTTTCAGTGCTTTGGCTGTATCGATGTAATCGAGATACTGGTCGACCAGCGCCCGTCCGCCCCGCCGGAAGAGGCTCGCGACGGCCAGCAGCAGGTCATCGACCGCCACCCGCCCGGCTTCGCTCTCGAGCAGACCGGGAACCGTCTCGAGGGCCTGTTGGATCCTTTGATGGAGCCAGCGAGCGGAACTCGGCCCACGATGCAGACGCGTCTCGAGGACGATCTCCCGTCGACGCCGGGCGAACAGCTCGACCGTGGCCGAGCTCGATCCCCCGCCGCTCTGCGGTGACTCGGCCAGCAGCCGCCCGAACCGGAACGCCTCACCGGTGCGACCGAACCCGACCCGTTCCAGACGCTGCGCGGCCTCGGTGATCGCCTCGAGCGAGACGGGGACGAGTCCACGCTGGTACGCGATCCCGGTCAGCACCACGTCGAGCAGACGACGATTGCCGAACTGCTGGATGACTCTCGGAAGAATCGCATCGACCAGGTCCCCCGGCGTGCCGCAGTGTCGAGCCGCTTCGGACTGCAACGTCGCCGCCACGTCCGGAAGGGACGCTCGCTCGTCCGGCGGAGGCTCGGTGTTCGCCACGATCGAAGTCCGGCCCGGCGTCGCGACCCGGAGTTCGGAATCGGTCGCGATCGCCCGCAGCGTCTCGATCGGATCCACGCCGAGCACCACGTCGGCCTCTCCCGGCGGAATCGAGGGAACCAGCGTGTCGACCACGTCCTCCCGAGCGGGCCGGGTGAAGAGCACCTGCGACCAGGCGGATGGATTCGAGGATCGGCTGGCGCCGAGATTGGCGAGTCGGACGTCGAAGCCCATCACCCGTCCGGCGAGCGCCACGAGACTCGCCGCGCCGCCCGGCGAGACCCCACGCACCCCGGCGACGTGGAACCGCCAGCGTCCCCGACCGCGATGCCGGAGGGTCGGCACGGTGATTCCAAGATCCTGCATCACCGGCGTGGCGACCTGAGGACTCCGCTGTCGGACGAGTTCGGTGATCTCGAGCAGGCGACCGACCCGCAGGACGAAGGATCGTCGAAGGCGGCTCCGCACCGGTTCGAACCGGTACCGACCTTGGACGTCGTCCGGTCGGGGAAGCGAACTGTCGATGGTGGGCTCCGCGAACGCCCGCACGCCGCACCCGTCGTCGATCCGCGTCTTCACCCGCAGGAGCGGTGAGTAACCGAGCCGATCGATCTCTTCGAGGTCCCGGGCGACGCCGCGTTCCCGCCGACGAACCACGAGGACCGAAGGGTGGGGCGCTCGAACCGCCTCACCGATGTCCTTCCGCAGCGAGACCTCGTCCTCGACCTCGACTCGACGGACCTGACCGGGGTTCTCGCCCGCCACGGGAATGGCCGCGGTCAGGAGTCGCACCGCGTCGAGCTCGTCGCCGCCCCCGTCGTCGACGAGGATGGTGACCCAGGGGCGTCCGAGATCCCGGGCCGCCGCGAGCAGCACCGCCTCCTCGAGCAACCGTCGACGCTCGACGATCTCGACCGCGACCACGCGCCCGGTGAATCCCGCCGGTGGACGCCCGTTGATCGCCAGCGCGAGGGGCTCCTCGCCCTCCTCGACCACCCGGCGGAGCATCCGGTCGGCCGAAACGGATGCACGTCGAACCGTCTGCAGGAGTCCCCGCCCGACCTGACCGCTTCGCACCGGCACCAGTTTCGATGACTCATCGGCCGCCGAATCCTCTTCTTCGAGCGGCTCGCCCCGAGGAAGATCGAGGGTCGGCCGGATCTCCAGGAGGACGTCGCGAAGCTTGGTCGCGAGCGTGGACGGATCACGGGCGTCTCCCGGCTCGATGACCGCGTCGCTGCCGCCGGGCACGCGTCGCCACGCGACCTCCGCGACGATCTCGCCTCGGCGTCGAAGTCGTTCCGCGATCTCGATCACCGGTGCGGCGAGCAGTCCGGGGCGGGTCTCGATCACCAGCACGGTGCGTGAACGGACGAGCAGGCGTTCGATCAAGGAGGCGTCGAGCGGATTCACGAGCCCCACGTGGATCGCGGGGATCCGCCCGGTGAGGCGGGTCTCCTCCAGCACGTGACGAACCGAACGAGATGCGAGCCCCGATGCCACGATCGCGACCGTCTCGCGTTCGCCGGGACTGGGCATCCCCATCGCCGAATCCAGTTCGAGACGACGTCCCAATCGCGCGAGATCCTCTCCACCGGTCAGCCTCGGACCGCGTCGTCGCCGCAGCGAGGCCGCGGTGTCGATGGTCTCGACGATCCGGTTGGCCCGGACCGTGATGGTGACCGCCACCGACAGCAGGGACGCGTCGACGACGATCGCGGCCGGACCGTCGGACACGTCGGCCAGCCGCGCCGCATGTTCGATCTTCAAGCGAAGGTCGTCGAGACCGGTGGTCTCGAGGACCGGGATGCCGAGACCGGCGAGCAGGGATCGTGCGGGGGTTCCCGGCGCCGCCTGGGGGTCGTCCACCGCGATCACGACCAGCCCCCGGCGGGCCGCGTCCCCGCCGCGGCCGATGGCGTCGACGGCCCGGGGGATATCGTGCGTGGCGACGATCGCGACCGCCGCACCACGATCCGCGAGCCGCCCCGCTTCGACGAGTCTCCGCTCGGGGCTTCGTCGGGCGACGAAGGCGAGCCGGTGCCGATTCAGCACTCGCGCGATCACCGGATCCTCGGAGGCCGCGAGCAGGCGATCGAACGCCCCGCCCACGTCGACGAGGAGCCCGCCGATCACCACCTCGGATTCGAGCACGCTCTTGAGCACGATCGCGGGGGCGTCCATGAGCTCACGCCCCTCGGCGCGGTCGAACACCTCGGCGTCGACGATCGGCGAGCGTCGTGGGGCATCCAGCACGATTCGATTGTACGAGGCGTGGCTCGGTTCAGTCGTGTTCCAGCAGTCGACGGATCGCGTCCCCCACCCCGGTGCCCGGCGGTCCGGTCCGTCGATCGGCGACCGCGATCACCCGAGGATCGGCGTTCTCCATCGCGACTCCGATGCCCGCGTTCCCCACCATGCCCACGTCGTTCAACCCATCGCCGATGGCCGCCACCGCCTCGCGGCCGACCCCCCGGCGCCCGGCGATCCGCTCGAGCATCGTCCACTTGTCGACCGCGGGATCGAACGCTTCGAGCAGGTGGATGCGATCCCCGGACACCTCGGATTCCACCACCGCCTCCCAGGCCTGCAGCAGCACGCGATCCCCGAGCGCGGCCTGGATCTCCTCGACCACGTGACCGAGCGCGGAGCCGACCGCGGTCGTGCCGACGCGAACCGTGTGCGCCAGCGTCGGGACGTCGGCGAGGTGTTCGACCCAGCGCGCGTTCACGTCGTGTCGTTCGAACCACCATCGCGTCGCCTCGCTGACGGTGTCGCGCCCGATCATCCAGTAGTCGCAGCCGGCCTGCGGGGCATCCTGCAGAAGATGGACGACGTGACCATGGCGACGCAGTTCGGTCGTCACCGCCACGGCGACTTCGGGATGGATCACGCTTCGTTCGAGCGTCTCACCCGTCGCCGCTTCGTGCAGCAACGCGCCGCCGGCGGCGATCATCGGGCCGGTCGCTTCGATCGGCTGAAGCGCCTCGAGCGATTCCGACCAGGATCTGCCGGTCGCGATCACGACCATCACGCCCGCGTCACGCGCCGCATCGATCGCCGCCCGATCGGTGTCGGTGACTCCCCCGCGGGTGAGCAGGGTTCCGTCGAGATCGATGGCGATGAGACTGGGCTTCATGGTGTGTTTCGATCGACCGGACGCGGCGTCGGGGACGTCGGAGCATACGGGATCCGCCACGCCGGATCGCCGAGGACGCGTGGTACGATTCGAGGGCATGACCACGGTCCCGGAAGAAACCTCGACCTCGGTTCCGGTCCCGGTCCCGGTCCCGACCAACGACCGGCGGACGATTCTCGGCCACGCCCTCGGGCCCTTGCTCCGAAAGACCCTCGAAGGGCGGCTCGGCGAGATCCGCTGGTTCCGGACGGACTGGCAGCGCAGCGGCGCCGCGACCGGTCGGGCTCGATGGACGACGGCGACGGGCGAGGAGCTCGAGGTGGTCGTCAAACTTCCCGTGAGCGAACGGGAATTCCGCTGGCTTGGTCGACTGCAGGATGCGATCGAACCGCTTCCGGTGCCGAAACTCCTCGCATCGGGCGACCTGCTCGGTGGATACGACCTGGCCTGGGTGGTCATCGAGCACCTGCCCTTCGGCCCCCTCGGCACGCACTGGGAAGACGATCACATCCTTCGAATGACCGAGGCTGCGGCACGCTTCCAGGCCGCAGCGGCGGGCCATCCCATCGACCGTCCGATTCGTCAGGAGGACTGGGAACGCCTGCTGAAGCGATCACGCGAGGCGGTGCGCGGCCAGAAGATCAGCCAGCCGACTCGATGGCGAAGGACGCTCAAGTCGGTGGCCCGGCACCTCGACGCCATCGCCGAGGAGTGGCAGGGTCGCGGTCCGATCGCGTGGATCCACGGCGACCTCCACCTGGCCAACGGCATGGGCCGCGAAACGAACGGCACCGGTCCGGTGGTCCTCATCGATCTCGCCGAAGTCCGCCCCGGGCACTGGGTGGAGGATGCGGTCTACCTCGAACGACTGCATTGGGCCCGGCCTGAACGACTCAAGGGCCGGAACCCGGTCCGACTGCTCGCCGCCGCGCGGCGCCGGCGGGGACTCGAGGTGGACGAGGATCACCCCCGACTCGCGGACCTGCGCCGAATCCTGATCGCGGCCTGTGCCCCGGCCTTCCTGAAGACCGAAGGCCTCCCCCGCTATCTGGATGCGGCCCTCGACCATCTGGAGCGAGGCCTGCGGCGGTTCGCCTGAGGATCCTCCCCCATGGCCTTGAACCGGGGTTTTCATCATCCCGAAAGCCCCTCGTACACGGCGGCGGGCCTGCTACCATGCGGCGTCCCGAACCGTCGTCGGTCGACGGGCTGGACACCGTGTGGAGCTCCCCGACCATGGACGATCGTCTCAAGCAGGTCCAGACCAGCGACCTGACCGATTCCCGCCTCAATCACGAGTTCGTCGCCTGGCTCAAGACGTCCGGCATGAACTACCTGCTCATGCTGCTGCTCGTCGCCTGCGCCTTCCTCGCATGGGACTGGTGGAACCGCAAGCAGGGCGAGGCGATCGACACGGCGTGGACCGAACTCGCGTCCGCGACCAGTCCGGCCGCCCTGCGCGGCGTCGCCCGGACCCACGCCGCCGTCGACGGCGTCGCGGAACTTTCGCTCCTCACCGCCGGTGACATCCTGCTGCAGTCGGTCAGGTCCGGCCTTCGACCCGGACTCGCCGCCGGTGACGAAGGCGCCGAACTCACGCCCGAAGACAAGGCGAAGAGCCTCGTCGAGGCGGACGCCTTCTTCGCCGAAGCGGTCGAACTCGCCTCGGCCCGACCCGGATTCGCCGGCAAGCCCATGATGATCGCGGGCCTGTTCGGACGCGCCGCGGCCGCCGAGGGCGCCGGTCGACTCGACGACGCCAGAACCCACCTCGAAAAGGTGGTCGAGATCTCGACGCCCGAGTATCCCCCGCTGGCCGAGCAGGCGAACGCTCGCCTCGAGAATCTCGACGGCATCGAGGCGCACGCGAGCCTTCCGAATCAGGCTGATCTCCCGGTGATCGCCGTCGGCGAGGAGGAGGCCTTCACGGTCCCCGCCGCGGACGATCTGCTCGAGATGTTCGAGGCCGAGGACGAAGAGGCTGCGGAAGCGACTTCGGAAACCGGGGACGAAGCGGCCCCCGAGGCCACCGAGACGCCCGCGGCCCCGTGACCGGCCGCGACGAATCCGACGACGTCATTCCGCCGGCGTCTCCGTCAACCCCGACGCCGGAACCCGGCGAGGGCGAGGAAGCCCCGCTGTTCGACGCCGGTGGCAAGGTGGATCGCGATGCGATCTACCGCCAGCACGAGACCCGGTCCGACGACGACACGCCGGTGCAGGTGCGGCTTGAACTGACCCGGGATCTCAAGAAGCGGCTCGACCGCTATCTCGTGGATCGCATTCCCTTCATGAGCCGGACCGCCCTGCAGCGGCTGATCGAGGAGGAAGCGGTGACCGTGAACGGTCGTCGCCCCAAGGCGAGCACGCGACTCCGGCTCGGCGACGTGGTCGAGGCGGTGCTGCCGCCCCCCCCGTCGAACGAGATCCCTCCCGAGGACATTCCGCTCGACGTCCTGTTCGAGGACGACGATCTGATCGTCCTGAACAAGCAGCCGGACATCATCGCCCACCCCGCCCGGGCCATGAAGTCCGGAACCATCGTGAACGCCCTGAGCTGGCGCTTCCGCCACCAGACGTCCGGCGGGCTCTCCACCGTCGGCGAGGAGTTCGCCCGACCCGGCATCGTCCATCGACTCGATCGGTTCACGTCGGGCGCGATGGTCGCGGCGAAGACCGACACCGCCCACTGGCGACTCGGCCATCAGTTCCAGGCCCGCACCGTCGACAAGCGATACCTCGCGATCGTTCACGGCGTGGTGCGTCGCGACCGGGATCTGATCGACCTGCCACTCGGACGTCATCCGAGGATCTTCGACCGGTACGCGGTTCGCCACGACGAGGCCGGCAAGGAGGCGCGGACCATCTACCGGGTCCGCGAGCGGTACGACGGCTTCACGCTCGTCGAACTCCAACTCCTCACCGGCCGCACCCACCAGATTCGAATCCATCTCTCCGAGATCGGCCATCCGATCGTCGGCGACGACTACTACGGCGGCCGGAAGCTCCCCCGCCGGGCGGTGGTTCCGAAGCGGGCCGAAGCCGACGGTCGATCCAGTGATGCACCACTGATGGCCCGCCAGGCCCTCCACGCGGCACGGCTGGAGTTCGATCATCCCATCGCCGGTGATCGGCGTGCCTTCGAGGCGCCGCTGTGGCCGGACGTCCGCGGCTTCCTCGATGCGCTGCGCGAACACCGCGATCCCGCGCCGGTCGAGTCGGCCGAGGCGATCGTGGACCTCGAGCCGGACGGCTCCGAGGGCTGATCCGCGATCGATCAGCGCAGCTTCACGAGGGCGAACGCCGCCATCGAAAGCACGATGGTGATCAACCAGAATCGCGTCACGACCTGTTGCTCGCTCCAACCACCGAGATGGAAGTGGTGATGGATCGGACTGCAGCGAAGGAGACGACGTCCCTTCCCGGTGCGGATCCTGGTGAACTTGAACCAGCCCACCTGCAACACCACGCTCCCCATCTCGAGGAAGAAGATGCCGCCGATCAGCACCAGCAGGGCCTCCTGGCGGATCGCCACCGCGAGGTAGCCGAGCAGACCGCCGAGCGCGAGGCTTCCGGTGTCACCCATGAAGACCATCGCCGGGCTCGAGTTGAACCAGAGGAATCCCAGGCACGCGCCGATCATCGCGCCGGCGACCACCATCAGATCCGCGGTCCCCGGGACGTGCGGAACCAGCAGGGACTGGGCTTCGACCTGGCTTCCCGCGATGTGCACCAGGATCATGAAGGCGACCGCGGCGAATCCGACCACGCCCGCCGCGAGTCCGTCCATGCCGTCCGAGATGTTGACGGCGTTGCTGGTGCCCGCGATCACGAGGGTGCCCAGCAGCACGAACCCGCCGAGCCCGAGCACCATGACCCCGGGATTGAGGGGCAGGCCGAACATCGTCTCCTCGCCGTCGGCGAAGGGGTCGGTTTCCACGGGCGTGTCCCAGGTCTTCTGGAACGGCAGGTTGAGCACGCGGGCGGAATCCTGCCAGATCTCCGCCTGGGCACCGACGCCACCGATGGGATTGACCGTGGCCTGGGTGAAGATGACCCAGGAGAACAGCGCCGCGAGACCGAGCTGGAAGAGGAGCTTCTCCCACGGCAGCAGTCCATCCCGGGATCCGGGCGTCCGCCGCGCGGAGGTCAGCTTCAACCAGTCGTCGAACATCCCGAGCACCGAGTACGCGACGAGCACCGCGATCGCGAGGTGGATGTAGCGACTTCGAAGTTCGGCGAGCAGCAGGATGGTGATCAGGATCGAACCACAGATCAGGATCCCCCCCATCGTCGGCGTGCCCGCCCGGGATCGCATGAGATCGTTGAGGTCCGCGTTGTGGAACTCCGGAGAATCGCCGACCTTCTGCCGGAGCAGCCAGCGGATCACCGGGCGTCCGAACGCGAGCACCAGTCCGAACGAGACGAGCACCGCGAGGAACGCCCGGAATTCCACCTGGAAGACGACTTGCAGGATGCGGATGAGGCCGGTCTCCTCGAGCGGCCCCTTCAACGATTCCACGAGGTGATAGATCAACCGCGAGCCTCCCAGTTTTCCAGAATCGAGACGACCACCTTGTCCAGCCCCACCGCCCGGGATCCCTTGAACAGGATCGCATCACCGACCACGACGTGCCCGGCGAGCAGCGTGATCGCCGCCTCACCGTCCGCGACCTGATGCAGCCCGCCCTCGAACCCCGCGTCACGGGCCCCGCGACCGATCGCCGCGGCGGCGTCGCCACCCACCAGCACGATCTCGTCCGACGCCTTCGCCGCCACCGCGCCCACCGCTTCGTGAAGCGACGTCGAGCGCGTTCCGAGTTCCCGCATCCCACCCAGCACCACGATCCGACGAACCGCCGCGGTCGAGATCTCCGCGAAGGTCTCGAGCGACGCCCGCATCGACTCGGGATTCGCGTTGTAGCTGTCGTCCACGATCTCGATGCCGCCCACCACGTGGCGGACGAACCGCATCGGTGGCGGCTCGAGTTCTCCGAGCCTCCGCGCGATGTCGGCGTCTGCGACCCCGAGCCGACGGGCGAGCTCCACCACCGCGATCGCGTTGATCGCGTTGTGCCGGCCGTCGAGTCCGACGTCACCGGTGAAATCATCGAGTTCGATGATCTGTCCGCCGCCCGCCCGAACCGAACGGTTCAGCAGCCTCCGGTCGGCGGCGGTGGATTCGCCGCAGGTCACGATCGACACGCCGGCCGCCCGTCGACGGGAGATCTCCCCGTTGATCACCTCGGCATCCACGTTCACGATCGTGGTGCCGGCGTTCTTCGCCACCGCATCGATCAACGCGGCCTTCTCCGCCGCGATCGCGGCTTCCGAGCCGAACCCCCCGAGGTGGGCCCGTCCGACACCCGAGAGGATGCCGAGCATCGGATCGGCGATCCCCGCGAGCCGGGCGATCTCACCGGGTGCGTTGGTGCCGATCTCCAGCAGCACCCAGCGATCGTCCTCGCGGGCTTCGAGGATCGTGAGCGGCACCCCGAGGTCGTTGTTGAAACTGCGGATGCTCGCGGTGCCCGGCCCGAGCTCCGCGAGAACCCGCTCCGCCATGGACCGCATCGTGGTCTTGCCGGAGGAGCCGGTGATCGCGATCACCACGCCTTGGAGCCGCCGCCGATGGGCTCGCGCGAGCGCGGCGAGGGCGGGACGGATGCTGGTGACCGCGATTCCGGGCAGCCCTTCGGGGAGCGTCCCGCCGCGATCGAGGAACGCGGATTCGACCAGCGCCGCGGTCGCTCCGGCGGCTCGCGCCGCCTCCAGATGATCGTGTCCGTCGTGACGATCCCCGGAGATCGCGACGAAGAGTCGCCCGTTCAGCGTGGCCCGGGTGTCGGTGCCGACCCCGTGCACTTCAGGATTCCCGTGATCGTGACGACCATCCCGGCCGCGGGCACCGACCGGCCGACCATCGACGATGTCGACGATTTCGACGAGACGTCTTCGAATCAACGCGGCGCCTCCCCACGTCTGCGGGCGAGGGCGGCCGCCGCCACCTCCACGTCGTCGAAGTGTCGGCGTTCGGTCCCGACGATCTGGTAGTCCTCGTGCCCCTTGCCGGCGATCACGATCACGTCACCGGCGTCGGCGGTGGCGATCGCGTGGTCGATGGCCAGCGACCGATCGACCTCCGGGTGGATCCGGCCGAGGCGGTCCGCGTCACACGCCGCGACGATCTCCGCCACGATCGCCTCGGGCGCTTCGGTCCGCGGGTTGTCGCTCGTCACCACCACCCGGTCCGCGCCATCGAGGGCGGCATGCATCATCCGAGGCCGCTTGGTGCGATCCCGATCGCCGCCGGCGCCGAAGACCACGACCAGCGCCGCATCGGGCGGGACCTCGGGCCGAACGCCGGCGAGGACGTTGACGATGGCGTCATCGGTATGGGCGTAGTCGACGAAGACGCGGATCTCATCGTCCGCACCGTGGACGGGCTGGAGCCGACCCCGGGGCGCCTTGATCGTCTCGAGGGCGTCCCGGACCGCGGACCAGCCGGCGCCGAACGAAATCGCCATCGCTGCGGCCGCCGCCGCGTTGAAGGCGTTGTGGTCGCCCACCAGCGGAACCCGGACGCGATGCGAGACCCCTTCGAAGCGGAACTCCAGCGTCATCCCCGAGAAGTCGCGATCGATGATCCGATGTTCGAGGCACCGGACGCCATCGGCGGGGACGACCTTCGATTCCGCCGGCTTCACGCCGATGACGCGCGCCGGCCCCGCCTCGAGCATGGTTCGAGACGCGGGATCGGCGAGATTGATGATCGCGGTCGCATCGGAACGAAGTCCGGCGAAGAGCCTGGCCTTCGCGGCCGCGTAGGACGCCATGTCCCCGTGGTAGTCGAGATGATCGCCGGAGAGGTTGGTGAACACCGCGACGTCGAAATCGAGGTCCGCGACCCGCCCCTGGTCGAGGGCGTGGCTGGAGACCTCCATGACGACCCGTTCGCACCCCGCCTCCACGAAGTCTCCGAGCACGCCGGCGAGGGCGATTCGGCCGGGGGTGGTGAGCGTCGCGGGGGTCGATTCGAGGCCGTCGTGGGTTTCGATGGTGCCGACGAGACCGCAACGTCCCGACGTCGCAGCCAGCAGCTGGCGGGCGAGCGTCGCGACGGTGGTCTTGCCATTGGTCCCCGTGATCCCGGCGAAGTCCGTCCGTCGTTCCGGATGACCGTGAAACCGGAAGGCGAGGTCGCCACCGACCTTCGCCGGATCCGGGGTCGCGATCCCCACGGCGGATGCGGGGATGCCCGTCGCCACCGCCGGGACCGCGAGGATCGCGGCGGCCCCTCGTTCGATCGCATCGGCCACGTGGTCGCCACCGTCGTGCGACGTTCCCGGACGCGCGACGAACAGCGTGCCCGCCTCGACGAGGCGGCTGTCCTCGGTGATTCCGGTGATTCGACCGCCGACGGCGTCCCCCGCGACGACCTGGATCGTCCCGGCGAGCGCCGCATCCTCGAGCAGGTCTCCAAGGCTCGTCTGGCGTGGCATGCGTTTCCCTGTTGCTGTCGATGTTGCATCGGCCACACGCGGCCGTCGACTGGAATCGAATGATCGGTCGATGATCAGGCGATGCCCCGTCGCACGAACATCGCATCGCCGTAACTGAAGAAGCGGTATCGCGCCTCGATCGCCGCCGCGTAGATCGCACGGGTTCGATCGAGACCGGTCATCGCCGCGACCAGGGCGAGGAGCGTGGAACGCGGCAGGTGAAAGTTGGTCAGCATCGCATCCACGCGGCGGAATCGATGCCCCGGTTGAATGAGCAGATCCGTCCGCCAGGCATGCCGACCGTCGACCAGGGCCGGGAGCCGGTCGACGGGGGCCATCGACTCCAGGGTCCGCACCGCGGTGGTCCCGACCGCCACCACCCGTCCGCGTCCGGCGGCTCGATCCACTTCCGCCCGCCCGATCGCGGCAGCCGCTTCGGGCGTGACCAGACACCTTTCCTCGTGCATCGGGTGGCGGTCGAGTTCCTCCACCTCCACCGGCTTGAAGGTTCCGGCACCCACCTCGAGCGAGATCCGGATCTCCTCGACCCCTCGATCTCCGAGCCGACGCCGGAGTTCATCGGTGAGATGCAGGCCGGCCGTCGGTGCCGCCACCGAGGCGGTTGGATCCGAGGCCGCGGCGAACGTCGTCTGATACCAGTCCGGATCGTGCGGATCCGACTCGGGCAGGCCGCGGTCACGGCGAGCGTGCAGGATGTAGGGCGGCAGCGGGATCTCACCCGCGTCCGCTCGAAAGGCCTCGACGGTCGCCTCGTCGATCGGTGCGTCGGCGGCGGTCCCGGTTCGAAGATCGACGAGGCCGACCAGAACCCGCCCGACATCGTCGGTGTCCTCGACCCGAAGCCGGAATCCCGTCGAATCACCGTGGCGATCGAGGACGTCGATCTCGTGGCCCGGGCGGAGACGACGGCTCTTGCGAAGCATCGCCCACCACCGGCCGAGCCCCGCGGACTCGGCCAGGAGCCCCTCGAGTCCCCCGCCGGTGTCGATGCGGCGACCCCGAATGCGAGCGGGCACCACCTTCGTCTCGTTGAGCACGAGGCGGTCGCCGGCCCCGAGGTACTCGGGAAGATCCGCGATCCGGCGATGTTCCAGATCGAATGAGGCACCGTCCTCGAGTTCGGCCGGGGGCAGCGTGACCACGAGCATCCGGGCCGAATCCCGCGGCGAGACCGGCGCGGTCGCCACCAGGGCGGGATCGAGTTCGAAATCGAGTTGGTCGGTTCGGAGCCCCATCGGAACGGATGCTACCCGGCGACGGGCGACATCCCCCCGGTCCCGGGCGTCGGCGCGACGGCCACCGTCGGATCGGCGAGCAAGGCCGGGCCGCGAACCTCCTCCAGGAGGGCCGGCAGGGGCTCGACTTCGCGGGATCTCGGTTCGAGGAAGGGAACCAGTTCACCGGGGAGTCGCTTGAGACCACGCCGCCTCGCCTTGGCGATCGCGTAATGGAGGGACTCGTCCCGCCGCCGCCGAACCGCCTCGGTGACGTTGAATCCGAGTTCGAGCATCGTCTCGAGCGACCAACGCCAGGCGTGATACTCCTCGAGGCACCGCGGACGGTAGGTCCCGAGGCCGATGGCATGGTGACCCACCTCGTGAAGGAACACCGCGCAACTCATCGGTCCCCGAGGCCTCGGCGACTCGATCAATCTCGCCACGCTCCCATCCCCATAGGCGACGGTCCAGGCGCACCCGGACGTGCTCGATCGCCAACGAACCACGCGCAGTCCGTATCGCCGCTTCATCGACGCGACGAGCGCCTCGTACTTCGCCTGCTGCCCGCCGCGAGGTCGCGTGGGCGACGACGAGGCCCTGCCGGCGGTGACCGCCGGTGGCTTCTTCTCGTCCGTCCGCGATGCGTGGAGGAGATCCCAGAGCGTGGTCGCGAAATCGCCGAGACTTCGACGGATGGGACCACGCGCACTCATCGGTCGCCATCGCCCCCGAGCGGCTTGAGACGGGTTCCCCGGGGGAACGACCGGCCACGACGAAGGTCGTCCCACGCCATCGCCCGCCCGCCCGGGATCTGGACCTCCAGCAGTCGGACGCCGCCGATCCGACAGGCGACCGTTCCGTCCTCGAACAGGGTTCCGGGCACGGCGTCGAGGTTCTCCACTCGCGCCTCGACCCGGTGGATCCGAAGCCGATGCGACGTTCCGTCCGGCTCGATCGCCTCCACCTGACAGCCCGGCCAGGGAACGAGCCCGTGGATCCGACCCCGAACCCGGTCCGCCGGTCGATCGAAATCGACGGTCGCCTCCGCCTTCGAGAGCTTCGACGCCGCGGTCACCGCCGCTTCGTCCTGCACGTCGGATTCGACCTTTCCCGCCGCGAATCGATCGAGCACTTCCAGCACCGCGTCCACGCCGAGGACCGCGAGTCGGTCATGAAGCTCCCCCGCGGTCTCTCGCGGATCGATCGCGGTCGCTCGCGTCGCGTGAACCTCGCCGGCATCCATCCGGCTCGCGAGGGAGATCACGCTGACCCCGGTCTCCGCGTCGCCGGCCATCATCGAACGGTTGATCGGCGCCGCCCCTCGCCATCGAGGCAGGAGCGACGCGTGAAGGTTGACCGCGAAGCGGCCGTCGAGCAGCCCCGGCCCGAGCTTCTGTCCGAACGCGATCACCACCATCGCATCGATGTGGTGCCGGTCCAGTCGTTCGACGACCGTCGCTTCGTTGGCGTTCTCGGTCCGAATCAGTTCCGTTCCGGCGAATCCGCCGCCGGTCACGTCCTCGAGGATCCGGGCCGAGATCGGCGTCGGCGTCTCTTGGCGGCCCCGACCCGCGGGCCGATCCGGTTGCGAGATCACCAGCGGCACCTCGAACCGACGCCCCAGCGCCTCCAGCGTCGGCACGCCGAACGCGCCGGATCCGAGAAATGCGATTCGCCGCCGGGCGTCGTCGGTCATCGGCCGGCGTCCTCGAAATCCTCACGCATCAACTTGAGCCGCTTCCGATGCGTCAGTCGATCCCGGGGCGACATTCGATCCGTGATCAGCACNCNNTCGAGNTGATCGAACTCGTGCTGCCAGACCCGGGCGGGNAANTCNTCGTCCTCNAGTTCGAANGGATGNCCNTCGAGATCGANGGCGCGGATCTTCACCACGNTCGGNCGGCGGACCNTCACCCGGACNTCGGGAATGCTCAGGCACCCNTCNTCGAANGGCTCGAGCACNCCACNGANTTCCAGNTCCGGATTGATGAAGACGACCGGGACCGATTCCGGCCCGGGTTCGGGGTCCGCGATGAAGATGCGGCGCGAGACCCCGACCTGCGGTGCCGCGAGTCCGACGCCTTCCGCCGTCCGCATCAACTCGATCATCCGCTCCACGAGGCCGTGGAGCGCGTCGTCGAAGGCGGTGACGGGCGATGCGGGGCGGGCGAGCACGGGGTCCGGATACAGGACGATCCGGGTCGGCGGCGGGTCGAATTCAGCGGCGGAGTCGGTCACGGCAAGAATGGTACTGAACCGTTCACGGAACCGGACGAATCAGAAGCGACCTTTCGGACGAACCGACCCCGGAGCCGGGTCTCGGGAATGACCCCGAACACCCTCCTCCATTGACCCGATCCGCCCGTGGCGGGTACCTTGATCCATTCACGCGATACGTCCGCCTCGGGAACTCCCGAAGCGGCAGACAGCTCGTCCTCGAAGGAGCCTCCCGTGGCGCTGTTCGGAAAGAAGAAGAAGACGGAAGACGGCGGCGAAGGCCTCATCGATGAAGGTTGGCAGCCCCAGCCCGAGAAGGCCGCCAAGTTCTTCGAACACGCGCGAACCGTCGCCCAGACGGGAAACTTCTCCTACGCGATCGACATGTACGCCCGNGGNCTTCGATTCGATCCCGGGAACATGGNNTCGCACNTCGCCCTNTACGAGACGGCGGTCCGNTACCTGCANTCCTCNGGNAAGGCCGCGACNGGCAAGGAGATCCGGGCNATCGACGGNTCGANCCCCGCCGNCAAGATGGCGGCNGCGGAATTCGCGTGGGCGAAGGACGTCAACAACCTGCAGCTTGCGATGANGCTGCTCGCAGCGGTCGGNAAGGCGGAACAGNTCGAGTTCGGCCAGTGGCTCGCCCCACGGGTCTTCGCGATGATGTCCAAGGCCAAGAAGCAGACCAAGCAGCTCTACACCCAGGGCAAGGATCTCTTCTCCGAGGTCGATGCGTGGAAGGAGGCCTTCGCCTCCGCCGAAAAGGCGATCCAGATCGATCCCTCCGACTCCGATTTGATCTCCGAGCTGAACGAACTGTCGGCGCAACGAACCATCTCGGAAGGCGGCTTCAACAAGCCCGCCGACGAGAAGGGCGACTTCCGCAGCAACATTCGCGACGCGGACAAGCAGGCCGAGCTTCAGGATCAGGAATCGCTCTCGGGCGGCGCCGGCGCCGAACGAACCCTCGAGCGGGCGAAGGCCAACTTCGAGGAGAGCCCCGAAAACGCGGAGGCGGTCACCAANTACGCCCAGCTCCTGCGTCGGAACGACACCCCCGAGGACGACGAGCTCGCGGTGGAGGTCCTGATGAAGGGGTTCGAGGCCTCCAAACAGTATCGGTTCCGCATGGCGGCCGGCGACATCCGGATGAACCGACTCACGAAGCGGATCCGGACGATCGAGGAATCCGGTTCGAACGCCGAGGAGGCGGACGCCCTCCGGGCCGAACTCCTCGAACTCAGGTCCGCCGAATACAACGAACGCGTCGAGAAGTACCCCACCGACCGGGGCATCAAGTTCGAGCTCGGGGCGATCGAGTTCGACCGAGGCAGCTTCGAAGACGCCATGGCCATGTTCCAGCAGTGCAAGGACGAAGCCAAGTACCGGACCCGCGCCACCCACATGCTCGGCAAGTGCTTCGCCAACGAAGGCTGGCATCAGGAGGCGGTCGGCGAGTTCCGGGAGGCGATCGAGAAGCTCGACGCGACCGAACGCGATCGCGAACTGATGATCCGCTACGACCTGATGCTCTCGCTCATCGACCTCGCCCGCGACTCGAACTCGATCGAGGAGGCCCGGGAGGCGGCGGAGATCTGCTCGGCCATCGTCCGCAAGGACATCAGCTATCGCGACATCCGCCGGAAGCGGAAGGACGTCGACACCCTCATCAAGGAACTGGGCGGCTG
The DNA here is from genome assembly GCA_002690755.1 of Phycisphaerae bacterium. Taxonomy (GTDB): domain Bacteria; phylum Planctomycetota; class Phycisphaerae; order Phycisphaerales; family SM1A02; genus UBA12014. The sequence goes on from NZFT01000102.1 coordinate 16,391, forward strand.
ACCGCTCCCCTCCCACCACCGGCTCCCGCCACCGTCGTCATTCCGACGCGGTTGGATTCGACGCGGTTCCCCCGCAAGGCGATGGCGAGCGAGACCGGACGACCGATGGTGCTGCACGTGGTGGACCGCGCGACCGCCGCCCGGCACGTCGGCCGGGTCATCGTCACCGCGCCCGACCCGGAGATCCTCGACGCGGCCCGAGCGGCCGGGGTCGAGGCGATTCCCACCTCCCACGACCATCCCAACGGCACGAGCCGCCTCGCGGAAGTCGCCGACCGACTGGCCGGGGAACTCGCCTCGGACGCGGTGCTGGTGAACGTCCAGGGCGACGAACCGGAGATCGATCCCGACGCGATCGACGCGGTGATCGAGGCCATCGATCACGATTCGCAGGCGGACATGGCCACCATCGCCTCCCCCTTCGGCCCCGACGAGGATCCCGCCGACCTCAATCTGGTGAAGGTGGTGACCACGCTGGACGGTCGGGCGATGTACTTCAGCCGAAGCCCGATTCCCTTCGACCGGGACGGCGGCGGTGTCGAACCGCTGCGGCACGTCGGCCTCTACGCCTACCGACGGTCGTTCCTCGCGACCTTCGCCGCCTGGCCCGAGTCCCCCCTCGAACGATCCGAGCGACTGGAACAGCTCCGGGTGCTGGAACACGGTGGCCGGATCGCGGTGGGCATTCACGCCACCGACGTCGGCGGGATCGACACCCCGGCCCAGTACGAGGCGTTCGTGGCTCGCTGGCGTGCCCGTGCGGACGCCTGACGACGCTTCATCCACCGTGACTCGATCCCGGCCGTCCGGCTTGAACGCGCCCCCCCGGGCGCGGTAAAGTCTTCCATGCCCCAAATTCCGCGCCACCTCGACCACGCCACCCCGAAACCGGGTGGCGGCTCATCCGATGGAAACCCGGACGCGGATGATCCGGCGAACGCCGATCCCACGGAAACGGACTTTCTCGCGAGTTTCGGACGATCCGGAAGATCCACGGAGTGGTACAGCCCCGAGCCCGCGGGCTACGTCCGCGGCCGAACCAAGTACGTCGTGGTGATCGGCACCGTGATGAGCGGCCTCGGCAAGGGGATCTTCTCCAGTTCGCTGGCGAAACTCCTCCAGGACAAGGGACTGTCGGTCGCCCCGATCAAGATGGAGGGGTATCTCAACATCGACAGCGGGACGCTCAACCCCTACCGCCACGGCGAGGTGTTCGTCCTCGCCGACGGGCTCGAGACCGACATGGATCTCGGCACCTACGAACGGATGCTGCATCAGGACCTGACGCGTCGGAACTACGTCACCGCCGGCCAGGTCTACACCGAAGTGCTCGATCGAGAACGGCGAGGCGGCTACCTCGGCCGCGACGTGCAGATGATTCCGCACGTGACGGGCGCCGTGAAATACAAGCTCCGAGAGCTCGCGATGCGGGGCGGCCAGGACGGCGGCCCCGCGGACGTGGTCTTCGTCGAGGTCGGTGGGACCGCAGGCGACTACGAGAACGGCTTCTACATCGAAGCCCTCCGTGAACTCGCCTTCGAGGAAGGACCGGAATCCGCCTGCTTCGTCGCCCTGACCTACATCATCGAACCGCAGATCCTCGGCGAACAGAAGTCGAAGGCGGCCCAGCTCGGCATCAAGCGACTCATGGAGGCGGGGATCCAGCCCAACCTCGTCGCCTGCCGTGCGAAGAAGCCGGTCACCGAGACGGTGATGGAGAAGATCGGGATGTTCTCGAACGTCCCGATGAACCGGATCTTCTCGATGCATGATCGAGCGTCGGTCTATTCGATTCCCGAGGAGATGCGCAAGGCCAGTCTCGACCGCGAGATCCTTTCGCTTCTGAAGCTGCACGATCGCGTGGATCCGGTGCACGAGGATGAATCACGCGTTCGATGGACGGACTTCTCACGCAAGCTGACCGCACCGCGGTCACGCTCGGTCACCCTGGGCATCCCCGGCAAGTACGCGGCCCTTCGTGACGCCTACGCGTCGATCGACAAGGCCATCGAACACGCGGGCATCCACCTCGAGTGCGACGTCCGAAGCGAGTGGATCGACACCACCGACATCGAGAACGCGGCCGACGCGAGTTCCATCCTCGACGGCATGGACGCGATCATCGTCCCGGGCGGCTTCGGCATCCGCGGGGTCGAAGGAAAGATCCGCTGCGTGGAGCACGCCCGGACCCACGGCATCCCCTTCCTCGGGATCTGTCTCGGTTTCCAGGTCGCGGTCCTCGAGTACGCCCGCAACGCGATGGGCCTCACCGATGCCGACTCGACGGAGTTCAACCCCGGCTGCAGTCATCCGATGATCTCCGAACTTCCCGATCAGAAGAAGCTCGAGGGAATCATGGGTGGGACGATGCGACTCGGCGCTCAGGACGTGGTGCTTGAACCCGGATCACTGGCGAGCTTCCTTCACGGCGGCCAGACCCTCGTCCGGGAACGATTCCGCCACCGATTCGAAGTCGAGCCTGAATACATCGAACGCCTCGATGCGGGTGGTCTTCGATTCACCGGACGCCATCCGGAGTTCCCGATCATGCAGGTCCTCGAACTTCCCCTCGAGACCCATCCGTACTTCATCGGGGCCCAGTACCACCCCGAGCTGACGGGCCGCCCGCTCGAGCCCCAGCCGCTCTTCATGGGGCTGATCTCGGCCGCGATCGCCCGAACGGACCCCGCGTTCGCGAGCACGCAGACCGGGCGTCGCTGGGTACGGCAGCGAAACGGCTGCACGACACCCGCCTGAGGGCCCTGCTCCGGGCCCGACCCCGGTTCCGCTTCGTTGCCGGATCGGGTCCGAATCAGGTCCGACCGGACGGCCTGAAGCCTTGACGTGCTGGCCCGCGCGGCTACCATCTTCGATCCGGAAACCACTGCCGATGTAGCTCAGTCCGGTTAGAGCGAGGGATTCATAAACCCTAGGTCGGAGGTTCGAGTCCTCCCATCGGCATTCTCCATGCACGGCGGAAACCAACGGTTCCGCCGTGCATGCGTATCCGCCATCCGGCGAATCCCAGACGGAGCGCCATGAACCGGTTTCGAAGAATACTTCTGGTGACCGGCCTCTTCATCCTGCTGCTGGGCGTCACCTCGCCGCTCTGGCTCATGCTGGGCTCGAGGCTCGCCGAACCCGTGATCAGAAGCCAGTTGATCGCGCTCGCGGACGAATACCTGGAACCAAGACTCGAGCTCGGCCCGATCCGCTACGGTTTTCCCCTCGCCGTCTCGACCACCGACGCGAAACTGGTCGCGAAGGACGAGGAAGGCAAGGACTTCGTGCTTCTTTCGGTAAAGGACCTCCGGATCACCCTCCATCGTCTGCCGATCTTCGACGGACCGCTGGTCTTCCAGGAACTCATGGTCGTGGATGCCGAAGCGACGTTCGAGGTCAACGAGGCGGGTCAAGTGACGGGCTGGGAGACGCTGCTCAGGGATTCCGGTCCGGATGACGCGGACGACGACGATTCCGACGACGATGACCGACCGATCAGCGATCTCTTCGCCATCGATCGAATCGGCGTCGAGGGCCTCGACGTCGAGTACCGGATCATCGGGAACCCGACGCCGATGATCATGAAGGACCTGATCTTCGAGATCGACAACAAGGGACGCAGCGGCGCGAAGAAGATCGACCTCGGACGCAGCCCCGGCTGGTACGAGATCGACACCGACCTGAAACAGGGCGAGCTTCTCGACCTGGCCGTGAAGGGCGGAATCGACATCGACACCCTCGACGTCGAACTCACGCTCGTGAAGCTCGATCTGCAGCTCGACGAGACCAGGACCTCCGTGCTGCCGCCTCAGATCCAGTCGTTCATCAAGGATCACCAGGTCGAGGGGTCGATCGACGCGACCCTGAAGGGCGAATTCAACCTCGACAACTTCATGTCGAGCAGGACGCGGATGAGCATGGCGCTCGGACGGACCCGCTTCGCGATCGACAAGTTCCTCATCGAGATCGACGAAGCCTCCGCGACGGGTCGGACCGAGAACGACACGCTCCTGCTGGAACCGATCGTGGTGAAGGCCCTTGACGGCACCTTGAACGGGACGATCCGCGTGTCCGACGAGGAGACGCGCGGGAAACCGAAGCCCGCCTCGACCACGCCGGTCTCCAATGCCACCCCCACCGCGACCGCCGCGGCATCGGACCCGCCCCGCGAGCGGCCCATGGCGACCCAAGGCGATCCGACCAAGGCCTCGCCGAAGACGCTCGGCGGGATCGAACGCGCGATCAACGTCGATCTCATCCCGAACGCCTCCCTCAGAAAGGTCGAGGAGTTCGCCCGCGGATTTCATCTCTTCACCCAGTTCCAGATCGACGACATGCAGATCCAGGCGCTCCACCGGATCGACGAGGAGGAGCCTCATCGTTGGGCCGGCACGGTCGATGCCGCGATCGCGAGCGATCTCAATCTGGCGAGCCCCCTCGCGAGTCTCGAGGGCGGTGGCTCCATCGGCATCAGCAAGGGCCGACTTTCCGGCGTGAACGCGTGGCAGGCACTGGCGAAATTGATGCGGGTGGTGACGCTGAACCCGAATCAGAAGGATCGGGCGAACCTCGAATTCACCGTGGACGATGAACGGGTCGACTTCCAGCGGTTCAACATGCTCGCCGGCGCCATCGGCGTGCGGGCGAAGGGCTGGATCGGCTTCGACCGGAACATCCACATCGACGCGAATGCCGGTCCCCTCGAAGCACTGCAGGACTCGGCGGGCACCGTCGGTTCGATTCTGGGGAGCCTGACCGATCGCCTCGTGAAGTATGTCATTCGGGGCAGGATCGGCGATCCCACGGTCCGAATCGCACCGCTGGGGATCCACTTCCTCGACTGAACGCCTCCGGGCCGCCATGCCATCCCTCGGACTCGTAGACTTCGGGCATGAACACCCTCTTTCGACCCGAGTCGGCCGTGATTCTACTCGCCGCCGTGGCCATCGTCGGCTGCGAGGATCCTCCGGAATCCGGCACCGTGGCCCGCGGGACCGCGGATGCCGATCACCGCCGGGCCGCGGGGCTCCTCTCCCGCTACGACTACGACGACGCCGTCCAGCTTCTTTCGACGGTGGTCGAAGGCGATCCGGGCCGGACCGACGCCCGCATCGATCTCGCGATCGCGACCATGAACCGTCAGGAGGAGACCGACGAGGCCGACGCGCTCGCGATGCTCGACGCGATCCACGCGGAATCCCCCGACGACCCCCGGGCCGCCTACCTGTCATCGGTGCTGCATCTCCGCGCTGGAAACGACGAGATCGCGGCGACACGGCTCGGCCGTCTGCTCGACGTCGATGACGCCGATCCATTCACGTGGTACCACTACGGACTCGCACAGGAGCGCCGGAATCCGATCGCCGCGGTCGCCGCCTACCGACGGGCGACCGAGCTCGATCCCTATCAACGAAGCGGCTGGTACCGACTCGGATCGGTCGCCGCCAGACTGGGTGAGGACGACACCGCGGACGACGCGCTCGCGACGTTCGAGCGTCTCGAGGACAACCCGCGGGCCAGAACCGTTCGACCGATCTACGGTCGACTCGGTCCCAAGTCGATGGCCCGGCCCGGCGGCGACGGTGCGGCTCGCGGCGCGAGGCCGGAGGGAGGTCCGTGGTCACCCCCGGTTCCCCTCTCGGTGCTCGGCGCGACGCCCGCCTGGTCGACGGGGCCCGGCGCACGGGTTCCTTCGGTGGCGGACCTCGATGGCGATGGAAGACTCGACCTCTTCATCGCGGAGGCGCTCGAAGGGGACGCCCCGAACCTCGTGCTGCTCCGCGATGAGGACGGCTACCGTCCGACGATCCATCACCCCCTCGCCGGAATCGAGGACGTGCGCTTCGCGGCCTTCGCGGATGTCGACGGCGATGGTCGAACCGACGCCTACCTGGGGCGTCGCGGTCCGAACCGACTGTTTCTCCGAACCGATGCCGGCGACTGGGTGGATGCGACCGCGGCGTCGGGTACCGAGGACGGGAACCACGACACCACCGACGCCCGCTTCGTGGACGCGGATCACGACGGCGATCTCGACATCCTGCTGGCGAACGCGGATGGACCGGCGAACCTCCTGAACAACGACCGTGACGGTGGATTCACCTCGATCGCGGACCGGATCGGACTGAACGTCGCGACCGACGGCGTCCGGGTCCTGTCCGCCGATCTCGACGGAACCCGGGATCTCGATCTGCTGGTGATCCGCGACGCGCCGCCGCATCTCGTGCTCCTCAACGATCGCCTCTGGAACTATCGCGTCGATGACGTCGCGTTCGAAGCGATTCGCCGGGCCGACCTCGTGCTGGCGACCAGCGGTGATCTCGACGGGGACGGCGTCATGGATCTGGTGACCGGTGATCGGTCGGGTGCGATCCACCGATGGGAACGAAACGACGCGGGCGTCTTCGAGGCGACGCTCCTGCACTCGTTCGACGCCCCACCGGCGAATCTCGCGATGCTCGACCCCGACGGCGACGGTCGATTCGAGATCGTCACCAATTCGACGCTCGGACTCGAGGACACCGCGAACTGGACACCGCTGCTCGAGGATTCCCGACGGGGATTCGCCGCGCTCTCGATGCCCGCCACCGGCGAGGCGACGCCGATGCTGGTTCCGCCGGGACCCGGGCGATTCGACTTCACCGCGGTCGAGCTCGCCGGGGGCGACGACCCGACGCAGTCGATCCGATCGAATCCCGACGGCCTCGGGGCGATTCTCGCGGCCCGGATCGACGACGTCTGGACGATCACCGCCAACCTTCCACCGGACGCCGGTCCCGGACAGTCCCGCCAGCCCGTGCCGTTCGGACTCGGCGGTGCCCCGACCATCTCCTATCTGCTCGTCGACTGGCCCGACGGCCTCTTCCAGGGCGAGGTCCCCGGCCTCGGTGACGCGATGAGCACGGGACCGTCGCTCGCTGCGGGCAGCGTCGACCGCATCGTCGAGACGCAACGACAGGTCTCCTCGTGCCCGGTGCTGTTCACGCACGACGGCGAAGGCTTTCGATTCGTGAGCGACGTGCTCGGCGTCGGCGGCGTCGGCTACCTGCTCGAACCCGGGGTCTACAGCGAACCCCGACCGTTCGAGCGATTCCCGATGCCCGCGAACGCCCTCGCCCCCGACGCGGACGGAAGGCTCCGACTCGTCCTTTGCGAGCCGATGGAGGAGGTCTGCTACCTCGACGCGGCGGAACTCGTCGGCTGGTCGCTGCCCGAGGGCTGGTCGCTCGCGGTCGATGAACGCCTCGCGATTCTGGGGCCACCGGCCACCGGCGCGCCGATCCTCTACCGAACCACGCTCGATCCGGTGGCCGCGACCGATAATCGCGGCGAAGACGTGCTGGCGTCCGTGCGGCTCGACGACCTCAAGGCGGCACCGCTGCCGACGCTCGATCACCGGTTCATCGGGCGACTCGCGGAGCCCCACGTGGTGGAGCTCGAATTCGCCGCCCCGATTCCGACGTCCACCGACGACCGGCGACCGTGGCTCCTGATGGACGGCTGGGTCGAATACCCCTACGCCCAGACGATGTTCGCAGCGTGGCAGGCCGAGGCCGCCTATGAAGCCCCGACGCTCGAGGCACGCGGTGCGGACGGGGTCTGGCGCGTCGTCCAGGAGCAGTTCGGTTACCCCGCCGGAATGCCGAGGACTTCGGCGTTTCCACTCGATGGAATCCCCGAGGGGTGCGACGCCCTTCGGCTGAGCACGAACCAGGAGATCTACTGGGATCGGCTGCGGGTCGTGATCGGCGAGCCCGCGCCCCCGGAGGCGAAGCGAGTCACGGTGCCGCCCACCGGGGCGAAGTTCTCCGCGATCGGATTCCCGCGACGACTCGATGCCCCCCAGCGACGCCCCGACTACGACTGGACCGACCGTACTCCCGTCTGGGACGTGCGACACCAACGCGGTCGCTACACGGCCTTCGGTGACGTCCTGCCCCTGCTCGAGACCGCGGACGGGGCGGTGGTCACCATCGGTCCCGGCGAAGGCGTCGAACTGGTCTTCGACCCGCCGCCCGACGCCGAGAAGATCCACTGGATCCTCGACACGCACGGCTGGTGCAAGGACCGGGATCGCTTCACCCGCGACGGCGAGACGATCGAACCGATCCCCGGCGAGGATCGACGCGACGAGGCCGCCAACATGCTGCTGGAATCGCACCGGACGCGGATGGAAGCGGGACGCTGAGGACACCGGTTCGTCCCCGCTTCACGCCCCTGCCGGCGGCATCGCCGACCGGCGCTCAGATGCCGACCCGCTCGCCGACCTCCGCGACCGGGAACCCCCGGCCCCGGATCTCGTCCTGGAGATCGAGGTCGTTCAGGGCGGGATTGGTGTGGTTGAGGTGGATGAAACGCACGCGTCCCGGGGTCTTGCGCCCCATCGCCTCGAGCAGCTCCATCGTCCGAATCATCGGCGGATGGGGCACCTCGAGGATGTTCCGGCCCGGAAGCTCCCGGCCGTCGTAGAAGGTCGCGTCCACGTAGGCCACGTCGACGTCTTCGAGCAGCTTCTCGAGCAGACCTTCGTGCGCGTCCCAGCGGTCGACGTCGGGGCAGAAGAGCACGGTCTTCGAGGGCCCGTGCAACTTGTAGGCGACGGTGTCGCTGAACTCGTCGCGATGCGGCACGGTGAACGCATCCACCCGCAGACCGGGCAGCGGTTCGAAGGACGTGGGCGGCGTCGCACCGTCGGTCGTTCCCGGCGCGATCTCGTGGAGGGCGATCTGGTCGAGTTCGACGAGTTGCGACCACGGGCCGTTGGTGCGCAGGTACTCGCAGAAGCGAGGCGTGGCCCAGACCGGCGTGGCCTTCGTCGACGCGACCTCCCGCCCGAGTTGTATCAGTCCCGCGTAGTGCCCGATGTGCGCGTGCGTGAGCAGGATGCCGTCGACCGGTCGGCGAGGCCGGTCGGTCGCGCCCGCGATCCCGTGCAACAAGCCGACCTGATGCTCGATCCGCGGCGTCGCTTCGAGCAGCAACAGTCGATTCGTTTCGAGATCGCGGACCCCGAGACATGCCGGGGTCTCCAGCCGTCCCGACTTCCGCGCATTGACGCAGCAGGATCGTTCGCAGCCCAGATGGGGAAGTCCCCCGTCCTGGGCCCGCCCCAGCACCACGACTTCGAAGCGAGGCGTCGGCGAGGGCATCGCCGCCGGCACCGCGGCGGCATCCTGATTTCCAGTCCGAGGAAGCCCGATCAATCCGGCGCCGGCGAGAAGGCACGGAATCAGCAGCAGCGTGGAGGCCGCGACGAAGGCACGTCGAGAAAAGAGGATCGGCATCGCTCGAGCGTATCGATGAAGGCGCCGTCGCACCAATTCCAGGCGCGTGAACCCGCATGCGGATGGCCGGAGCCGGATCATTCGCCGTGCTCGTCGCGTGACGCGCCCCGCAGGCCCGCTCGCATCCCCGCCGCCCCACGAATCCGACGAGCCGAGGATGAACCATGCGTACGGACTATGATGCTGCCGCCTGCCCCCGTAGCTCAGCTGGATAGAGCACCGCTTTCCTAAAGCGAAGGTCAGAGGTTCGAGTCCTCTCGGGGGTGTTACCAAGCGTGCAGACGGTGGGTGGTGCAACCCGGATCGGGACGCGAGTCGGCACCCGGCGCGATTCCTGCGCTTCTGCACACCCGGCGGCGATCAATTCAGGAGTCAAAGGCACTCATCACGGCAACGCAGTGTCTTTTTTAGCATCCTTGGGGGTTTTTTCTCGGTCCGAAGAACCTTGCAGGGGCATTCGTTCGTACAGTCCAACGGCGGTTCTCGGAACCTTCTGTATTGGTTCCGGTGTTCGCCTGACCGACCGAGTGAAACACTCGGAACAAACCTGATCTCTCTCTCGCCCACCCGGCGCTCGCTCCTGTTCGCAGGCCGAGGCCGGGTGGGCTTTTTTTGAACGACGACGTGGGTGCCGCGACCACCGCTCAACGCCGGCGACGAGCAATGCCTCCACCGAGAACGAGTAGGGCAATCGCGCCCGGGGCCGGCACGAACGTCCCCGGATCTCCGACGAGCGGGCCGTCCGCGGCGCTCCCGACGGAGGTGAACTGTCCCGTCTCCAGCGATGAGAGCACCCCACCGAACTGGGTCGTGAAGTAGGCGTCGTCGACATCGGCGAGGACGAGGCTGCTGAACCACTCATTCCCGTCGTACAGGTTGACGGTGTCACCCTCCTTGAGTCCCGCGCCGTCGGCGTATCCGACCTGAACGCCCGCGATTCCCCAGAACGAGTCGAAGTCTTCGGCGCCGGAATCCGAGATGAGGAAGATCACCGATTCCCCGGCCGTGATGATCATCTCGCTCAGGGCGACCATGTCACCGGTGTCCGCCGATTCGTCGTCGTAGAAGAGCCCGGTGGTGGAGATCGACTCCTCGCCGAGGTTGGTGATTTCGAACCAATCGGCGGTCCCATCCGCACCCGAGACTCCGCCGTAGGCCTCGGTGACGACGAGGTCGCCCGGTGCGATGGAGGCGGACGATGCGATCGTGGCCGCACCGATGATCGCGATGTTTCTGATGGCCATGCTTCTTCTCCTTGGTTTCGGCCCGAGGGAACACGGGCGCTGGATGTGAGGAGCGCCCGGTCGGGCGCAGCGGACAGGATGACGGGCGCTCGTCAGCGTCTGGTCCGAGGCGCATTCGGGATTCGTTCAGAAAGGGTGAGCGTCCTTCACGAAACGAAACCCCCCGCTTCGATCGAGGCGGGGGGCGAGACGTGAGGCATCAGGCAGGCGAAGGGGCGGCGGGGGTCAGCCGCGATTTCGTCACGGTGGGTCGGAACTCAATCCTCCTCGACGAAGCCGGTACCGTTCTTTCGATCTCGGCCCGCCTGCCAGAACAGGAGCCCTGCATAGATCAAGACGATGATGAGCCAGATCGCGTTGGAGACGAGGACGGGAATCATGGGAGCTCCGAAACAAGGAAGACGCGGTCTGAAGTCGCGACCGATGCATCATTATACTCGGCGAGATGACCCCCGTCTCGCCCGTCATCCCGATGAAAATCGACGACGAACTCCGCCTGGAGCCGCTCGAACCGCTTCATGCCGGTTCCCTCTTCGACCTCGTGGATCAGGATCGCGATCGACTCGGCCACTGGCTTCCGTGGGTGGCGAGGACCCTCACCGCCGAGGACAGCCTGGCCTTCATCGAGGACTCGAAACGACGACGCGACCTCGATTCCGGCGGCAATGGAAGTGGTGACTGGGCGATCGTGGTGGACGCCGCGGGATCGGCCCGGACCGTCGGCGTGATCGGACTTCATGACAGCAGCCCGGCGAACCGTCGGATCGCGATCGGCTACTGGGTGAGCGGTGACCACACTGGGAACGGGTACGTCACGAGGGCCGCCCGCGCCGTGACGGCCCGATGCATCGAAGCGGGCTTTCATCGAGTCGAGATCCGGGCTCGGACCGACAACGCGAGAAGCCGGGCGGTGGCGGAGCGCCTCGGATTCCAGCTCGAGGGTGTGATGCGAGCCGCCGAGTGGATCGGCGAGACGCCGTTCGACCACGCGGTCTTCGCGCGAATCGCGACGCTTTGATGCCCCGCTCCGCGGCCTGCCTGCCCGGTTCTCAGTCGCCGGCCGCGGCGTAACCGGCGGTACGGTCGATCCCGGGGATCGGATCCTCATCCGACCCGAGCCACCACAGCGGGAATCGATTCGGCACGCCGGCCGGCCTCGACCACGACGCGGCCCAGATGCGATGTCGAGCCTCGTTCGAATCCTCGGCCGCGAGACCACGGACCTTCCCGACCCACCAGCCTTCGTCGTACTCGCCGCCGCCGAGGGCCTCGATCCAGTGCCATCGCCCGTCGATCGGATCGTACACCTCCACCCAGGTGTGATTGTCACCGCTCGGCCACTCCGGAATCCCGGCGACGCGAGCGGGAATTCCCGCCGCCCGGCAGGCGTTCGCGAGCAGGATGGAAAGCCCCGTGCAGCTGGCACAGTGCTGGTCGATCGACTGATACGGACTTTGTTCGTTCTTCAGACGCTTGTTGGCGTCGTAAGTGATGTCGAAGACCTCGTAGACGAGTCGGTTGAGCAGCCGAACCGCGTCGGCCTGATTCCCCGCCGCGTGGGCCGCAGTGCGGAAACGCTCGACGAATTCGGCTCGCCAGTCATCGCGGCGTTCGTTGATGTGGGCGTATGGAAGCACCGCTTCCCGGAACACCGACTCGGGCACGCCTCCTCGCCAGGGCGAGGCGTCGAACGAGTCATGAGCGAGTTCGACGGTCTCCACGAGGGCCTCCGCCGTCATGATGCGCCGATCCGCGGGAGGCATGTTCGCGATCAGGAACGCCATCGAGGCCCGGCGCGAGGGCGTGACGTCGCGGATCGCTTGAAGCAGCTCCGTCTCGTTGCCGCCTGCGTCCGCGAAGACGGTTCGCAGTCGCGGACGCCACACCGGCGCGACCTGTTCGACCACGCGACGTCGCGTCTCGACGTCGATCTCGACGGGCCGAATCGGTCCACGCTCGAGCGGCGCGTCCAGCTCGACCCGGAACGACGTCCCCGGCGGCCGCGTGCGCAGGCCCGGCAGGAAGACGAGGTCCGGCGTCGACACCACGCCGAGTCCTTCGCCCTCGACGACTTTCCCCGGGAAGATGCGCTCGGGCAGCACCACGATCGGCGTGGGGCCGTCGGTGAGATCGGCGTGCACCTCGACATCGATGCGGAGGCGATCGCCCTGACGGGTGATCACGCTCGTCCACGGCAGCGGGCTCGTCTGCAGCCGGACCGGCCACGCCGGATCACCGAGCAACACGATCGCGTCCCGATCCCAGAGCAGACCGGCCAGATCCTCGAACCGATCCTCCCGTCGATCGACGCCGGTGGCCTCCGCCACCGCGAGCTGGAATTCGAACACCTCACGTTCGTCGAACCCTTCGGTGCTGACCTCGGGAACGCCGGGGTACTCGGCGGCGAATCGCCGGATCAGTTCCTGTTGCGCGAGCCAGACGGCCTCCGAAAGCGTGCCCCGTCCGGGCTCGTCGAGAAATCTTCGATAGACGTCCCAGCCGCCCGCGCCATGCCAGGTGGTCGAGGCGTAGCCGACGATCTGGCGAGCGCCCGCATCGTGGATGAACGCGAGCGGGAGCACTTCCGACCCGGGGATGAAGCCCAGCAGGCAGCTGCCCGCGCCGAGCATCGCCATCGGACCGGGATTTCGAATCGGCACCTCGGTCCCATCGAGCAGCCGACCGCGGAGATCGCCGGCTTCACCGACCACCACCCGACCGCCGTCGAAGAGGTAGCCGAGCATCCACCGTTCCTCGTTCGTCCGCCCGCTGGTCACCAGCAGGTCCGGCGGGGCCTCGTTGAACGCCGTCACGAAGTCGTCGACGATCTCGATGTCCCCACGCACCTCGACCGGTTCGCCGCCGTCGGTTCGTTCCATCCGACGCCCCGCGACCCCTTCGTCGAAGTAGACCCCGTCGGCGACCGGACCGAACGGCACCGGGGTGTTGGCCATGAGCCGACGGACGACCAGCGGCGTCGTGGCCCGGACGACTTCCATCGCGTCCGCCCACTCGGCACCGGTCACCAGCCCCCACCGCGCATCCAGCCACGGATCGTCGACGATCCGGCGGAAGGTTCGATTGAACGCCCCCACTCGATCGCGTCCGGCCTCGTCGGGCATCGCCACCACGCCGACCATCCGGGGTCGACGCCGTCGGAGTTCCGGCAGCAGCTCGGACGGTGATTCATCGAAGAAGAGCATTTCAGCATCGTGCTTCGCGGCCAGTGCCCCCACCACCTGCCGCCAGCCGTCGGTCGCCCGACAACGCTTGCTCGAAATGACCACGTAGTCGTGGTTGGGACGAACCGGGCCGTCCGCCCGGGCGCCGAGCCATCCGGGCAGGAGCGATGCGAGGAGCGACAGGATCGCGAGTCGGGAACGCGTCATGCCACGAGGGTAGCCATGGGCGGTCCGATCGGCGACTCCGCCCGTCGATCGACCTTTCCCGAGGGGCCACGAGACGCTGACGGCCGCCTGACGGCCGTCGCCGGTGGCGTATGCTGGGACCTCGATGATCGAGTCGATGAAGACGTCGATCAACCGACCGACACCACGCCTCGAACCGCACGGCCTTCACGATGCAAGCACCGGGCCCCCATCCCAACTTCGAGATCGTCCTCCTGAACCCGGAGATCCCGAACAACACCGGCAACATCGGCCGGACCGCCGCGGCCACCGGCTGTCGGCTTCACGTCGTCCATCCGATCGGCTTCGACATGGGCGAGAAGGCCCTGCGTCGGGCGGGGCTGGACTACTGGGCCCACGTGGACTGCGTCGAGCACGATTCCTGGACCGACTGCGAGCAGGCCGTCGGTGGCGGGTCGTGGTTGCTCACCGCCCGCCGAGGCCGGCCGATCTGGGATGCGACCTTCCGCCCCGGGGATCGGCTGATCTTCGGACGCGAGAGCGAGGGGGTCGGCCCCGACTTCACCCGTCACTTCGAAGCGACCCACGGCGCGGATCGCGTCCTCACGCTTCCGATGATCGACGCCCCCGGAATTCGAAGCCTGAATCTCGCCACCGCCGTCGCCGTGGTGGTCTACGAGGGCCTGCGGCAATTACGAGCAAGGCCGGATTCGGGCGTCGAGGGGTCCGAAAGCGTGCCCGGTGGATGAGGCGGATCAACGATTCCCAGCAATGGGGCCCGTTCACGCAACTCCACCGGCACCCGAGAACGTATGCTTCTCTCGGACGAGCGTGGCGAGGATCCGATCCCGCCTCTGGGGTCGCCGCGCGGACTGCTCGGCCGACCATTGGTCCGCAGAACCCATCGAGTTGAGTCCATGGCCTCGACATCGTCGTCGAGGCAGTCCGGTCGACGTTCGATCGGACGTGATCGGTCCGCCCATCGGTCGGTAACCAGCCGAGGATTCGCATGAGCCGCACTCCCCATCGCTCCCTTCTTCGTCGAGCCTTCACGATCACCGAGTTGCTTGTCGTGATCGGCATCATCACCCTCCTGATCGGAATCCTCCTGCCGGCCCTCGGCAAGGTCCGGGAGAAGGCTCGCGTCACCGAAACGACCTCCGTCATGGAGGAGTTCGCCAAGGCGTGCGATGCGTTCGCCCAGCAGTTCGGCTACTACCCGGGCATCGTGCCCGAGGAGGTGCTCGCCGCCGACCCGCTGATCTCGCCGATGGAGAACGCGGTGCTTCATCTCGCCGGCGGTGCGGTTCGCGGCGACGAACTTCCGATCTACATCAACGGGGTCGCCTACGACAACCTCTCGAGCATCGATTTCGATCCCGAGGAACCCGGCCAGCAGGGCACGGTGATCACCTTCAACGGTCCGAACGGCAACTTCGACATCGCGGTCTACGCCGGCGCCGTCGGGGACGGCCCGTTCGTCCAGGGCAAGCGGTACGCCCCCTTCTTCAGTCCGAAGGGCTCCCAGTTCGCCGCGGTCAAGTACGACGCCGACGACAGCGCGGTGCTCGAGGAGATCAGATTCCTCCCGACCGTCCTCGACTCGTGGGGCAACCCGCTCATGTATGCCCGCCGACTCCGTGCCAACGGTCCGATGGTCGGCCAGGACGTGCGCTCGACGCAGTTCTCCCTCGCGAGTCAGGCCCGCGTCCTCAATGCGACCGCCCTGGGTGATCTCGCCCAGGACCAGACCGCCGACAACACCGGCGGCAGCATCATCAACAAGAGCACCACCAGTTCGGCGACACCGCTCGAAGACACCTTCGCCCAGATCCTGCGAACCCCCGCGATCGGCGCCGCCCGCCAACCCCAGTCCGGGGCGCCCCGAGGCGAATACATCGTGATTTCCGCCGGAAACGACGGGGTGTTCTTCAGCGTGGAGGACGGCCCGGGCGGACCGAGCAGCCCCGTCACCGACATCGTCAGCAGTGCGGCGAACGGCACCCCGACGGTCATCCGGGAATACGACGACATCATCGTCGCCGGCGGCGGTTGAGCCCGCACATCGCAGGATGAGACGACGACCGCCTCGGTTCGAACCGGGGCGGTCGTTCATTTCAGCCGGGATGTCCGAGGAAGCAGATTGCGATTCGGAGCTCGATCATCCTTCCGTCCGCTCGCCGGTCTCCGATTCACCACTCGAATCCGGTGGCGTCGGCTGCTCCGCCTGGACGAAACTCCAGGGTTTCGGGGAAGCCGGCTTCGCATCGACGGCGGAGGCACCGACGGCGGTGCTCCCCCCCGCGGCTCGACCGGCGTCGCCGTCGGATTTCGTCTTCTTCGAATCCCGCGTCCCTCTCCGACGGTTCTCCGCCGCACGCTCGGCTCGCTGCTTCGCCTTGACCCGGTCGATCTCGAGAAGCAGCGACTCCACCTGGGTCGGCGTCAACTCCGCGATGATCGCCTTCTGGGTTCCTCCCCACTTCGGCATCGCACCCCGAATCATGCGGACACGGGTCGTCAGTTCCGGAGGAATGTCGCCGCCGGCCTCCCGGATCCGTCGAACCTCGGCGACGACCATGTCGAGCTCGAGCCCCATGGACGCTCGCCAGATCCTGGACTGATCGAGATAGGCGCGGACCATCCTCGTGATCAGGGGAGCTTGAAGTTCCGTGACCTGCACATGCCGCAGCGCGTCGAGCCAGCCCACCTCGGAGACCCCGCTCCGAATTGGGTCGACGGTCCGCTTCGTCGATCCAGCGGCCCGCGCGGGATTACCCGCATCGCCGCCCTTGGATCCCGAAACCGATTCCTCGCCCTTGGGCGGCGTCGCCGAGAGGACGGAATCGCCCCCGAGAATCGCGAGAAGGGCGATCAGGAGAAATGACGTTGAGCGGAGTCGATTCATGCCGGTGGATTCCCTGGGACGTTCGAACGTGGCCGAGACTCGAAGGAAACGGCCGAGATCGGAGCCGGTTGCAACTCGCGACGCTGATGCCGCGAAACGACCATGCCGACGACGCGGCTCGTCGTATCATGATCGACCGACCTCCCCCGGGAGGTGAGATCGTTGTACCGCCCGGTCGGAACCAGAAGGTTCCCGGACCTTGAACCCACCCTTCCCGACGCGGGAGCCCTTCGCTCCTCCAATCAGGCGACCCGATGGCCCTCACACCAGAACACATTCTCAACGCCCTTCGCACCGTTCGCGATCCCGATCTCGGGAAGGACCTCGTCACGCTCGGCATGGTCAAGCGGCACGACGTCGACGGCCCGCGGGTGATGATCACCGTGGAACTCACGACCCCCGCCTGCCCCATGAAGGACAAGATCCAGGGTGACATCGAGGCGGCGGTCCATGGCGCGGCGCGGGAGGTCGGACATCCCGTGGACGTCATCGACGTCGAGTTCACCGCCGACGTTCGACGCCCGAACGAGAAGGCCCGCGACGAATCCAGTCCGCTCCCGGGCGTTCGACAGATCATCGCGGTCGGCGCCGCCTTTGTGCCGCGCCCTTCAAGCGGGTCTGCGACGCCTTCCAGAGCCGCCAGAGGCTTGGCGGTCGGTCCGCTGGTGCCACCACCGACGCTCTCC
>NZFT01000103.1 GCA_002690755.1 Phycisphaerae bacterium
CCGACGATGCGGTCCGACTCATTCGACACAGCGGATGCGCGGGGGTGATGATCGCCCGGGCCGCGATTCGCGCCCCCTGGCTCTTCCGTCAGGCGGATGCCGCGATCCGACTCGCGGGGCTCGGGGATGCATCCTCCGACGTCAACGACCGGCATCGATGGGAGGCGGCGCGGGCCGAACCGACCCTGCACGAGAAGATCTTGACGATCCGTCGTCACATCGATCTCTGCGCCAACCATCTCGATGTTCGCGGCGCTGCGGAGCTGATGCGGCAGCGGATCTCCTGGTACGGGAAGTCGATGGGCCACGTGAAGTCGCTGAAGGAGTCGATCCGGACCGCGGCCGACCTGGAATCGATGCAGGCCGCGGTGGACGAGTGGATCGAGTGGGCGGCTTCGGACCCGGAGGCCTCGACGACGCCGATGGCGTCACGCGGTGCGGGGCCACGGCGTGATCTGGATCCGTCGGTGTCCTGATTTCGATCCGAATCCGCGGTTCGGTGGGGGATGCTCGATTCGCGCGGGCATTTGCCGTATCGTGAGTCGGAACGCAGCATCAACCTCGAACGGAGTCCATCCCGATGTCAACCGTCCTCGCCAGCATCACGCTCGCCATCTCATCGCTCTGCATCGCCTCCCAGGACGGCGCCGCGAAGCCGACACTGTCTCCGCCGCCCGCGAAGGCGCCGACCGCCGCCGATTCGAAGACCGCGGACGCCGGCGCTCACGCGAGGATCATGAGCATGTTCGGCGACAAGCTCGAGACCAAGGACGGAACCCTCGTGAACACGAAGGACGTCATCGCCGGAAAGAAATTCGTCCTCTTGTACTTCACGGCGAGCTGGTGTCCTCCCTGCCGCAAGTTCACGCCCGCCCTGGTGAAGTTCGCGAAGGCGAACCCCGACGCCAAGGACTTCGCGATCGTGGTCGTGACGTCGGATCGAAACGCGTCGGCGCATCAGGGATACATGAAGAAGTACGACATGCCGTTCTACGCGGTCCCGTACGGCGCGCCCGGGCTTCGCAAGATCAAGCAGACCTACGGTGGCAGCGGTATTCCGAATCTCGTCGTGCTCGGTGAGGACGACGTGGCCATGAAGGGGTCCTACGAGACCGACGGGAAGTACACCCCGAAGAACCGGCAGAGCTACGTCGGGCCTCAGAAGGTCCTTGCGGCGTTCCCCAAGATGCGGACCAAGGCCGGTCCCAAGAGCTGACCCGTTCCATGTTCGACCATCGAAGACGCCCCCGGAACATTCCGGGGGCGTCTTGCATTTCGGCCTGAATCGAAAGCGGGCATCGACTCGGATTCACTCGTCCTTCGGCGTCTCGCGGACCGCGTGATCGTCGCCGAGCGACCAGTCGTGGTCGAAGAACGCGGCGGCCCGGACGCCTTGCAGTCCCGCGGTCTTCGGTTCGATCGACTCCGGCCCGAAGACCACGAGATCGGGATAGTGCACGCCGCTCTGGAAGATCGGAATCCGCTCGGTCAGCCGCATGCCGGCGATCCCTGTTCCCGCGACGACGCCGACCGAGACGGTCGCCCAGTCGGGCCGAGGGCGGATCGCGAGCACCGCGAGATCGTCCCCCGTCACTTCGAGCCCTTCGAAGCGAATTCCCGTGCGATCGATCTCGAGCGGATCGTCCGCGAGCAACTGCGACCATGCGGCATTGGTCTTCTGGTTTCCGTAGAGGATCACGTTCCGCCGGGGATGCTGCTCACGGTCGAAGTCGACGTCCAGAATCATGTCGAGCACGCCGTTTCCACGGTAGAGAAACGCCTCGGCATCGTGGATGGCCTTCGCGAGCGTGACTCGGTCCTCCTCCTCGTCTCCCATGGTGCCGACCACGAGGATCGGCTGATGACGGAACACGTCCTTGAACGAACCGTTCCGTTCCGGCCGCTTCGCCCGCGGGTTGATGACGCCGCGGCGCCGCCAGCCGTCGGGGGTCCGGTCGTAGAACGCGGGCGCACCGCGGCCGTTGAGGAGATCCAGTTTCGCGTCCGGGCCGACCTGTTCGCCGTCGATCATCACCGTCCAGGCGGGCGCGCGGTCGTCGAGATCGAGCTCGAGGCGGGCCACGTTCTCCGTGAAGATTTCGATGCGGCCCTCTTCGTCATTCCGCGTTCCCCGCACCCGGGACGGCGCGTTCGCGCGTTGCTGCTGGGCGATTCGGAACCAGTCGCCTCCGGCGTTGATGCCCGGCGAGACGGTGGTGAATCGAAACCGATTCCGATCCCGATCGATCGAGCGGTCCTCAAGGAACCGGATCAGTGGCGGCCAGTCGACGCAGCGATTTCCCCACCAGTGTCCGGCGCCCGGCTCCTCGTGATAGGCGAAGTCGGGATGGGACTCGGCGAGGGACCGTCGCATGGTCCGGGCCTGATCGACGGGGACGTTGTCGTCGGCGTCACCGTGAAGGACGTAGATCCCGAGTTCGTCGAGGTTGTCCCGGAGCAGGAGGGTGTCGCTCGGATTGGCCGCCCGCGCCATGATCGACTCGATCGAATGCGGATCGTCGTCCCCTTCGATCCGGTCTGCGCCGTAGGTGTGGAACGCGATCCAGCCGGCACTCGGCGCGGCCGCCGCGAAACGGTCGGGGAAGTGGGCCGCGGCCTGCCAGGTTCCGTGCCCACCCATGGAGTGTCCGGTGACCCACTGGCGATCTGGATCGGTGCCCAGCGTCCGTCGGGCGTGGTCGAGCACTTCCATCGCGTCGAGCCGGCCCCAGTCCTCCCAGTCGAAACCGAACTTGCGTCGGTTGGTCGGCGCCACGACGTGCGCGAAGTCCTTCGGGGCGTACGCGGCGGCCTGGCGACGGGCGTCGACGCCGGCACCGTGAAGGGTGAGGATGAGCCCGGGACCGCCCGAAGGATCGCCTTCGCGAGGCACCGTGGAGCTCGGGACCAGTCCGTAGAACTGGACGGAGTCGTCGATCTCGCTCCGGAAGGTCACTCGCCGGGGGGCCGACGGTTCGACGGCCTTGACGTCGAGGGTGCGGACGTCGACCGGTTCGACGGAACCGGGATCCACGATCTCCACGCGGAAGGTCGCGACGCCCGGAGTCTCCACGGCCGCCGACACGAGCCGGATCGGGACCTTCCGGACCGATCCCGGGGGGATCGCGGGCATCGCGCTGGTCGCCGTTTCGCCGCCCGGGCCGGTCACGAGGATGGATCGATCGGGCATCCACTTCGATCCGAGGTTCCCGATCACCACGCCGGCGTACGTATCGAGGGGGACGCCGACCACCGCATTCGGGACCGTATCGTCCGCGCCGGTGAAGAAGAAGGTCTTCGCGACGCCGGCTTCGGTCCGCGGCACGTCCACCAGTCGCGCCTTCACGCGGCCCCGTCCGACCTTGAAGAGGAACTCGTTCTCGCCCGCCTCGAGCATCACCGGGAGCCGCAGCGAACCGTTGGCGTAGGGATCACCCGGTCGCGGTGCGCCGTTGACGTAGACCATGGAGTGGCCACGGGCTTCGAGAATCGCGGGACCCGCCACGTCGCGGTCGACGGTGACCAGCGCGTAGCCCCCGCGAAGCGCGTCATCGGTGAGCCAGCCGCCCTCGCCCGCGGAGGCGGACTGCCAGATCCGCGGAATCCGTCCGACTAGAACCGCGTCGCCGCCCTCCGGCGTTGCCCAGGATCCATCCACGATGGCCGCCTCGATCGCGTCGGTGTGGACTGGTGATCGACCACCCTTCCCGACGGGTTCGATGACGAGGAAGTCCTCGAAATCGGCGATGACCGGCGGCGGATCCGCAAGCGTGGCCCGGTCGGCGAGCACGTGGAGGCACGGGATGAGCAGGACGATGGCGAGGGTGCGTGACATGATGCCCCGAGGGTAGCCGCTTCCTCGGGAGAGGCGCCGGTCCGAACGACCAGCGAGCTTGCTCATCCGAACATGGTCCCGAGGGCGAGATCGCGAACCGCGGTGCAGGGAACGCGCCCATCCGCCTCGTCGTCGAGGTTCGCCGCGGCGTCGGCGACGAGGACGCCGTCCCAGCCGAGGCCCTGGTCGATGCGACCATGGGAGCCGCGGACCAGCGTGGGATCGGTCGCGATCACGTCGAGCAGCGTCCGGAAGCCGAGCTTTCTTCGGATGAGCCGTGAACCGATCGCGAGCTTCGGGAATCGGATCGCTGGATCGACGAAGAGTTCGCGGGGGTCGTAGCCCGGCTTGCGGTGAATGTCGACGGTGCGCTGGAAGTCGGGCATCTTCGCGTCGTCGTGCCACCAGTCGTGCGTGAACCAGCGATCGCGGTCGGACACCAGGACCAGGTCGCCGGCCCGGGGATGATCGAGTCCGGCGGCGGCGCGGGCTTCGCCCTCCAGGACTTCGGCGACCCCGGGCGTGGAGGCAAGCAGTCGGGCGATCTCGTCCCGGCGGGCGAGTCCGCCCCGGCCGAGTCGGACGTGGGCGACCTGGTGATCCGCCACCGCGAAGGCGTCCGACGTGCCGGGGTCGACCATCTCGCGGCCCTCTTCCTCCCGCCAGTAGAGGAGTCCGGCGTCCCGCAGGATCCGGTTCGGGGCCACCGCGTCGGTGACCGGAACGATCCCGTACTCGCTCACCAGGATCGGTTCGACGCCGCGACTCGTGAAGTGCTCGAGCAGCCGGGCGACTTCGTGGTCGAGTTCGCGGAGATGCTGCGGGATCTCGGGATGGTCGGGTCCCAGCTTCTGGAGTCCGTAGTCGAGGTGGGGGAGGTAGACCAGCGCGATCGTGGGCGTGGTGTCGCGCTCGACCTTGATCGCCGCGTCCGCGATCCACCGGGTGCTGCTGATGTCGGCCGCGGGTCCCCAGAAGCGAAAGAGCGGGAACGGGCCGAGGGCCCGCGTCAGTCGGTCGCGGAGATCGGCGGGCTCGGTCAGGCAGTCCGGGATCTTGCGTCCGTCAGCCTTGTAGATCGGCCGCGGCGTGACGACCGTGTCGCAACTGGTGTGCATCGCGTACCACCAGCAGATGTTAGCGCAGGTGACGTCGGGATCACGACGTCGCGCGGTGTCCCAGAGACGTGCGGCCTGGACCAGTCCGTCGGACTGCTTCCAGAGCGCGACTTCGCCGGATTCGGGATCCATCCAGCCGTTGCCGACGATGCCGTGCTCGGCGGGGCCGACGCCGGTGAGCATCGAGGTCTGGACGCTGGTGGTGACCGCGGGCAGGGTCGGGCGCATCGTCCGAACGCCGCCCTTCTCGCGGGCGAAGGACGCGATGGCCGGGGTGTGCGGACCGATCAGCGCGGGGGAGAGACCGACCAGATCGATGAGGGCGATGCGACGGGGCATGTGTGAATCGTACTCGTCCCCGGTTCGGGACGATCACCCGGGCGAGGAGGTCGGAATTCGCCGGTTCCACCAGCGATCGGTGACGAACATCGCCGTGATGCACAGGAAGGCGCCGCCGAGCGCGATGCCGCCGAAACGAACTTCGGTGAGTGCCATCAGCCCTGCATCAAAGAGGGCCATCACCGCGATCGACCGAGCCAAGTACCGTTGGAGCCGATCGGGAAGGTCGGCGAGATCTCGAATCGCACGACGAAGCATGATTGCAAGGGCAATGCACGTGAAGACCGACACGACGATCGCGTAGATGGCCTGACCGCGGTCGAGCCCGGCGGGTGGCGTCGGGAGCAGCAGGCCGACGAGGCCGCTGCAACCGAGGAAGGGGATCAAAAGCACGTAGGCGACGCGTTGCGGCATGCCTCGATAGCGTCCCTGCGTGACCCTGACGGGTTCCGCTCGGAATTCGGCTCCACACGGCGAACCGCATTCGGGGCAGGTCGACTGGTCTTCGAGCACCTGGTGTCGGCATTCGGGACAGGTCGGGGAGGTCGGGTCGAACCGGCCCCACGCCACGAAGCCGGCGCTCACCAGGTGGATGTGGATCACCGTGAGGAGAAGACAGGCGATGAGGAACTCGGCGCCGCCGGTGCCGAGAAGCGCGTCGAGCGGTTGCGGGATGGCCGCCGCGAAGCCGAGGGCGTAGATCGTGGTTCGTCGGGTCGCGAATGCGAGAATGGCCGCGAGGCCGCGGCGGCCTCGCAGATCGTCGAGGATCATGATGACCGCGAAGATCATCGCGACGACGCCGCACTCGGGACGGATCAGCCACGCGACCACGGTGCCGGCGCCGATCAGCAGGAATCCGCGACCTGAGACGAAGGATGGGTCCTCCGTTCCGACCCGGGGCGTGCGGACGTCGCCGAGATGGAGAAGGGTCGCGGCCGAGAGCACCAGCAGCGTCGCGACCCAGTCGATGAAACCCTGGATTCCCGACGCGAGCAGAACGCCCGTGAGCACGTTCGCCCAGGTGATGGGAAGACTTGCGACCGGACTGGGATCGAACCGTGGGCCCATGGCTCCGATCATACGGATCCGGGCCTTGTTCCCTCAGGTCCCCGCGATCCGTCGATGGGACCATCGAACCAGGGAGAAACAGGCGATGGCGACGAGGACCCCGATGCCGGCGACGAACCGGGCGTCGGCGGTCGGGCTCGCGGCCCAGAAGAACGCCATGATGCAGGCATCGAAGAGGGTGAGCACCGCGATGGACCTCAGTACGAAACGACCGACCGCTTCCGGATACCGGGCGAGGTGCCGAGTCGAGTTCACGAGGTAGGCACCGATTCCGATGCTTCCGATGATGACCGTCGACAGGAACAGGCCTCCGTTTCGCGGCGGTCCCAGCATCAGGGTGAGGATGAGCAACAAGCCGAACGGCGCGAGCAGGATCAGGGTGGCGGTTCCGTACCAACCCCTTCGTTTCCCGAGCCGTTCGGTGGTGATCGCCACGATGCTGTCGGCGTCGCAGGCGGTTCCGCACTCCGTGCAGATGTCGGAATTCTCGGCGATCGGATATCCGCATCGGGGGCATTTCCACCGCGATGACGACGTCACCTCGTCGCGGGCCACCATGCTGAACGCGGCGACGTGGATCGCGGCGACGCCGCCGATGATCACCGCAATCAGCAGGCCGTCGTCGGCGGGAACGCCGCGGGGCTCGTTGAGGCACGCCATGCCGAGGATGTAGAGGCCGGCTCGACAGCCGCCCATCAGGAGGACGCTCCACGCCGTACGGGCGTGCAGCGCGTCGTAGGCGAGCAGCATCAACCCGATGGCCGTGGCCACGCTTCCTGCGATGATGCCATGCATCCAAGGAAGCCCCACGCCGATCCCGAGCAGGACCGTTCCGAACGCGATCGCGGCGCCGCGGCTGATCCGTCCCGAAGGGATCGGTCTTCCGGGTCGCTCGCGCCGGTCGATCTCGACGTCGAAGACGTCGTTGAAGACCATGCCGGCGAGATAGAGACAGGAGCCGGCGGCGATCGCGACGAACACGGCGACGAGACTTGGATCCGAGGGTCGAGCGATCGCGATCGAGAGCACGACGCCCACGAGAACGTTGGTCCAGACGGTGGGCAGGTTCGAGATGCGAAGAACCTCGAGCCAGGCCCTCATCGCGCGTCTTTCCCGTGAACGGATCGGACCAGATCGCGAAGCCAGCGCAGTTCCTCGGCGATGCCGCTGGCGAGCCCCTCGTCGCCCGCGTACAGGCAGTTGGGCAGGACCTCCCACGCGTAGGTTTCGACCTCGATGGTGGGCAGCGGTCCATCGCCCGGAAACGATGCGAGGCATCGTTCGATCTCGGGCCGCGTGCTCGACCAGCCGTTCATGCCCTGCGTGAAGATGGGCACGTGGAAGTGGGTTCGCCAGGTACCGGCGGCGACTCGATCCTCGGCTCGATTCGAGATCGCGCTTCCGAGGTCCTCGAAGAATTCCACGTCGCGTGAAGTCTCGTCACCGGATCGGATCGTCGTCTGGTGGAGATAACGAGGCTCGATGAAGTCGCGGTAGGCGGCGAGGGTCCGGTCCCGTTCGTCGTCGTCCTCGATCGCGTCGAAGTCGATCTCGATCGCGGAGGAGACCTGGATCTTGCCGATCTCGATCTCGTGTTCGCGGTAGTTCCGCAGCGCCGCGGTCTGCGGCTCGAACATCACCGCGGCGTGGCAGACGTCGTGGCACACCCGGAGGTACCGACGGTGGTCGACGTCGTCCGACGGTCGGAACGCGGTTTCGAAGAGGTCGACGACGTCGCGGCTGGTGTCGAGCACGCAACCGGGCTCGGGCTCGAGGTCGAGATGGATGCAGGTGCCGGTCCGGTCCTCGATCGCGCGGAGTCCCTTCGCGGCTTCGACGAGTTGCGCGGCGGCCATGCCCAACGAGCACCCGCATCCCTCGTTGGTGAATGCGGTGCGCCACCCGATGGGCAGCGTCGAGATCGACGCCTCGGCGACGTCGTCGGGGAGCAGGTCGACGAGCAGTTCGGCGAGGTCCAGCGTGTAGGCGAGCCGCCGCGGATCGGCCCAGTGGGGTTCGTAGACCGCGTGCTTCACCACGTCGGCGTGGAAGTCACCGAAAGGGAATCCGTTGAAGGTCACGATTCGGAGACCGCGGTCGAGCAGGCGATTCCGGAAGTCCTTCGCGCCGCCCGACCCGCGGAGTTCGCGGGCGGCCGAGGCGGAAAGCCAGAGTCCGAGTCCGAGCGGGGCGTCGGGGTGCTCGTCGCCGGCGACCAGCTCACGGATCCGCGGGGCGAACCGATCGAGATTCGCCTCGGTCTCCGCGAGGTCGCGGCCCGCGTGCACGTTGGTGCAGTAGGTCGGAAGCCAGTCGGTCATCGGGTCGGTTGGACCTCGATCTTGAAACGTCCGGTCTGGGAGAGGAACTCCAGCGGATTGTCGAAGGAGACCTTTCGGATCGTCGCCTCGAGATGCCCGCGACGTCGCATCTCGTCGCGACACTTCGGGACCGCCAGCGGGTCGCTCGGACCCCAGTCGCCGGCGGAGTTGATCCAGAGGCGGTCCGTGCCGTGCATCTCGAAGATGTCGGCGGCCCGCTGCGGGGTGCACTTGGTGTCGGGATAGAGGGTCATGCCCGCCCAGAACCCGCGGTCGAGGACCTCCTTGACCGTGTGTTCCTCGACGTGGTCGATGAGCACCCGGTTCGGATCGATCACGCCGTGATTCTTGATGGCGTCCATGATCAGACGGGTGCCTTTGCGCTTGTCCTCGAGGTGCGGAGTGTGGACGAGCACCATCTGGTTGTGATCCGCGGCCAGCTGGAGATGGGCCTCGAGGATCTCGAGTTCGTTCCGGCTGTTCTTGTTCAGCCCGATCTCCCCGATTCCGAGGACGTTCTCACGTTCGAGGAACTCGGGGATGATGTCGATCACCTCTCGGGCGAAGACCGGATCCTCCGCCTCCTTGGGGTTGATGCACAGCCAGGTGTGGTGCGCGATGCCGTACTGGGCGGCACGCTGCGGCTCGGTGTCCGTGAGCACCGAGAAGTAGTCGTGGAAGCCCTTCGGGCTCGAGCGGTCGTAGCCCGCCCAGAACGCGGGCTCGGTGATCGCGACGCAGCCGGCGAGCGCCATGCGCTGGTAGTCGTCGGTGGTGCGACTCACCATGTGGACGTGCGGATCGATGTACATCAGCCTCGTCCTCCCTGGCTCGCTTCATCGGGACGGAACCCTTCCCAGGCGCCGGACGCGCCCTTTCCCGGGGCGACGTCGATCGGCTGATCCGTGGTGTCGCTCAACAGGGCGAGGATCCGTCCGGTCCGGCCGGGCTCCCCGTCCAGCATCAGCTCGATCGCGGCGCGGAGGCCGGTCAGTCGGAAGTCCTCGGTCGCATCGTCGCCCGGGGTCGCCCGGTCGACCCGGTCGAAAAACGCCGCGACGTCGAGGACCTTCGCCCGGTGTTCGAGAAAGTAGCGGTCGACGACTTCGCGCCGATTCAACGGGAGTGGCGGGGGGCTGGTTGACATGTCCAGAGTCTAGCCGCGAACGGCGCAACCGCCGTCGGGAGACGGCGTGGTCGGCCATGATCCGACGTCGAAGATCGGGAGGAATCCACTCGGAACGGCGACCGCGGCCGGAAGCCCCGGTCCGCCGTCGCCACCACGGGGATTCAAGCCGGGGCGTTCGACTCGAGGTGGGCGATCGAACGACGCAGGCGGTCGAGGTCCATCTCGTGGACGTCCACGCCGTGCCCGATGCCCTCGAGCAGGGTGACCGTGAGCCGGCCGCCGAGGTGCTCGCGGAACTCTTCGAGGCCCTCGATCAGCCCGGTATCCAGAAGCAGGGGGTCGAAGACGGGCAGGCCGAGCCGCACCGTCGTGTCCACGATGCGGTCGAGTGATCCACGGTCGAGGCGTCCGTCGACATGGGAGTAGGCGGCGTCGAGGCAGACGCCGATCGCGACCGCCTCCCCGTGGGAGCGTTCGAAATCGCTCATCGACTCGAGTCGGTGGGCCGACCAGTGACCGAAATCGAGGGGCCGGGCCTCGCGCCGTTCGAAGGGATCGCCGCTGTTCGCGATGTGTCGGAGGTGAAGCTCCGCGCACCGATGGATCACGGGGCGGGAGACGTCCAGATCGCGTTCACGGATTCCATCCGCCGCGTCTTCGATTTCGCCGAAGAACGCCGCGTCCTGCAGGCAGGCGATCTTGACCGCTTCGCTGAAGCCCTCGGACCAGCGCCGGTCGCCGAGGGTCTCCAGCATTCGTTCGTCGCAGATCACCGCCACGGGCACGTCGAAGGCGCCGACGAAGTTCTTCTTTCCGAATCGATTCACGCCGTTCTTCACGCCGATCGCGGCGTCGAGCTGGCCCAGCACGGTGGTCGGGAACCGGATCAGGCGGACGCCGCGGTGTGCGGTGCTGCTCGCGAAGCCCACTGCGTCGATGACCGCGCCTCCGCCGAAGACCGCGACGTACGACCGTCGGTCGATGCGGTGTCGTTCGATCGCGTCGAGCATGCGGTCGATCACGGCGGGATCGTTCTTCGCGGCCTCGCCGCCCGGCACTTCGAGGATCTCGCGGACGTCGGGGAGATGCGGCCGGTCGAATCGCCCGCGGATCGCATCGTGGATGCCGGGGGTCTTCGCCGCGAGGCCGGCGTCCACCGCGACGATCATGCCGGCCCGGGGTTCATCCGTCGGAGCGTCCGCGAAGATCCGGTCGATGGTCGGGTTGTCGATGGCCAGCACGTCTCGATCGAAGATCAGCCGATGCGTGAAGCGCACGTCGAAGTCGTCGTTGATTTCGGTGGCCGTGATGTTCTTTGGAGACATGGAGATGATCACTCGTCGTTCGGGCGGGCCGGGCCTTGCCGTGCGGCGGACCCGACAGCATAGGTTCGACTCGATCAGGAAGGGACTGTTCCGGAAAGGAGGAGTGGATCCCAGGGCCAAAATAAAAAGGGGGACCACGGCGGAGGGGCGCCCACCGTGGTCCCGGTGTCCCACACCACGTTGGTGCGGGAGGTCGGATCGTTGCTGGTCCGGGTTTTCGGACGCCGGTCAGTCGCCCGTCCTGACGATGACGAACCGGGTCATTCCCGACCGTTCGACGAGGAATCGAATCCGCTTCGCCGGTCCGGCCGCCTCCAAAGCGGCCCGGAAGGACTGGAGCGAGGTCACGGAAGCCCCATCGATCTGGAGGATCGCATCGCCGGGTTCGATCCCCGCGGCCGCCGCCGGACCGTCCGCCTGCACGCCTCGGACGAACAATCCGTCACGAGTGGTCAGCGAAGCCTCCTCGCGGGACGCGTCGTCGAGCGGTGCGAGTTCGAGGCCCAGCCGAGGTCCGGCGTTCGCGGCGGGCGTGGTGGCGGCGGGCCGCCCCCCTTCGCCGGGACGGGTCCCGAGTCGAGCCACCCGGCTCAGCGCGTCACCGTCTCGAAGGAACTCGATGGTGACTTCGGTGTCGGGCGCGAAGTCCGCGATGCGTCGGGCGAGACCTGCGGGGGTGTCGGTTCGAAGTCCGTCGATGTCGAGGATGATGTCGCCGGGACGGAGCCCCGCATCGGACGCGGGCGTCCCCTCCACCACGCCGGCGACCAGGACACCGGTCCGGGCGTCGTGCCCGAACGTCGCGGCGAGCTCGGGATCCAGCGGCTGGATGTTCACCCCGAGCCATCCCCGCTGGACGGTCCCGTCATCGACCAGGTCGTTGACGATCCGGCCGACCATGCGACTCGGGATCGCGAATCCGATGCCGTCGTTGCCGCCGGTGGCGCTCGAGATCGCGGTGTTGATCCCCACGACCTCGCCGTGGATGTTCGCGAGCGGTCCACCCGAATTGCCGGGATTGATCGCGGCATCGGTCTGGATGTAGTTCTCGAAGCGTGCGAGGCCGACGCCTTCCCGTCCGAGTGCGCTCACGATTCCCGCGGTGACCGTCTGACTCAGTCCGAATGGACTGCCCAGTGCGACGACCCAGTCGCCCACCTGGGACTCGTCGCTGTCGCCGAAGTTCGCGGCCACGAGATCCGAAGCCTCGATGCGAAGAACCGCGAGGTCGGTGGCGGGATCCGCGCCGATGATCGTGCCCGTCGTCTCTCGACCGTCGTGGAGCACGACACGGACTTCGTCCGCGCCGGCGATCACGTGGTTGTTGGTGACCACGAGTCCGTCGGTGCTGGCGATCACGCCGGTGCCCTGACCCATGCGGTCGGGACCACCGCGTTCGTTCAAGGGTGGTGCGGGACGGTTCGGGGGCAGAAGATCCCGGAACTGCTCGGGAATCCGGTCGCCACCCGCTCGCGGCGCCGCGCCGCCTCGATTCGCGTACGGGGGATGATCGATCGAGATGATCTGGACCACGCTGGGACGAAGAGTGGTCGCCACGTGGCGGAACGCCTTGGAAAGCGTCATCGGTGCCGCGAGGTCGGCGCCGGCACGCGTTCCGGGATCGGTGAAGGTGATGGTGTCGGCCGCCAGAAGGGTCGGCGCCGCCGCGAGCCCCGCGAGCGCGGCGAGGACGAGCAGTCCTCCACGCTTCGGGGTGCGGTACGCCTCGCCGTGGGTTCTGGAATCGTGCATTGATCTGACTCCTGTTCGGGAGAGGCTGGGGGACGCGGAGTGCGCCACGATGGCGCGTGCCGGGATCGGCTTCGATCACGGTACCGCGAGATGGTTTGCGATCGGCGCGGTCGGTGAGGGCCGACGTGAAACTTCCGTTCGCATGGGGTCTACGCCCCCCGGCGATCCCGGTTCGGCGGTCCGTCGCCGGCGTGCGGATTTTCCGGGGGCACCGGCGTTTAAAGACGGCGGGCGGTGTTCAGCGTCGGTCGGCCGTCGAATGGCGATCGAGCAGGATGGCCGCGGCGACCGCCACGTTGAGGGAATCCACGCCCGGAGCCATGGCGATCCGGACGAGGCGGTCGCAGGCTTTCGTGGCGACGGGTCCGAGTCCGTCGAACTCGCTGCCCATCAGCACGGCGACCCGATCGCGCGGGCCGGTCGCCGCGACGTCGTCGGTCGCCGGGGTCCCTTCGATGCTCGCGCCGATCCGACACAGTCCGTGCGCCGCCCCCAGTCGGTCGAGATCCGTCGACCAGTCGGTGCTTCGCGCGAACGGGATCCGCAGCGCGTGCCCGATCGAGACTCGAAGGGACTTGCGATACAGCGGATCGTGACAGTCGGGACTGAGCAGCACCCCGTCGACGCCGAACGCGGCGGCCACTCGAAAGAGCATGCCGATGTTGTCGATGTTGCGAATCGATTCGCAGACGAGGATCGTGGCCGTTCGATCCGGCGGGGGGACGATCTCGTCGATGGTCCGGTCGTCGAGCCCGGCGCGGTCCCCGCTGGCGAGGATGCCCCGGTGGATCGGAAAGCCCGCGGTCGATTCCATCAGGTCTCGCGGCACGACGATCGCCTCCAGATCGGGATCGCCCCGGTCCGCGAGCACCTTCTCGAGCCAGCCCCGCTTGTTCTCGGCCACCAGGATTCGACGAATGGTCCCGGGCCGATCAAGCATGGCCTCGACCACCAGGGGTTGTTCGCCGATGAACACGCCGGGTCGACCGTCCGGACCACGGCCGTCCCGGGACATGACGTCTCGGAAGTCCTCCAGTCGGGAGTCATCGGCGCGATCGACGGTCGTGATGGGCATTCGTGGAGGGTCGTCGGTTCCAGGCGCTTTGGCAAGGTCCGTCGGCAGGTCCGTTCGTTCGCGCGGGGTACACTCGCGGCATGACCGACGCCCGTGAATCCGATCCCGACGCGAAGGATCCGCTTTCGGCGGGCACTTCCGCTGCTCGCCGCTCGACGGTGATCGAAAATCCGGCGGAGGCGAGTCCCGAGGACCACCGGGTTCGTCGGTTGCTTCAGCACACCATCGACCTGCCGGTGCTGGCGTCGGCGGTGCAGGCGCAGGATCCGGCGGACGCGGCCGACACGCTCGAGACCCTCGTCGACGGCGAAGCCGCCGACGTGCTCGAGGAGATGGAGATCAAGAACGCCGCGGAGGCGCTCTCGCACATGGTGGGGCCGCTCGCGGTGAGCGTGCTGGAGGATCTCGTCCGGGACGATCCCGGTTACGCCGCGGCGCTGATCGAGGCGATGCCGACCGACGATGCGGCGGACCTGCTGCAACTGTCTCCGGATCCGGTCGGTGAAGCGATTCTGCCCCGGATGTCCGATGCGGGTCGCGTGGTGCTCCGGCATCTCCTCGCCTACGAGGAGGCGTCGGCGGGCGGGCTGATGACGCCCGACGTCCTCAAGATCCGGGAGGAGATGACGGTCACCGAGGCGGTGCGGGCGATCCGCGAGGCGGAGGCGGAGGAGGAGACGCACTACGTCTTCGTGGTCGACGACGAGAACCGACTCGTCGGCATCGTGAGCCTGCGGAGCCTGGTCATCGCGGGGCCGACGGAACGGATCGCCGACCTCTGCGATCGCGAGGTCGCGGCGATTCCCCCGGACGTCGATCGGGACACCGTCTCGATGGAATTCGAGAAGTACGGATATCTGGTGTTGCCGGTGATCGATGCGGAGCGGCGGCTTCTGGGCGTGGTCACGGTCGACGACGTGCTGGAGTCGATCCGGGCCGAGGGAACCGAGGACGCGCAGTTGATGGTGGGTGCGGGTCGCGAGGAGATGGTCTTCTCCTCGACCGGCGCGAAGTTGAAGAGCCGCATTCCCTGGTTGGTCGTGAACCTGGTGACCAGCTCCATCGGCGCCCTGGTGGTCCTCCAGTTCGAGGGGCTGATCGCGGAGATCGCGGTCCTCGCGGTGTTGATGCCGGTGATCGCGAATCAGTCCGGAAACGCGGGACAGCAGTCCCTCGCGGTGACGCTGCGGGGCATCGTCCTCGATCAGGTGAACGAGCGGATCGCGATGCGACTGCTCCTGCGCGAATCGGCGGTGGGTGCGATCAACGGCATGATCGCCGGCGTGCTGGTCGGGAGTTTCGTCGCGGCGATCTCGTTGTTCAGCGGGAGCGACACCTGGCGACTCGGCGTGGTCATCGCGATCTCGATGACCTGCTCGCTGACCGTCGGCACCTTCACAGGCACCGCGTTGCCGCTTCTGATGCGTCGCCTCGGCGCCGACCCCGCGACCGCGAGCACGATCTTCCTGACCATGGTCACCGACTCGATCAGCTTCCTCATCTTTCTCGGCGCCGCCGCCTCGCTGTCGGGCTGGCTGGGACTGGGATGAGATTCCGGGGCGGGTCCGCCCTGTCGTTGAAACCTGAAATCACCGCGAATGAAAGCGTGACGCGAGCCGAGAACGGTTCACGCCACGCGTCGTTCCTTCCGGATGGGAGGCGTGCGCTCAACCCTCCGCGTAGGACTCCATGCCTTCACAGGANCAGACCAGGTTGCGNTCGCCGTAGGGGTTGTCGATCCGTCCGACGCTCGGCCAGAACTTCCGGTCCTTGAGCCANCCGGCGGGNTANGCGGCCTGAGNCCGGNTGTANGGGTGNNTCCAGTCGTNGCCGGTGACNGCNTGAAGGGAGTGCGGGGCNTTCTTGAGGACGTTGTCCTCGCGATCCGCGGTTCCCTCCTCGANCGCCCGGATCTCNTCGCGGATCGAGATCATCGCGTCGCAGAANCGATCGAGTTCGGCCTGNGTCTCGCTCTCGGTGGGTTCGACCATGAGNGTTCCGGGNACNGGCCAGCTCATGGTGGGNCCGTGGAANCCGTAGTCCATGAGNCGNTTNGCGACGTCGTCGATCTTGATNCCCGCNGACTTGTCGAANGGTCGGCANTCGACGATGAACTCGTGGGCGCANCGGCCNTTCTCGTTGGTGTAGAGGATGTCGAAGTGCCCGGTGAGNCGGGTGGCCATGTAGTTGGCGTTGAGNATCGAGATCTCGGTNGCNCGGGTCAGTCCCTCGCCGCCCATCATCGCGATGTACATCCANGAGATCGGNAGGATGCTCGGNGAGCCGTACGGNGCCGCCGAGACCGGTCCCATCGCGAACTCGCCGGCGTCGAGGGGTCGAANCACCGGNTGGCTCGNGAGGAACGGCTNNAGNNCNTCNGTCACGC
Organism: Phycisphaerae bacterium; assembly: GCA_002690755.1. Lineage (GTDB taxonomy): Bacteria > Planctomycetota > Phycisphaerae > Phycisphaerales > SM1A02 > UBA12014. The sequence continues at coordinate 16,352 of NZFT01000103.1, forward strand.
CGATCGGNCCCATGCCGGGGCCNCCNCCGCCNTGNGGGATGCAGAAGGTCTTGTGCAGGTTGAGGTGGCAGACGTCGGCGCCGATGTCGGCGGGCCGGACCAGTCCGACCATCGCGTTCATGTTCGCGCCGTCCATGTACACGAGGCCACCGGCCTCGTGGATGAGATCGCACATCGTCCGGACCTCGGCTTCGAAGACGCCGTGGGTGGAGGGATAGGTGATCATGATCGCGGCGAGCCGATCACGGTTCGCCTCGATCTGAGCCCGCAGGTCATCGAGGTCGATGTCGCCTGATTCGTTGCACTTGACCGGGACGACCTTCATGCCCGCCACCACCGCGCTGGCGGGGTTGGTGCCGTGCGCGGAGAGGGGAATGATGCAGACGTCGCGATTGCGGTCGCCGCGATGCTCGTGATACGCCTTGATCGTCATCAGGCCCGCATACTCGCCCTGGCTTCCGGCGTTCGGCTGCAGGCTCACCCCGGCGAATCCGGTGATCTCAGAGAGCCACGACTCCAACGACTCGAACAGCCCGGTGTAACCCTTCCACTGGCCCTCGGGGGCGAACGGATGGATCGCCCCGAACTCGGGCCAGGTGACGGGGACCATCTCGCTCGCGGCGTTCAGCTTCATGGTGCAGGAGCCGAGCGGGATCATGGTGTGGGCCAGCGAGAGATCACGGGACTGCAGTTCGGTGATGTACCGGAGCAGCGTGGTCTCGGTCCGGTGGTCGTGGAACACGGGATGCGTCATGTAGGAGGTCGTTCGGGCGACCGTCTCGGGGAAATCCGCATCGACTTCCGCAAGCACCGCGTCCGCTTCGAACTCGTCGGCACCGAAGCACGACCAGACGTCGTGGATGTCCTCGACCAGAACGGTCTGGTCGAGGCTGATGCCGAGGCTTCCATCGCCGAAGTTTCGTACGTTGATCCGCTTCGCGGCGAGCCGTTCGAGCACCGTATCGACGCCGCCCTTGGGTCGGACCCGGATGGTGTCGAAGAACGGACCTTCGTGAATGACGTGGCCGAGTCGGCGGAGGCCTTCCGCGAGCGTGCAGGAGAGGGACCGGACCCGGGTCGCGATGTGCCGGAGTCCTTCGGGGCCGTGGTAGACCCCGTAGAAGCCGGCGATGATCGCGAGCAGAACCTGAGCGGTGCAGATGTTGCTCGTCGCGCGATCGCGACGAATGTGTTGTTCACGGGTCTGGATCGCCATCCGCAGGGCGGATTCGCCGTGGACGTCCTTGCTGACCCCGATGAGCCGCCCCGGCATCCGTCGAACGAGCTTCTCGCGGACGGCCATGTAGGCGGCGTGCGGTCCGCCGAGGCCCATGGGGACGCCGAACCGCTGGGTCGAACCGACCACGATGTCCGCGCCCCACTCTCCGGGCGGAGTGAGCAGCGTCAGGGCGAGGGGATCCGCGGCGGCGACGAGCATGGCACCGGCGGCGTGGACGCGTTCCGCGAGATCGCCGTGATCACCGATTCGTCCGTCCGTCGCCGGATACTGGACGAGCACGCCCGCGAATTCGCGTGATTCGAGATCGATCGCCGCGAGGTTGCCGATGAGGACTTCGATGCCCAGGCCCTTCGCTCGGGTCTCGATGACGCCGATGGTCTGGGGATGGCAGTCGTCGGCGACGAAGAACGCCCTGCGTCCGGTCTGGGTCGCGCACATCGACATCGCTTCCGCGGCGGCCGTCGCCTCATCGAGCAGGGACGCGTTCGCGATCGGCATCGCGGTGAGATCCGCGATCATCGTCTGGAAGTTGAGCAGCGCCTGCAGACGTCCCTGGGAGATCTCCGCCTGGTACGGCGTGTACTGCGTGTACCAGCAAGGATTCTCGAGCACGGTCCGCAGGATCACCGAGGGGGTGATGGTGCCGTGATAGCCCATGCCGATGTAGCTTCGCCAGACTTCGTTCTGGTCCGCGAGCGATCGGATGAAGGANAGGGCTTCCTGTTCGCCGGGGGTGGAGGTCCGCGCGTCGGTGAACACCACGTCGTCGCGAAGTTCGAGCGGTCGACCATCCCGGATGCTGGCGGGGATCGCTTCCGTGATCAGATCCGAGAGTTGTTCGAGCCCGAGGGCCGAGAGCATCTCGGCGGTCTCCGCCGCATCGGGGCCCAGGTGTCGCCGGGGAAAGTCATCGGTCGGTGAGCGCGATGAACGGGCGTGGTTCGAAGCCGTCTGAGGGGTGGTCTTGGCCATGGCGTCGGCGAACTTTCGAAGCGTGGGATGGAGGTCGGATCGACGTGGATCCGGGTCGTCGAGTATAGATGGTCCGCATGGTGAAATCGCCTTCCGAGCCGGACTCCACGACGGTGTCGACACCGAAACCGGAAATGCCGACCCCGATCGAGGTTCGGCGGGGCCGAGCCGCGACCGTTCTGGGACTTCTGGGAATTCCGACCGCCGGAATCACCGCCATCGCGGGGCTNGGAATGGGGCTGGTGGGGCTCCGATCGCCTCAGCCGAGGTGGTCGATCCTTGGAACGATCGTTTCATTCTTCGTGCTCGCCGGCTGGCTCGGTGGCCTGGTGGGATTTCTCGACCTCGTCAGTTCCAAGCCTCCGCCCGCCGGAATCATCGCGCAGGGCAACCGCCTCGGATCGGCGGTCGCCGCGGTCATCGCCCGGGGGGTGGATCCCACGGATCCGCGGACCCCGCCCGATTCGGTGATCGCGGAGATCGTCGAAGCCCTGCCCCGGTCGCTGCGTCGTCACATGGAGTCGGCATCGGGGTTGTTGGCGATCGAGACGCTTCCTCGCCCGCCCGGCTGTCTGCTTCGCTGGCGAATCGGTCCGCCGGTCGATCCGGACGATCTCGCACCGGTCACCGCCGTGGATCAGAAGCGGGGTGGCATTCATCTCTATGCCGCGGACGGACGAATGATCGTCGGATACCAGCGGGCGCTCGACCCGACGATCCGGGGCATTCAGATGGACGATCCCGACGAGGCCGTGGTCAGAAAGCTGGTCCCCTTCGCGCGTGGGATCACGGATCGAGCGAAGACCCTGGGGGGCCGACTTCCCGAGCCCGCCGAAGTCGTTCGGTTGCTCGCGGGCCCGGCCCGAAGCGGATCTCCGCCCCGATACCAACCTCGGCCGGGCGGTCGGTTCGACCTCGTCGACTCCGAATCCGGACGTCGCGTGACCTTCGCCGCCTTCGGTGGCGTGTTGCTCCCGCTCGAACGTTGATCTTCGAATTCGTGTTTGCGGGTCGACGGTCGCCTAGAATCGCGGATGTCCATCTCATTTTCTCGCCCGACCCTTCGCGGAATTGCCGCCATGCGCAGCCACGTCGCTCGCCAGCTCACCCGTCTCACACTTCTTGCGGTCATCGTCGGTTCCGGCATCGCGGGCGTCACCTTCGCCCAGGATGACGCGGATCTGCGCATCATCGAAGGCAAGGTCGATCCCTACGGCTTCCAACCCGCGAACGATTTCGTCGTCGTGGATCCGCAGACCGCTGATCTCGCCCGGTTCTTCGAGGACGCGGGGCCGATTGCGAGGACGTGGTACCAGCACGTGATGACCCTCTCGAGCCCGTACTTCGAGGGTCGGTCACCCGGAGGCGACGGCATCGAACGCGCTGCCGACTACGTCGAGTTCTGGTTCGACCGCGCGGGGCTCGAGCCGGCGTTCCCNGATCCGGACGTCGAAGGNGATGCCTGGACGAGCCACCGACAGCACCTCGANCTCCCGGGCGGACGNNCCTCCATCGAGCAGGCGGTCATGCAGCGGGATCGCGCCGACGAAGGCCGCGAGACGCTCGAGCTCGGACGGGAATTCACGGTGCTCGGCAACTCCGGGACCGCCGACGTCTCGGCGCCGCTGGCCTTTCTCGGATACGCGATCGAATCCGGACCCGACGATTATTCGAGCTTCGCCGACGATGCCGTGAACGGTGACGAACTGGCNGGTCGGATCGTGGTGATGTTCCGATACGAACCGTTGGACGACGAGGGACGAAGTCGATTCACCAGTCGACGATTCAGTCGCCATGCCGCGATCCCGCCGAAGATGCAGGCCGCGGTCGATCGCGGCGCGGCGGGGATCATCCTCGTGAACCCTCCCGGCGCGGTCTTCGCGGAGGACGGCCTGCAGGACGTCGCCGCGAGCCGGGCTGGTGATGAACTCGACATTCCCGTCGTGCAGGTGACCCCGGAGGTCGCGAGCCGATTGTTTTCGACCGCGGATTCGGAAGGACGTGACCTGCGGACGCTTCGCGGCATCGCCGACGAGGGCGGCCATGGCTGCATTGTCTTCGAGTCGAAGGCCGAGGTCCGACTCGCGACCGCGATCGACGGTGGGATGAACCGGACCGCGAACATCGGCGGGGTGCTTCGTGGCCGTGGTGATCTCGCGGACGAGTGGGTGGTCATCGGCGGTCACTACGACCATGTCGGTCTCGGGACCTTCGGTGCGATGCCCACCAACCGGGGCCGACTGCATCCCGGCGCGGACGACAACGCGAGCGGCACCGCCGGGGTGATCATCGCGAGCGAACTGCTGAGTCGCCGATACGAGGAGGCGGCCGCCGACGCGAATCTGCGGTCGATTCTCTTCATGGCGTTCACCGGCGAGGAGACGGGGCTCAACGGCTCCCGTCACTACGTCGAGAATCCGACGCTGCCGGCCGGTTCCATCAACGCGATGATCAACCTCGACATGATCGGACGCATGCGGAGCGACACCGTGGTGGTGGGCGGCGTGGGCAGTGCCGAAGGCATGCTCGACGATCTCCGCCCCGTCCTCCTGGAAAGCGGCCTGACGATCCACGCCGATCCGAGCGGACGCAGTCCGAGCGATCATGCGAGTTTCTACGGCGCCGGGATTCCGGTCGTGTTCTTCTTCACGGGCACCCACGATGTGTATCACCAGCCCGGCGACTACGGGTGGACCGTGAATCCGGTGGGGGCGGCGGCGGTGGTCGAGCTGGTGGTCGACGTCGCGGAACGCCTCGCGACGAACCCGGAAAAACTGGTCTTCGACGACGGCCGCGCCAAACGAGCGGATCGACCGCGGCCCACTCCGGGCGGTGCGGATGCGAACGATCGCGGCTACGCCCCGGTCCGACTGGGGATCCGACCCGGCATGGGTGGCGGCGACGAACCCGGGGTGCGGATCGAAGGCGTGAGCGAGAACACCAGCGCCAGCGCCGCCGGTCTCCGAACCGGCGACGTGATCATCGCCTGGGGTGGTGAGGATCTGATCGACGTCATGGACATGGTCACGCGGCTGCGCGAGCACCAGCCCGGGGACGTGGTGGAGATGGTGGTGATCCGGGATGGCGAGGAGGTCGTCATTCCGGTGAAGATGAAGGCGAGTGAACGGGTGATCGAGAACTGATCGTGAATCCGGATCATGATCAGGCCATGGTGTTCTCGAGGACGCCGAGGCCGTCGATCTCGACTTCCATTCGATCGCCGGACGCGAGATGGATCGGCGGATCCTTCGCGAAGCCCACCCCGGGCGGGGTCCCGGTCAGGATGAGGTCGCCCGGTTCGAGCGCGACGAACGCGGCGAGGTGGGTGATCAGTTCGGGGATGCCGAAGATCAGCTGACGCGTCGACGAGTCCTGGACGGTCTCGCCGTTCAGGCGAAGCCGGATACCGAGATCATGCGGATCCGGAACCTCCTCGGCGGTCGCGATGAACGGCCCCACGGGACAGAAGCCCTCGCAACTCTTGCCACGTTGCCATTGTCCGTCGGCGAACTGAAAAGCGCGAGCGCTCAGATCTTTCGCGCACGCGTGGCCCAGCACGTGGGACATCGCATCGGCCTCGTCTATCCGCCAGGCCCGCCGACCGATCACCACCGCGAGCTCAGCTTCGTAGTCCGTATCCGACTCACCGAGCGGCATCGGCACGGTCGCATCGGGGCCGATGACGTTCGAGGAGAACTTCGAGAACGCCAGCGGTGATGCCGGCGGCTCCATACCGCTCTCCGCGGCATGATCCGCGTAGTTCAATCCGATGCAGATGACCTTGCCCGGGCCGGGCACGGGCGCGAGAAGTGTGACATCCTCGATCGAAATCGAGTTGATCGCACCGGCTGCGGTGATTCGGTCTCTAAGGCGATCGAGAAACGGATTCTCCAGGTCGAATCGATCGTTGACACCCAGGTCGATTCGTCGAGGATCGGGAGCATCGAGAAGATCGGTCCCGTCGATCACCACGCCATCGGTCCCGAGGACGCCGATTCGCACGGTCTCGTCTCCGTCGAGTCGAAAATGAACGATCTTCATGTCAGCTCCCGGTTGTGGGCGTGGCTGGATCGGGGCAGGGCTTGTTTGGGTCTTCGTATCGGACGGTACTCGATCGTGAGGGTCGAATTCGACGTCGGCCGGGCTCCATATGCCTTGGAATCATTCCGAAATCCGCTATTTTGGTGAGGCTCTCCCAAGGCGGATGAGCCTTCATGTTCGGCCGGTCTCTCAAGAGGAAATTCAAGCGTGACCCAGTCCCCCAAACTCGTGGCCAATGACGGCAAGGTTCTCGTGATCGGTTGGGATGCGGCGGATTGGCGGGTCATTCATCCGATGATCGCCGAAGGCAAGATGCCGAACCTCGAGAAGATGATGGCGGATGGCGTGCACGGAAACGTCTCCACGCTCAACCCGGTCCTCAGTCCGACGCTCTGGACCTCGATCGGCACGGGAAAGCGACCCTACAAGCACGGCATTCATGGTTTCAGTGAACCGACTCCGGACGGGAAGGCGATCCGTCCGATCACGAACACCAATCGAAAGACCAAGGCGGTCTGGAACATGCTCAACCAGGTCGGCAAGAAGTGCAACGTGGTCGGTTGGTGGCCGTCGCATCCGGCCGAACCCATCGACGGCGTGATGGTCAGCAACTTCTACCAGACCGCGCGGAACATCAAGAACGCGGACATCGACCCCGAGATCGGCAAGCCGCGCCCGGAATCCGCCGGCTGGGAGATGTCGCAGTGGGACATGCCGCAGGGCACCGTCCACCCGCCGAGCCTCGCCAAGAATCTCCAGGAGTTCCGTTTTCATCCGCTTGAACTCGATCACGAGCACGTCGGACCCTTCATTCCGAAGTTCGCGGAAATCGACCAGAAGAAGGACCAGCGCCTGACCGGATTCGCGAAGACCCTCGCCGACACCGTCACCATCCACGGTGCGGCGACGGCCCTGATGCAGCTCGAGCCCTGGGACTTCATGGCGGTGTACTACGACGGGATCGATCACTTCGGTCACGGTTTCATGAAGTACCACCCGCCGCGACAATCCTTCATCAAGGAAGAGGACTTCGAGATCTACAAGGGGGTCGTGGAAGGCGGGTACCGCTTCCATGACATGATGCTCGGGGCCCTTCTGCACCTCGCCGGCGAGGACACCACCGTGATCCTGATTTCCGATCACGGATTCCACCCGGACCATCTCCGGCCCGAGCACATCCCCGTCGAACCGGCGGGACCCGCGATCGAGCACCGCCCCTACGGCATCTTCGTCGCGAAGGGACCGAGGATCTGCAAGGGCGAGACCGTCAGCGGCGCGAGCGTGCTCGACCTGACGCCGACCGTGCTGGCCGCCTTCGATCTTCCCGTCGGGGAGGACATGGACGGAAAACCACTGGTGACGATCTTCGAGGACCCTCCCGAGATCGAGACCGTGGCGTCCTGGGACGACATCGACGGTCCGCATCCGAACGGCATGCATCCCGAGGGTGCGCACATCGACTCGGTGCAGAGCGCGGAGGCGATGAAGCAGCTGGTCGAACTCGGATACATCGAGGAGCCGAACGAGAACACCGACGAAGCGGTCCGGGAGACCACGCGGGAGCTCAAGTACAACCTTGCGCAGTCCTACATGGACGGTGGGCGACTCGGGGAGGCGGCCGAGATCCTCGAGGAGATCTGGAGCGACTGGCCGCGAGAGGCTCGATTCGGGCTCAACCTGATCGCATGTCTCGGTGGCCTCGGTCGGGTCGAAGAGCGTGGTCTCGCGATCGAACGCCTCGCGATGAACGCGAAGAACAACTTCATGTGGGCGCTCGAGGAGATCGAACGTCTTCGGCCCGAGGCCGATGAGTACGACATCAAGCTGCCCCGTCCGAAGGTCGACGCAGCCGGCGAATTGGCCGAGGAGAGCATGGCGGTCGACGAAGAGGCCGAGCCTGCGGTCGACGCGGCGAATGACGGAGAAGAAGCCGAAGACGCGGACGTCAAGGAGCCGCCGAAGAAACTCACCTTCGCGATTCGAAAGGCGATGAGCCTTCTCCAACCGATCGGTCCCACCTTGAACTGGCTTTCGATGCAGCAGGCGGTGCTGACGGACGACCACGACCGGGCCCGGAAGTTCCTGGACGCGATGGACCAGAGCGAGAAGGCCGTCGAATCGCTGGATCTGCAGCTTGGCATCGGCGAGGCCCGGTTCTCGATGGGCGACATCGATGCCGCGGCGGATCGATTCGCGCGAGCCCTGGANATCGACGATGAGAACAGCGGCGCCCGACTCGGTCTGGCGCGGGTGGCGGTCGCCCGCGAGGACTGGGAGCGGGGCATCGAAGAGGCCCTGACCACGACGGAGCTGCTCTTCCAGAATCCGACGGCGCACTTCATGCTGGGAAGATCGCTGGAGGGCGTCGGCGATGATGAACATGCGAGGATCGCCTACGGTGTCGCGTTGGGGCAGGCGCCCGGGATGATCGATGCGCGGGAGGCCATGATCGATCTGCTCGACCGCATCGGATCGAAGGAGGAGGCCGACCAGCATCGCGAGACGCTCGAGCAGGTTCGCGAGATGGCGAGCCGGGACACCGCCATCGCGAACGATGACGTCGACGCGCTCGCCGAGGACATTCGCGCGTCCCGCGTCGACCGACGCGTCGCGCTGGACTTCCGGAGCACCGCGGACGACCTTCCCGATCGCGAGCCGATCGTGGTGGTGAGCGGGCTTCCTCGCTCGGGCACCTCGATGATGATGCAGATGCTCGCCAAGGGTGGCGTTCCGGCGTTCACGGACGGCAATCGAGAAGCCGACGCCGACAACCCTCGTGGCTACTTCGAGCATGAGAAGAGCATCAAGCTCGGCAGCGACGCGTCCTGGATTCCGGACGCTCGTGGACACGCCGTCAAGATCGTCGCCCAGTTGCTGCCCTGCCTGCCTCGCGGCGAACGGTACCGCGTGGTCTTCATGGATCGTGATCTGCNCGNGATCGTGAAGAGCCAGCGGGTGATGCTCGACCGCCTCGAACGCGAGGGTGGTCGTCTCACGGATTCGCGAATGATGTCGACCCTCGATGCGCAGGTGGCCCAGATCGAGCGGCTTCTCGCACGGCGTCCCGACGTCGAATCGATCTTCGTCGACTATGCGACGGTCCTCGCCGAGCCCGCCAGCGAGATCAAGCGGATCGCGACCTTCCTCGGTGGAGGTCTCGATGTCGAAGCGATGCTCGATGGGGTCGACGCGACGCTTCGGAATCAGAAGAGCGATCGCGACGTGGCAAAGTCGGAATGAGCGATTCCGACACTGATGGTGAATCCACTTCGAAGCCGCGGGTCGGCCTCGTCTTCTTCCGGGCCGCCGGTGGATTCGTCGCCGACGAATCCGCACCGCCTCCTCGAATCAGGCGGCGGCGCTGGCTCCCGGCGCCCGCGGTTACGGTCTCCATCCTCAGCGGCGCTTCACCCGAGTCCCACCATGTGTACACCTGGATGATTCCGGACGGTGCGACGTCGATCGATTCGATCGCCAGCACGCCGGCGGCGGCGGAGGGACTTCGAGTCCGACGATCGACGGAAGTGGGTCGATCCCTGATCTGGAACCGCGTCGCCGAACACGGCATCGATTCGATCGTGGTCGGGAGCCCCTTCATGCCGGGCGGTCGATCCGGCGTCGAGGAACGGACGGTTCACGCCGGATACGGGGTTCTGGGACCGAGCAGCGGGTCGAAGACCGAGGACAAGTTCTCGATGCTCGCGGAATCCAAGGCCCGGTACCCCGACGCGAGGTTCGTCTTCCTCGGCCTCGGATCCGAGGACATCTCGAGCGGGGCGGGCGTGGAGACGACCGAGTCGCCCGATGCCACCCCGCGGCGGGTCGTCGAAGAGTCGGTCGACCGTCTCAAGAGGGAGATGGACCTCGATCACATCGTGGTGGTCAGCATGGGCGGAACATTCGAATGGGTGTCCTACCGCGGGCCGCGAGAAGTCTCCAAAACCAGACGAGTGCGAGCGGGCGTCGTCGTGCAGACGATCTTCGATCTCCTGGAGCTGCCGCGGCCGGCGGATGTCGCATCGTCGTCGATGCTTGAACTCGACGACGGTGAAGACGAGTCGCCGAGGGAACCCCACGCTCGTTGGGTGGTGCCCGTCGAGGAGGATGCCGAGCCACTGGACTTCGAGCCGATGCTCGATCGAATCCGTGGTGGCGAGGCCGGTCCGATCACGCGACGAGTCGGCCGGCAGCTCCTCGAAAGCCGATGGGAGTCGGCGTTCGATCGAGGGTCGGTCCCGGAAGCCGNCGAGATCTCGCGTGATCTTCTTCTCACCGAAGACACCCCCGTCATGCATCTCCGGCGTCTCATTTCACTGGCTGCGAAGGGAGACGTCGAATCCTTCGCGGCAGCGCGGTCCCGGCTCCACGAACTTCATCCGGGGACGATGGTCGATCGACTGGTGGATCTTCTTCCGACCTCCGCCCTGACCGACGAAGCGCGACGGTCGATCCTCGACGGGAATCCGGTCAAGGACGTCCATGGTCTGGTGCTTCGGGGGCTCTGGTGCAGATGCGCGATCCGGCTCGGACGGACGGATGAAGGTCTCGAGGTGCTCTGGGGACGGATCAATAACGATGCGGCGAGCCGAAGAGACACCATGATCTTCGCCGCGGCGGCCATCGAACGAAACCAGGGCGACGATCTCAAGCGGGCGCGAATCGCGCTCTGGCGTCAACTCGAGACGATGCAGGGGCCGGAACGACGTTCGAAGATGCTCCGAAAGATCGCGCACACCTTCGAACTCGAGGGGGACCTGCCCATGGCGGTCAGATGTCTCGAAGGTTTCCTCGCTCGAAATCCACACGAGGTCGGTGCGACCCGGATGCTCGATCGGCTCAAGCGGATGATGAACGACTGAGCGATCCGAACCGGTTCATCGATGCTCGGGCGTCCTGACATGCTGGTAACGCGGGCCGTGGACCCGGAGTGACGGTTCGATTTCGTCTCCGGCCGAGCAACTCGATCGCGAGGTCCCACGTGCTCGAGATGTCCGACGCCGCGAAGGTCCGGAACTGATCGATGACGCCGGTGATGAAGATCGCGACTCGTCTCGAAAATGGAGGGTACGCGTGGTCCACGAAGCCACAACCCGCGATTTTTCGACTTTTCGTCGGGTTCATTGCCACATCTCCCCGGTCCGAGCGTATCAGCGGGGAACGTCGGCCTGCCCGGCGTGATCACCGAGCGTGAGTCCGGGGTCTCCGATGCGGCACGCATCGGCCTCCGGGGGGTCGGCCATACGGAGTCCAGTGCATGTCGTCCGAGGAATCAGGGGAACCAGTGGGGGGTGGTGTGCCCGAGCGTTTTCGCACCCGAAGCGTCGCCGGGGTCGAGCCTTCGTCCCGATCGGGGGAATGGACCATTCACGTCGCGGACTCGGACGAGATCCGTTCCGAGGCGCGGATGTTCCGCCACCGCGTGATCGAAGCGCTGGCCGATGCGGAATGCGGCACCCGAACGCCCGTGCCTTCCGAGTTGGACGATCGCGTCGACGCGCATGCGGATCTGCTCTTTCTTCGGAATCAGGACGGTCGGATCGCGGCGTCGGTTCAGATGACCGCGATCGATCGAGTGGATCTCGGCATCGCTCGACATCTCGATCGACGTCATCTCGCGCTCGGTCCGATCGAAGCCTCGTTCTCCCGACATCTCCTGTTCGATCCAGGCGNCATGGACGAGGCGATCCTCGAGGCCATGTCGAAGGCGATCCGTGTTCACGGTGCCCGTCGCGGATGGCGATACGACCTCTGCCTCTGTTCGAACGAGAATGCCGCATCACGGCTCCGGCTCGGGTATCAGCCGATCGGAATCCGGGTCGATCGGGAGCCGCGCTCCACGGTGGAGATCTACGCGTTCGCGCTCGATTCGAGGGCGAACGCGGATTCGACGCCCCGGGAGGCCGACCCGCCCGTCGAGTCCGGCGGTTCAGCCTCCTGATCGGAGGAGGACGCCCTTGAGATAGTCGGGGGTCCCAGGGTCGAGTCCGAGCGCGTCGCCGAGGTCCTCCAGACGCTCGTATCGATGGGTGATGAGGTCGTCGACCACCACACGGCGCGACTGAANATGTTCGAGACAGTCGCGATACAGCTCCGAACATCCATCGGGACCGATCGCACCGGACGCGCCGCTGGAGGTCACCAGGCCGGCGCCTCGCCACTGAAGGGCGTCGAGCGTGCCTGATCCGCCTCGATCCCGACCGTATCCATAGAGAATCGCGGTGGCCTGCTTCGGGATCACCTTCGCGAAATCGATCCAGGCCGAGCGGGCCCCGCAGGCATCGATCAACATCTCGCATCCGCGTCCGTCGGTCCGCTCCCGGATCTCCGCCGCGACGTCCGAACCGGTCTCGGGATCGATCGCGATCGCACCGAAGGTCTCGACGGCCATGCGACGTTTCGCGGCGGACGGATCCGCGACGATGATCTCGCCCTGGAAACCGATCACGCTTCGCAATGCTCGACCGAAGAGCTGACCGGAGGGACCGAGGCCGAACATGACGACGGACCGGATCCGGTCGCGGCGCGAAGTCGCTTCGAATCGATATCGAAGGGCCTGCCGTTCGGCGAGTTCGAGATGGTGGATCACGCAGCCCAGCGGCTCGGTCATGGCGGCGGCCTCGTCGGTGATGTCGCCGACGATCGGAATCGCGTTCACCTCGGGAATCACGATGCAATCCGCGAATCCTCCCGGCAGTCCGGTGATTCCATGCTCCTCGTAGTCGACGCAATGATGGGAGAACCCCGTCGCACAGCACGCGCACCAGTCGTCGGCCGCTCGGCCTCGCGAAGCGCAGTTGATGCCCTGATCGATCACCACCCGGTCGCCGGGAACGAGACGTTCCACCGCGTCTCCGACCTCGGCCACCCGGCCCACCATCTCGTGACCGAGGATCTGCGGGTGTCGGCCGAGGGGCACCGGAAGACCGTCCGGTCCGACATTCCAGTTGACGGATCCGTCATGGATGTGAACGTCGGAGCCGCAGATTCCGACCGCATCGAGTCGGACCGTCACTTCACCGACCGCGGGTCGCGGGTCGGGAATCTCCCGATGGACGAGGACTCGGGGTTCGACCAGCAGTGCGGCCTTCATGCGTCGCTCCGTGAATCCGTTCGACACGGCGGTGGTTCGAGGGTCGATGCTACAGGGACACCGAGCATTCGGACCAGATCTGGAACTCGCGATGCTTCGTCTTCTCCGCATGTGCCGGTTCACCGCCTGCGACGTCGACCACGTGGTCGAAGACGCGTCGACCGCACGCCTCGATGCTCTCGGAGCCTTCGATCACGGATCCCGCGTCGAGATCGATGTCGTGCTTCATCCGTTCGAAGGTCTCGGTGTTGCTCGAAAGCTTGATCACGGGGCATATCGCGTTCCCGATGGTGGTGCCCCGTCCCGTCGTGAAGACCACCACGTTGCTTCCCGACGCGACGATTCCGGGTGTCGCCTCCTGGTCGTAGCCGGGGCCCTGCATGAGCCAGAGTCCCGGTGAAGTCGGTCGCTCGGCGTAGCCGCAGCAACCCTCCACGCGACGACTGCCCGCCTTCGCCAGCGCGCCGAGACTCTTGATCGCGATGTTGAGAAGTCCACCGGCGCGATTGCCGGGACTCGGATTGTCATCGAGCCTGGTTCCGAACACGGCGGCGTGCGCCTTGTACCAGTCGACCGTTTCGTAGACCGCGCGGGCGGTCGCCGCATCCTTCGCCCGCCACGCGAAGACGTGTTCGGCCCCGCAGAATTCGGGGACCTCGGTGATGATCGCGGTGCCTCGTCGATCGATCAGGAGATCGGTCGCGACCCCGAGGGCGGGATTCGCGCTGAGTCCGCTGAAACCATCGCTTCCACCGCACTTGAGACCGAGGACGATCTCCGAGACCGGCCGGTCGGTGCGTCGGTGTCGGTCGACTTCCGGCAGCATCTTCTCGACCAGCGCGAGGCCTCGAAGAATCGTGGCTTCGGTGCCGCCTTCGGTCTGGACGCCGATCCGCTCCACGGGCTTGTCCCATGAGAACCCGCCATGTTCTCCGAGCCATTGGTCGACGACGGTCTGATTCGTCTTCTCGCAGCCGAGCTCGAGCATGAGGACGCCGCCGACGTTGGGATGGTCGGCGTAGTTCGCGAGCGTCCGCATCGTGATGTCGAGATTCGACCCGTCCGAACATCCACACCCCTTCGAATGCGGGATCGCCACCACACCGTCGACGTTCGGAAACCTCGATCGCGACCAGTGCTGGAATTCGGCGATGGTCGCGATCTGGTTCGCTTCGTGGCTGGAGCACATCGAGGTCGGAAGCACGAGCAGGAAGTTCCGGGTTCCGGTCCGGCCGTCGGGACGGAGAAAACCGGGGAACGTCCCGATCGATTCGTCCGGAAGGGGGGCCGGCGCCGGATTGTGGAGATCGTCGGGAATCTCCCGCACCACGGGGATGTCGTTGGACATCGTGGCTTCGGTGATCGCGTCGCCGGCGACGAGGCCCCGGCTGGTCCCGATCGGCTGGGCGTACTGGAGAACGAACTCACCGGTGGGGATGTCGGTCAGGGCGAACCGATGCCCGGGTCCGACATCGCTTCGGACGACGACTTTCCGACCGTCGACCGCCACCGAGGTCCCCGCGGCCACCTCGGTCTTCACCACTGCGCAATTGTCGGTGGCATCGACCCGGACCGCGATCCGGGCGAGTGGGGGGAGTGGCTCCTCGTGCGGCCGGCTCATGATCCGACCTCCTCGGGCAGGTCGCGAAGATCGAGTCGGCCGAGTTCGTGGAGTCGTGCGAACGCCTCATACGTTCGTCGGAGACCGTCCCGGAGCGAGGTCCGGGGGGGCGGCCCGATGAGCGATTCCAGCAGGCCGTCGTCGAGAGCGCCGGGAATCGGCAGGGTGGGGCCGTCGCAATCGACCAGTCCGCGAAGCCGCTCGGGAACGACGTCGTCGATCGCGGCGACCACGTCCTCGACCGTGGCCGTCTCGCCGTGGAGATTGCACACGTGCGCGCCATCAGGGGCATCGAGGGATCGTACGAAGATCTCCGCCACGTCCTCGGCGAGCTGGAAATCGGTGGGACCTCGGAATCCGATGGTGTACGGGCGTTCGAGGATCGCGGACTTGAGGGCGGTGGTCGGGCCGCTGGTCATGCCGAAATCGCGGCCGACGCCGTAGACGGTGAGCGGGCGGAGACCGACGCTCCCCACGCCGTGGTCCTGGTGGTAGATCCGGGCGTTTCCTTCGTTGGCGAGTTTGAAGATGCCGTAGTGGGTCTTCGCGTCGCCGGCTTCGGATTCGAGATGCGGTCGGGTCGGTGTTTCGTCGGGGCCGTACACCGCGGCGCTCGACGCGTACACCACCCGACATCCGGCGGCGGAAGCGGCTTCGAAGACCGCAAGCGTTCCGAGCACGTTGACCCTGGCGCCGAGCATCGGATCCGCGCGGCAGGTGGGGACCTGGAGTCCTGCGAGATGGATCACGCCGTCGCCGCCGTGTTCACCGACATGACGATGGATCGCCGCGGCATCGGTGACGTCCGCCTTGATGAATCGAATCCGGGACCGCGCATCCTCGTCGAGGACGGCCTCGAGTCGATGTCGCTCGTCACCGTGGTCGAGGGCGGTGACGTCGTCCCCCGCCGCGAGAAGTCGCCGGACGACCCATGCGCCGATGCAGCCGTTCGCGCCGGTCACCAGTCTTGCTGCCATCTGAAGCCTCACTGCCCGCAAGGGGCGATGCACGCGGGGCCGGTCGGCTCGCGCCGGGGACGTCCGGAGCGTCGGTCGAAATCCGTGCGGCATTGCCGGACCGACCTTCGAGGTGTACCCTCGACGCGACCGGCACGTCAAGACGCAATCGACCGCGAACGAAAAACAACTGGAGATCGCCCATGCTCGACCGCACCCGCGGCCTCGGATTCCTTGCCAGCATCGCATTCGCGATCGCCGGGTGCGATCGCCCGTCGGAGACCCCGGCGGACGATTCCGGCGCGACCGAGGCACGGACCATCGCGGTCATTCCCAAGGGAACCAGTCATGAGTTCTGGAAGGCGGTCCACGCCGGCGCCGTGAAATCCGGCCGGGATCTCGGCGTGGAGATCGTCTGGCAGGGTCCGGCCCGGGAGGACGATCGTGACGACCAGATCAAGGTCGTCGAACAGTTCATCACGAAGGGGGTCGACGGCATCGTGATCGCGCCGCTGGACGACACCGCGTTGATTCGACCGTTGAAGGAGGCCGCGGAGGCGGGCATTCCCGTCGCGGTGATCGACTCCGGCGTGAACTGGGACGGCTCGGTGACCTTCGCCGCGACCGACAACTACGAAGGCGGCGTGCGCGCCGCACGAGAGATGGGGCGGCTGCTTGAAGGCCGGGGCACGGTCGTGGTGATGCGGTATGTCGAAGGATCCGCGAGCACCACGCGTCGCGAGGAGGGTTTCATCGACACCCTTCGGAGCGATTTCCCCGACGTCGAGCTCCTTTCCGACAACGCGTACGGCGGCGCCACGCTCGAAGGCTGCGTCTCGACCGCGGAGAACCTGCTCGACCGATTCGCCGAGATCGACGGGGTGTTCGCGCCCTGCGAGCCGGCGACCGTCGCCTTCATGCGGACCCTCGACCAGGCCGGTCGGAAGGACGCGACCGCGATCGTGGGCTTCGACGCCTCGGAATCGCTGGTCGAAGGACTTCGATCCGGAAAGGTGGATGCCCTCGTCGTTCAGAGTCCGTTCGCGATGGGGGAACGGGGGGTCGGTCTCCTGATCGATTCGATCGAAGGTCGCGACGTGCCCGCCCGGGTCGACACCGGCTGCGTCGTGGTGACGCTCGCGAACATGGAGAGTCCCGAAGCGAAGACGGTCCTTGCGCCGCCCATCGACGAGTACCTTCGGTGACTCGATGATCCGATGATCCGATGAATCCGATGAATCCGATGANTCCGATGAATCCGCCCGAGACGANTCGTGACCGACGCCCCGCCACCGAATCCCGAACCGTTGCTCGTGATGCGCGGCGTCCGCAAGCGGTTCGGCGGCGTCGAGGCCCTGCGCGGGGTGTCGCTGGACGTCGCGGCCGGCGAGGTGCACGCCCTGGTGGGTGAGAACGGTGCCGGCAAGAGCACGCTGATGAAGGTCCTGTCCGGAATCGAGAAGCCGGATGCGGGTGAGATGAGCCTTGCGGGCCGATGGTGGCGACCGACCGGTCCGGTCGATGCGCGACGGGGCGGCATCGCGATGATTCATCAGGAACTGGCGCTGGCGCCCCATCTCTCGGTCGCCGAGAACATCGCGCTCGGCGTCGAGGTCCCCCGCGTGCCGTGGCTCGGTCGCCTCTCCCCGTCGGATCGGCGGTCGATGCTGGCGACGGCGAAGCACGTGCTGGAACGGCTCGGACACGGTGACCTCGATCCCGCGCGACGGACAGGGGACCTGCCGGCCGCGATGCGACAACTGGTCGAGATCGGTCGGGCCCTCGCCACCGACGCTTCGGTGATGGTCATGGACGAGCCCACGAGTTCACTGGGACGTCGGGATGCTGATCGTCTTCTGGAGATCGTGGGTCGACTGCGTGACGAGGGCATCGCCATCGTGTACATCAGTCACTTCCTCGAGGAGATTCGACGGGTCGCCGACCGATTCACGGTGATTCGAGACGGCTCGACGGTCACCGCCGGTCGCATGGCCGAGGCGCCCGACGAGCGGCTCGTGGAGCACATGATCGGTCGACCGCTCGATGCGGTCTTTCCGCCGGGAGATCGTGACGTCGGCGAGGTTCGGCTGGAGGCGCGATCGGTGGCCGGGCATGACCTTCCGGTGGAGGCTTCGATCGATGTCCGGAGCGGCGAGATCATCGGGATCGCGGGGCTGGTCGGTGCCGGTCGAACCGAGTTTCTTCGGTGTCTCGCCGGACTCGATCCGACGCTTCGCGGCGACGTGTCGATCAACGGGCGGAGGATTCGCGCCGGCACGTCGATTCGCGGGCGGATGCGGGCCGGTCTTGGTGTTCTCAGCGAGGATCGAAAGGGCGAAGGACTCGCGCTGACGATGTCGGTCGGCGAGAATCTGCTTCTCCCCCGCCTGGGCCCCGTCAGCACGGGGGGCGTGCTTTCCCCTCGACGCATGGACTCGACCGCAGGTCGCTGGCTCGCCCGCCTCGCGGTCCGTGCGGGCGGATCGAGGATTCCGGTCGAGACGCTTTCAGGTGGCAATCAGCAGAAGATCGCGATCGCCCGGCTGCTCCATCAGGACGCGGACGTGCTCCTGCTCGACGAGCCGACCCGGGGAATCGACATCGGGAGCAAGGTCCAGGTCTATGCGCTGCTCGACGAACTCGCCCGGGCGGGCCGTGCGATCGTCATGACCAGCGGGCATCTTCCCGAGCTTCTCGGGGTCTGCGACCGGATCGCGGTGATGCACCGCGGTGTGCTCGGCCCGGCCCGCCCCGTCGCGGCCTGCACCGAATCGTCCTTGATGCGCGAAGCGGTCCTCGGTCCGAACGAATCCGGCGAAGGGGAGGCGGCATGAACATCGAGGCGACGCCCGACGTGGAACCGATGAAACCGGGTTGGATCGGTCGGGTCGGCCGACTCGCCGCCCCGTTCATCGGGCTCTTCCTGGTGATCGGGATCTTCACCGCGGTCGAACCCCAGGCGTTCGCGTCGGTGCGGAACGCCCAGACCATCGCGGTTCAGACGGTGGTGGTCGGCATCGGTGCGATCGGCATGTGCTTCGTGATCGTCTCGGGTGGGATCGATCTCTCGATCGGCTCCGTGATCGCACTGGCGAGCGTGACCGGCGCCCTGACGCTCGATGCCGGTCATGCGCCGACTTCGGCGCTCCTGGTGGCGGCGGGAACCGGCATGGCGTGTGGTCTGCTCAACGGCGGACTGGTGACCGCGCTTCGGATTCCACCCTTCATCGTGACCCTCGGCATGCTCGGCATCGCGCGGGGGCTCGCGAAGCTGCTCGCGGGCAACCAACGAATTGCGCCGCCGCCGGAATCGGTGGGCTGGCTGGAAGGATTCGTCGACAAGACGCCCGAACCGACCTGGTTGCTGACGGCGCCGGCGGCCTGGTGTCTGCTGGTGATCGCGGTCATCGCCGGCCTGGTGCTTCGTCGGACCCCGTTCGGCGTGCACGTCGTCGCGATCGGATCGAGTGAATCGACCGCAAGGCTCTGTGGCGTGGCGGTCCGCCGCACCAAGATCATCGTCTACCTGTTGTGCGGTCTCGGGGCGGGACTCGCGGGCGCCGTCACGCTGGGCCGACTCGGGGTCGGAGATCCGACCACCGCGGTGGGTCTCGAACTCCAGATCATCGCGGCGGTGGTGATCGGGGGCGCCAGTCTCTCCGGAGGCGAAGGTGGGATTCTCGGAACGATGATCGGTGCGTTCATGCTGAGCGCGTTGAGTGCCGGATGCACGCTTGCGGGCATCGACAACTCGGTGCAGGAGATCATCATCGGGGGCATCATCGTGGCGGCGGTGACCATCGACGGCATCCGGCAGCGTCGGCACCGGGTTTGAATCGACCGTTCGCGGAATCAGGATCGTTCGAATGGGGTGTCCGCCTCAATCGTCGAATCCAGGCCTCCAAGGGGTACATCCCTCATCGGTCGGACGATCGATGTCCTCTACGCTCGGAAGGCTCGACATCACGGTGGGTGATGCCGCGGTTCGATCGATGCTTCTCCGGTTGGAAATCATGTCGCGCAACAAGTCGTACGATGGCACTTCGAGTTCGAAGACACGGTCGTCCAGCGGGTCCTCCCGGAGTGACGGTGCTCACCCGGAAGGCGATTCGGGGGACGCGTTGCTTGAAGCACTGGCGAAACTCGATCGACTCACGATTCGGGCCGACGAACTGACCACCGATGGTGCGACGAAGTCGGCGATCAACGCGTGGGGCGCCGTGGGAATGCCGGCGGTGCATCTGCTCGGTCGAGCCGACGCGGCGGTGATCGACGCGATGCGGATCATCGCCTCGCTGATGGGAAGCCTCGAGATGCAGGACGACGCGATCCGGGTTCTCGAGAACGCTTCCGAGCGACCGGTCGACGTCGGCTGCCACCGGTCGGTACGTGGAATCGCGATCGCGGCCGAGCTGCGGTCGATTCGAAGGTCCCTGCGCACGACCGTGCTCGACGATTCGGTGCCGCGACCGGATCGTGATGGATCGTCGATCCCGCGAATCTTCTGATTCCCGGGTTCGTTCACGCGGTGGCGACGATCCGGTGACGGCGAACGCCGTTCCAGCGGATCGCGAGCCACGTGGCCTGCAACACACCGGCCACCGTGATCGCGAGGGTCGCCGCGACGCCGCCCGGGACGGTTCCGAGCCAGACGAAGACCACCAGGACCAGGCCGATCGTGGCCAGTCCGATCCCGACGCCCTCGGAGATCGGTTTCGTCTGGTGGGCGTGGACGAGCATGCCCTGCCAGTAGCTGATCAGGAAGGTGAGAAACGGCATCGGGACCATGAGCCAGGTGGCGAGTCGCGCCATCGACATGCCGTCCTCCGGAATTCGCTCGAGGTCGACGTACCACAACTCACCCAGCGGAGTCGCCGCGACCAGCCCGACGAGGGCGGAGATGCCGAGGCCGAAGATCAGCATGAACCGTTTCAGCGCGCGAGGGCCTTCGGGATCGCCGGCGTGCCGGATCACCACTTCGTTGAACGCCATGCCGCTCGAACGGGAGAAGAACCCCAGACCGGTGACCGCGGACCAGATCGCGAGGGAGGTGAGTGCTTCCGGCATCCGGTTCATGCCGGCGCTGCAGATCGGATACGACGCGAGGGAGAGCACGGAAGTGAGCGCGAGCGGGAAGTAGAAGCCGACCGTGGTTCCGAGATCGAGCGATCGCTCGGAAACCGCCTCCCGAAGCGGGCCTCGTTCGACTTCCAGCACGCACCATCGGGCGTAGATCGCCTCCGCCACCACGCCGGTCGAGATCGCGAAGCCCGCGACCGCCGCGGAGTGTTCGGTGCCGACCGCGAGACCGATCATCAGGGGGATCAACACCGCCACGAGCCGGATGATCGTTCCCACGCCGACCTTCCGCTGCCGGCCGTACCGGATGAGCACCCCCTGGTGGAACCGTCGTTCCGCCACGGCGATGGTGAACGGCAGCATGAACTGAAAGCCGAGTCGGGCCGGTTCGACCACCGCTTCCGGCGTGTCCAGCAACGGAACGACCACGAGGTCGAAGAGCGGGGTGAACGCGATCAGACCGTGAACTCCGGTCAGGGCGAGCCCGAGTCTCCGCGAGAATCGTTGGAGATATCGATAGTTCTCCGGCGAGTCGCACAGCCTGGTGCTGGCGGCGAGCAGCATGATCACCGGCGCTTCGATCGCGAGGCTGATCGGGAAGAACACGCCGCCGTACGCCGCGAGCTGCACGGTCTCGTCGGGAAGTCGTCCCATGACCGCGGTCACCAACGGCATCTCGATGCCCATCAGCAACCAACTGGCGGCGAGCGGCCACCAGGTGGCCAGCACGAGCCCGAGCGTGAGGGCCCGGCTCGTCGAGGATGATGATGGCAGGCGTCCTGGCGGCAAACGAGGGTGCTCGAGGGTGACCGGAATCCCGCATCCTAGATCCACCAGCGTGGTTCGCCGCCCTCCGACGCGGGATTCCGGACTTTCCGATGGAATCGTGTCACAGAACGGGGGGTGGCCGCTACGGGTTCCTGGTTCGACACATTCAACCTCGTCACCTGATCACGGAAGGAACCCGTCATGAACACCACGACCACCAACAAGATCGCCCTCGCCACGCTGGTCGCCCTCGCGACCGTCACCACCGCCCGAGCCGAGCACGGTTCGCGGCACGACGCGAACAGCGTTGGAACGGGTGGCACGATCCAGGATGCGGGCCGCTACTCGCCCGGCAAGGCGACCCCTCGAAACAAGCCCACGGTGGGCACCAACCCCGATGCCGATTCCTCGATCCAGAGCTCCAACAATGAGCGAAAGAAGGGATCGAAGGGTCGAAACTCGAATCCCCTCCCGACCGCCGGGACCCAGCAGTCGGCGAGTCAGCAAGGACCGGCATCCCGACCGATCCTCTGCACCGATCGGTGCGGATACGTCGAACTCCCGGGGATCCTGTACGACCCGATGGACATGAATCTCGACGGTGTGGTCGACGGCACGGACTTCCTCTGGCTCTGCAAGTCGTACGGGACCGAAGAGGGTGACCTCAACGCCGACGGCATCACCGATGGTCTCGATCTGGGCCTGATGCTGGTCCGGCTCGCGAACCAGGTCCAGATCGACGACTGATTCGAAGTCCTTCCTTCTCTTCCGGTGGACCCCCGCGGCGCTTGCGTCGCGGGGGTTCTTGGATCAATCGGCCCGCGGCGGAAGCGTGAACGGCGTGTCACGACGATCGACCAGTCCGACCAACACGCCGACGGTGAGACAGGCGAGTATGCCCACCGCCGCGTACGCGAGTCCGCTGACCTCGGTGAAAGCGCCCACCACCCAGACCGAAGTGGCGCCGGCCACGAGACCCGACCAACCGGCCACCGCGCCGGCGCGACGGGTCAGGGCACCGAGCAGGAACACCCCGGCCACGCCGGATCCGAAGAGTCCGAGCACCTTGAACCAGACGTCGAGCAGGCTGGGATCGTTCGCGCGCTGCATCAACAACGCGGCACCGGTGCCGATCAC
>NZFT01000104.1 GCA_002690755.1 Phycisphaerae bacterium
CAACACCGCCGCGGTAACCACCGCCACCACCGCCACCGCCACCGCCGCCGCGTTCTTCGCGCGGTCTTGCTTCATTGATGGTGAGTGGACGACCTTGGAAGTCCTTGCCGTTCAAGGCCTCGATCGCGGCCCGACCACCGTCGTCGTCCATCTCGATGAAGCCGAAACCACGCGGGCGGCCGGTCTCCCGATCCGTCACGAGGTGGATGCGCTGAACTTCGCCATGCTGCTGGAAGTATTCGCGAAGCTCGTCTTCGCTGACGTTGTAAGTGAGATTGCCGACGTAGATGCTGATCATCGAGACACGATCCGAGTACCCGAGTGGAGCAACCGACGCGGTCTTCGGGCTCACCCGCGTCGGCGCGGCAGCGTCCAATCCGCCACCGCCTTTGCGACATCCTACCAATCGACTCGAAAAAACCAACACCAAGCCCCCGAGAGCCCGATTTCGACCCCTGAACGGGGTTCTTTCGGCGGTGAACCGGAAACGGGTGACTGCTACGCTTGGTGGATGAAGCGAATCATCCTGAAATCTCCGCACCTCCTTTTCGCGATGCTCCTCTTCCTGACAGGGCCCGTCGTATCCCGTTCGAACGGACAGGCGGTCACGGACCTGCGAATCAATCCCCTCTGGCTCGACGACGGTTCGCTTGAATTCACCCGCACCGTCGAGGGTGAACCGACGAGACTTCGCATCGATCCGGAAACGGGCGACTTGATCAGCCGTGCTGGTGATGGCCGTGTCGGGGATCGACACACCATCGCGAATCCTCGCCGATCACGAGGCGGCGGGGAATCAATGGACGTGCAGCTCGAGAATCGAACCGATCTGGATCTGGAACTCGTCTGGCTCGACCTCGGCGGGGAGCGCCGTGCCTACGGCCGGATCGCCCCCGGCGAACGAAGGTCGCAGCACACGTTCACCGGTCACGCCTGGATTCTGCTGGACGACGCCCAACGCCCGGTCCTCGGGTTCCGCGCGACCGCGGGCGAGGGTCCCGTGGTCATCGACGACGCCTCGATCGAGACGTTTCGAGAGATCCTCGCGTCCAACCTCCGACGTCGTGAGGCCGCACGATCGCAGCAGCGCGAGGCGCAACCGACTCCCTTCGTTCGTGATCGAGCACTCTGGATCCGAGACCCTGAAGGTGACGAGCGACGTCTGGCCGAGGATCCCGGTCCGGACCGTCGCTGGACCGGGCGGTCGAGCGTATCCCCCGACGGACGCTTCGTTCTGGCGATCGAGATGGAGCCTGGTGAACGTCATCCCGTCACCTTGATCGACGTCGCTCCCGACGATCGCGTCGAGCCGAGGGTCGAGACGCTCTCCTATCGCAAGCCGGGTGACCGCATCGATCATCCGCGACCGGTGGTCTTCGAAATCGCTACGGGACGCCGGTTCGATCCGGGCGACGATCAGCTTCCCGATCCATGGTCGATCGGCGACTTTTCGTGGCATCCGGACGGCCAGCGGGTCCGTTTCCTCCATAACCAGCGAGGTCACCAGGCCCTCCGCCTGATGGAAATCGATGCCGCTTCCTCCACGATCCGACCGCTGATCGACGAGCAGGCGGACACCTTCATCGATTACGCCGGCAAACGATTCCTCCACATCCTCGCCGACGGCGACCGGGCGATCTGGATGAACGAACGCACTGGTTGGAACCATCTCGACCTGGTGGATCTCACCACCGGCGAGCGGCGTCCGCTCACCTCGGGGGACTGGGTGGTTCGAGGCGTCGACGAGGTGGACGAGTCGGCGGGCACCGTCCGCATCCGGCTCATGGGAATCGATCCGGACCAGGATCCCTATCACGTGCACCACGCGGTCGTCGCGATCGCCGATGGATCGATGACCCGGCTCACCCGCGGAGACGGAACGCACGACATCGAATTCTCGCCGGACGGCGCCCACTACGTCGATCGCTGGAGTCGCGTCGATCATCCCCCCGTGCACGAACTTCGACGCACCGGGGATGGCGGGCTGGTGGCGACGCTCGCGACCGCCGATCTCTCCGTTCTTCTCGACGAAGGATGGCAGGAGCCCGAACGATTCGTCGCCAAGGGCCGCGATGGCGAGACCGACATCTGGGGCGTGATCGTCCGCCCGCGCGATTTCGATCCCACGAAGACCTATCCGGTCGTGGAACACATCTACGCCGGTCCCCACGGCCACTTCGTCCCCAAGTCGTTCGCGCGACGCTGGCGAATGCGGGACATCGCGGATCGCGGGTTCGTCGTGGTGCAGATCGACGGCATGGGCACGAACTGGCGGTCCAAGGCCTTTCACGACGTCGCGTGGAAGAACCTCGGTGATTCGGGATTCCCCGATCGAATCGCCTGGATGAAGGCGGCCGCCGCGGATCGCCCCTGGATGAACCTCGATCGCGTGGGGATCTACGGCGGAAGCGCGGGCGGCCAGAGCGCCCTTCGAGCCCTGCTGGCCTTCGGCGACTTCTACGACGTCGCGGTGGCGGATTGCGGCTGCCACGACAACCGGATGGACAAGATCTGGTGGAATGAACTCTGGATGGGTTGGCCGATCGGCCCCCACTACGCCGAACAGTCGAACGTGACCAACGCCCACCGCCTCACCGGGGAGCTCATGCTCATCCTCGGGGGGCTGGATCGGAACGTCGACCCCACTTCAACCCTGCAGGTCGTGGATGCGCTGGTCAAGGCCGACAAGGACTTCGAATTCGTGCTGCTGCCGACGGCAGGTCACGGCGCCGCGGAAAGCCCGTACGGAAATCGACGCCGCGTGGACTTCCTCGTCCGCAAGCTGCTCGACGAAGGCTGAGCCTTCGGACCACGCGGATCAGCAGTCCTGATTCCAGGCCCCGATCACCAGCCCGAGGTCCGCGGAGTTCACGATGCCGTCCTGATTGACGTCGGCAGCGCAGTCCGGCCCGATGCATCCCCAGTCCGCGNTCAAGGCGCCGAGGTCCGCGGCATTCACCACGCCGTCCTGATTGATGTCCTCCGCACAGACCACGTCCGTGTTGTAGAGGCTTCGAGCGAGGTCCCAGGCCTGCGGCCCGATGACGAGGCCCATGAGCCTTCCCGGAAGGTCATCGGCCGGAGGATGGATTCCCCCCCAGATCCGACTGAGCGAACACTGATCACTCGCATCCCGGTAACTCACCCACTGCAGACGGACGTTAGTCGTCGGGCCATCCTCGAACACCAGGAACTGCCCGCGATTCGCGACATACTCGCCGAGACCGCCCGGGAAGTATTCGCTACCGGTCATGCGGGTCATCAATTCGGCGGCGGCACGGCTGAAAGTCGAGTGTCCGGAGACATAGCCGGCGAAGTTCGGCGTCACGAACGTGGGGCGCTGATACGGCCACCATCTTTCTGCAAGCGTCCAGCCGCAGCCCGCGGTGTCGACCTCCGGGTCGTTGATGAAGTCGGGACCTCGCCAGCAGAATGCGGCGACCTTCCCGACGTTCGAATCACCAAGACCCGCGAGGTGTTCGTGGCGTTCACCCGGGGCGATCGTCTCCGTGGTCACCAACTCGACCAGCCCCGGAATGAGCCGGAGCCCCTGCGGGTGGTAGTTGGCCAGGGCGGGATCGGTCCGCTGACCGTTTTCAGCCATCCAGCGGACGACGGAGACCGGCCGAACGTAGTCGTACCAGCCCTTGACACCCCAGGCCGTGATGGCGGCGTCGTGCATGCAGCCGCCCATGGCCAGATAGGCCTTCACGTCGTATTCAAGCTCGCCCAGAATCGGCCCTGTTCCGCCGATACGGCGCTCGAACGCCGGGTGGTCCATCACGTCGTTGAGGATTGTGAACCAGTGCCCTGGCGGGGTCTCCGATTCGGGGCCGTCGGCCCAGAATTCAGCGAGTACGCGGGTGTAGTCGCCACGGGCGACCATCTGCACCGGATAGGGACTGCCGGTCACCGGGTTCAAGTCGTAGCCCTGACTGACATCGCCGCCTTCGTAGAAGTCGTAGAACGCTTCGAAATCGGCGGGTTCGCTGGGAAGATCCGCGTTGCCAACCGTGTTCGGACTGATGTCGATCTGCACGTTGTCCGCGGTGTCGAGGTGCGAAGACCAGACGAGCACCTGCTCGAATCCCTCGAGGTATTCCAATTCCCGGTCCGTCCCGATCAGCGGGGGCGATCCCGGATCAAGGTAGAGATTCCAATCGTGTCCATCCCGTTGATTGGTGGTGCGCTGGTCCGGCCGAAGACTGAAAGGCGTCACGCTGCCCCATTCAGGACCGAGGAACGGCGGCACGCCACCTTCGATCACGTTGCCGGATTGATCGATGAACTCCTCGAATCCGATCGGCTGCCAGCGATTCGGCTGCTGCATCACGTTGCCGGGCTCTTCCGGGAAGATCGGCAGGTTCACCGGTCGATACCACTGGTTGGCGTAGTCGTTTCGCTCGTTCGCGTTGTCCTGTTCGCCGAACAGGATGTAGGCCTGCCCGATCCGATTGCCGATCGCGGCGGGGTCGTCACCGATCGTGTCCGTGAAGTCCGGGTCGAAGCCGAGCTCGATCATCAGAGCGTCGTATTGCGGGCTGAGTTCCTCGAAACCCGGCGACGTTGCGAAGCGATGCCGGAGAATCCGGAATGCCGCATATGAGATCGCGGTACGACGAGCGGTATCCAGATCACGGGCGCTCAGATCGTTCTCGTCGAAGAGCCAGGGCTGGGCTCCGGGCTCGAAGCACGACCAAGCGTCCCACATCGAAGCGGCGATGTGGAACAGATTCCGGGCGTGAACCACGGGTCGAGCGAAATCGTTTCGAATCGATTCGAGGGTGATTTCGTTCCATTGTCGAGCCACCGAGTGATCGTCCGACTGTGCATTCGCGGTCGACAGGGATCCCGTGAACGCGGAACCCATGATCGCACCGATGAGAGTCGCCCTGATGGAATGCCGCATGGTCTTTTCTTCCCGCTCTGAACTTCGTGATAGACACCGGAATTATAGGGTCGTTCCCCGAAAAAGCATCCAAAAGAGGTGATTACGTCGCTTGTCCGAGGCCCCTACCGCCCGCTCGACCGGAAGGCATGCGTATCCTGCCGCCGATCGACTCCTCCCCGGACGCCCCCGGAACGGCCGAGGCCTGCCACCTGCGTGAAAACGCAGGTGACAGGCCCGTTTCTGGCCGATCAGGAGGATCAGAGCCAATCAGGGTGCGCACTGGCCCCAGGCGGCGATGAGGAGCCCGAGGTCGGCCGCGTTCACCATCATGTCGCCATTGAGGTCGGCGACGCACTTGCCCTTGCAACCCCACTCGGCGATCAGCAGACCGAGGTCGGCCGCGTTCACGACGGTGTCGAGGTTGATATCACCCAGGCAGAACGGATCGGCACACTCATCCGAGATGTCGTTGCCGCCACCGTCCACGATGGTTCCGCTACCACCGTAGTACTGGCTGGTGTTTCCGTTGCAATCGTTGTTGCAGAGGGTGCTGTCGGTGACCGTGACGATGGTGTCGCCACCCGACCAGATCGCACCACCACACTGGGCACCACCCGCGGTGTTGTCGGCGACGACGCAGTCGAAGAGGCTGGGCTGTCCTCCTGCGTTGAAGTGCATGGCACCACCACCGGTCCAGTCCCAACCACCGCCAGCGAGCTGACCCACGTTGCCTTCGAAGAGGCATCCGTAGAATTGCGCCCAGCTACCGCCCGTGGCCACGGCGCCGCCGGGGCCGGAGGCGGTGTTGTTGAGCCACTGGCAGTTGGTGAACACCGGCTGGTTGAAGCCGCCGTTGGCCGGGAAGAAGGTGCCACCACCGTAGGTGGCGGTGTTGTTCTCGAACAGCGTGTCGCTGATCTCGGACAGCTGGGCACCGACGAAGCAGATCGCTCCACCACCGGCGTTGGAGCTGTTGTTGCGGAAGATGCAGTTCCTGATGTAGGCGTTGCCACCGTTGAGGATCGCAGCGCCGTCTCCACCCGAATTGAAGTTCTGGAAGATCAGGTTCTCGAAGCCCTGGTTGCCACCCTGGTTGTTGAAGCCGCGGTTGTTGCCGCCCTGCAGGATGGTGGTCGGGTTCCCGTCCTTGTCGATCTGGCCGCGGATTGTGAAGTTGCTGCCGGAGCCGACCTGCGTAGTGACGCTGTACGTGCCCGGCCCGAGCTCGATCGTGGTATCGCAACCCGCGGTCGCCACCGCGGCGGCGACGCTCGTGAAGTCGCAACCGCTGGGGCAGACCGTGACCGTGTTGGCTTCGCAGACTTCCGCGGCGAAGGTGCCGGCGCCCGTGGCGCCGTTGTAGCCACCGACACGCATGTAGTACGTGGAGCCCGCGGTCACGTCGACGGAGACCGAAGCGTGGAACTGCTGGCAGCCGGTGTCGTCGGCCGCGTCACCGTTGCAGGCGATCTGATCGGCGGTCGTGCATCCACCCTCGTAGATGATGATCGAGGTGTCGTAACTGCTCGTATCGCAGGTCGTGAAGAGGACGCTGGCGTCCGAATCGGGCGTCCAGGTGTACCAGACGTCCCGCTGGCTCGAGAACCAGTTGAGGAACGTGCCCCCGCACTGGGCATCGCTACCGACCACGAAACTGGGATTCATGACTGCGGTGTTGAAGTCATATGCCGTGTTCGGCATGATTTCGATCGCGCTCTCGCAATCGTCGCCTTCGATGCCCGCGTGTGCTGCGGCGCCGATCATGGCAACGCCAGCAAAGGCTGCGAGTCGGGTGAAACGAGTCGTTCGGCTCATGTCTTTCTCTCCGAGATATTGAGTGAGGGACAAAGGGGTGACTTTGGAACATCCGAAGACGACACGTCATCGAAAACCGAGTTCCTAAAGCGGGTATACGTCGCGGTCTAGAATTTAGGAGGGGAGATAGAACGGAACAAGTGTTTTCTTGCTTGCCCCGGCGCCCAGCATCCAAAAACCAACCAAACACCTGTTTAGAAGCGAGTTACGACGCTCACTTCGGCTGCTTTCGTGGCCGGGGACTCCACAATCGCCGCGGCTGGGTTTCGCAATCCGTGCGGGCGGGCCTGCCACCCTCGCGCGAACCCCTCCCGCGACCCAATACCCCGCGAAAAACCGACACGCACCTCGACAAATCGACGCTTGGCGACAAGAGACACTCGAGCCTGGCCGGATGAGATCGGGTGCCGGACCAATTAACATCGATGGCGAGGAGCAACCCATGAAAAGTCCATTCGCCGATTCTCGCCACATGGTGTCCCGGCGGGGCCTCGCGGTGCAGGCCATTGCGATTCTCACCGCATCCGCCAGCAGCGGCCCTCCCGTCGAAGAACGGGTGGTGTTCCAATCAGGGGGGAACGCCTACGACACGTTTCGGATTCCCGCGTTGACCGAAGCGGGGAACGGCGACTTGCTCGCCTTCGCCGAAGGCAGAGTGGGCGGCCGTGGCGATTCGGGCGACATCGACCTGGTGCTGCGGCGAAGCAGCGACGGCGGCGACACCTGGACTGACCTCGAGGTCGTCTGGGATGACGGCGCAAACACCTGCGGCAATCCCTGCCCGGTCGTCGACTGGTCCGACGGCACGATCCACCTTCTTGCCACTCGCAACCTCGGACACGATCACGAATCCGAAATCATCGCCGGGACCTCCGAGGGAACCAGAACCGTCTGGGTCCTCACCAGCACCGATCACGGCGAGACCTGGAACACCCCCCGGGAGATCACCTCCACCGCCAAGCGTCCCGACTGGACGTGGTACGCCACCGGCCCCGGCAACGGAATCCANCTCAGATCCGGCCCGAAGGCGGGTCGACTCCTGATTCCGTGCGATCACATCGAAGCCGGGACCAAGCACTACTACTCGCACTGCATCGCGAGCGATGATCACGGCAGGACCTGGAAGATCGTGGGCAGGACNCCNTCNCATCAGGTGAATGANTGCGCGGTCGCGGAACTCGAAGACGGCTCGCTGCTNCTGAACATGCGGAACTACGACCGGTCGAAGCGGGCCCGGGCGNTCTCGCGTTCCATCGANGGCGGGGACACCTGGGGCGNCGTGNTCAGGGATCCCGCCCTGCCCGAACCCATCTGCCAGGCTTCGATGGTGGCNTCCGACGACGGNCGCGTGCTCGTCTTCTCCAACCCCGCGAACCCCGACGGGCGAACCACCATGACGATCCGTCGCAGTCGGGACGGCGGTCGGACCTGGTCCAAGGGGAATGTCCTCCACGACGGCCCCGCCGCGTACTCCTCCGTGGCGACGGTGGGAGGCCGCCAGGGGCTCGCGGGATTCGCGTGCCTCTATGAGGCGGGGAAGGACCATCCGTACGAGGAGATCCGGTTCCGCCGCATCGATCGAAGGATGCTGGGGCTCGATCGTGATCATGGTTGGGTCGCGAACGATTGGACCGAGCTTCTCGTACCCGGTTCCCTCGACGGGTGGCAAGTCCTGCCCGGCGGCACCTGGACCTGGAACGACGGGGTGCTCCAAGGCCGGATCACCAAGGACGATCCGCGTCACGGGCTGCTGGTCACGGACCGCGAATACGACGACTTCGAAGCAGTTCTCTCGTTTCGCATCACCAAGGGCGACTCCGGCTTTTATCACCGGGTCGAGGAACTGGGCGACGCGATCGGGGTGAGCGGTTTCCAGGCCGAGATCGATCCCACCCCCGAGGTCGGCGGCCTTTACGAGACGCGCGGTCGCGGCTGGGTGATCAAACCCGATCCCGCCACGATCGAGGAACTGCGTTCCCGAAGCGGGGAATGGCTGGAGATGCGGGTTCGAGCGGTGGGCGGCGATGTCGACGTCTTCGTCGATGGGTACCCGACCGCAAGCCTGCGGAACGACCCCGGGCGGCGACGGGGACGGCTGGCGCTGCAGCTGCATGCGAACCAGGACGTGGTGGTCGACTTTCGATCGCTCCGAATTCGGGATCTGGGACCGAAATCCGAGGAAACCCCCTCGACCGATCGCCCCTGACCGTCTCCACGTTCAAAACTCCGCCCGACGTGATGAATCCCTCGAAGGCGTCCCGGCGAACGCCGAATTAATCCCGGGCTCGACGTTGGCCCCGTGTCGACCACAAATCTGATCACGTCCTTCAACCATCACGCTGGAGACCAAGATGTCTGACAACGGAACCCATACCTGGCCCGAGCTTGCGATCGGCCTGTACGAGCAGCTCACCGGCAAGAACGCCGAGATCATCTACACCTTCGAAGACATGTGCATCCACGTC
Source organism: Phycisphaerae bacterium (assembly GCA_002690755.1). Lineage (GTDB taxonomy): Bacteria > Planctomycetota > Phycisphaerae > Phycisphaerales > SM1A02 > UBA12014. The sequence continues at coordinate 9,172 of NZFT01000104.1, forward strand.
CCGAGCGGCACCGGCGACAACGCCAAGCACGCCCCCTGGAAGCTGAACGGCACCATGCGGATCCGGACCAAGTCGCACGAGGGTCAATGATCCAGCCCCTGCACATCGAGGCCGATGTCACCGCATCGGTCGGCGACCACGAGGTCCGTTTCCACGGCGAAGGCGAGCTCTTCGTCGTGGAAGCCTCTTCGTGGACACCCCTGCTTCAGTTGCGACGGATGCAGTCGAGCCTCGGTCTCCGGCGCCCCGACCTTCCTCGCCAGCAGGCGGGCCTCGTGGAGGTCCGAGTCCGAGGGAAGGCCGTGGCCACGCTTCGGCTTGAAGCGGGGCGGATCCGCCGCCGGGTCCACCCGCTCGGGGTCATCCGATCGCTCTTCGGCTGAACCCGAAGCGACGCGATCTCGGGCGACGATGCTGGAAACGGCCTTCAGTATGGTCGCTGCACCCCCGTACCGAATACATCCTGACGGGCTCCATCGATCAGACTGCTCCGTCGTCCGCGATCAAGCTCAATCCTTGGGCGTGTTTCGCCAGGTCGATGTTCTCGGGGCGATCTCGACACCTTCCCTCGCCGCCCTCGCCACCGATCGTCGACCGTCCCGCTTGTCGAGCGAGAGTACGTCGAACAACCGTCCATCCTCGTCCATCGCCTGGAACTCCAGAATCCCGTCGTGGATCCCGCAGTAAACGAAGTGATGCCGACGCGCCTTGCGGTGGCCGAAGGTGGTGTTCGCGGGATCGAAGTCCTCGAGGTAGCCTCCCCCGCCCGCGGTCGTGACGTAGGTCACGCCACCCTCGTCCCACGGCACCACGTCCTCGCCCACCATCGGGAACGTTCGCTCGTAGTCGTGGACGTGACCGCTGAAACAGATGTCGACGCCGTGCTTCTCGAGGAGCGAGGTGATGTTCCGAGCGTTGGGATCACCTCGCTTCGAAGACGTCTGGTACGTGTCACCGTAATCGTTGGAGTCACTGGTCCAGGGCGGCTGGTGCAGCACCGCGAACTTCCATTCCGCGTCGCTCGCCGCGAGCGCGGACTCAAGCCACTCGAGCTGCGCAGACCGATCCGCCAGGGATCGGTTGCCGTCGATCATGAAGAAATCGGCGTCACCGTAGCTGAACGAGTACCAGCGCTCCGGATCCGGAAGACTCATGTAGTCGTAGTAGAGCTTCGCATCCTGTTCGTGGTTTCCCAGCACGGGCATGATCGCGACGCGCTCGATGAGCGGGCGCATGTTCGGAAAGAAGTGATTGGTCCAGTGGCCCTTGTCGCCACCGGTGGTCACCAGGTCGCCGGCGTGAACAAGCAGGCTCGGCCGGGTCTCGAACGCGAGATCGGCGATCCGCTTCACGACCGCGGGCTGCGACTGGGTGTCCCCGATCGCCACGAAGGTGAACGGGTCCCCGCGATCGGCGGCGGTGCGGAAGGTCTTCACACCGCCGGAGAGCGTCGATTCGCCCGCGCCGGCCACCACCTCGTAGAAGTACTTGGTGTTCGCCTCGAGTCCGTCGATGCGGAACTCGTGGATCCGAGCCGCCTGCTCGTTCCGCCACCTGCGCTGGAAGTCGCCCGATTCATCCCGGACCCGGACCTCCATCGCCGACGGCGCGATGGTCTCCGCCACCACGCTCATCGCATCGGTCGTCGGCCAGACGAGGAACGGCTCGACCATCCACGCGAGGGTCATGTCGATCTCCGGAGGAAGCGCGGCGAGATCCGCATGCCGGGCGAATCGGCGTCGGACCTCCTCGGCGGAGATCGCCTTCGGGAGCACCGACACTTCGAACAACCGGCCATCGAGTCCGTGGTCCTCGTTGCGATCGAAGTAGCCGCCGATCACCAGCGGTTCGTCGCCGCGAAACCGGATGGGTCCGGACTGGTCGATCCCCTCGGCCACCTTCTCGCCGTCCATGTAGAGCGTCATCGTCGCCCCGTCGTAGGTGCCGACGAGATGATGCCACTTCCCGATGACGTAGGGCTTCGACGACTCGAGGTACGTGATCCGCCCGTCTTCGTCATCGAGGCCGGTGCTCGAGACTCCGAAGTAGGGCTTCTCGTAGCCGTAGCCGAGGATCATCCCGGTCTCCGCTGCGCCGTTGTCCTGGATCGCCCCGACGACGCCACCCCACTGCGTGGGCATGTCGATCGAGACCCAGGCTTCGAGCGTCACCGCATCGGTCGCCAGTCCCCCTGGGATCCCATCGACCCTCGGTGCGATGATGAACGGGGTGCCGCGACCGGAGAGCGCGAGCCCCGATTCGATCTCCGATCTCGGTATCGGTCTCGTCTCGGCGACTGGAAGCGTGTCGGCGATCGCCTTCAGCTCCGTGCCGGAGGTCGTCCATCGCTGGGGCCCCTGGGCGTCCGCCGCGCGGGACGCGACGGCCAGGACGACGGCGGCCAGTGGGATCACGGTCGATCGAACGAATTCGTGCATGGAAACCTCCGTCTCCAACCCTACCACCGCCCCGCGGATCTCACTCCGAACCGGATCCGGTTTCGACCACTTTCGACACGGTGGAGGACTCGCGCTCCTCGAGCCGTCGCAGTTCATCGATCAGGACGCCGATCGCCGCGTCGCACGCCTTCGCGGCACTCATCCCCCCGGCGTTCGTGACCGCCGCCATCACCCAGTCCCGCGCGGGCGCCATCCAGACCACCGAATGCCAGAGGGTGTTCGTGCCGCTGTGCGTGAGCACGGGCCCCTTCGCCCAGTCCCGCCGGACCACCATCCATCCCGACGCATAGTCTCCGCCATCGGGCGGAAGCTGGAGTTCCTGGAGACGGCCCGCGTCGAACACGCCCGGTTCGCCTCGAGCGGCATCAAGGTGCGCCGCAAGGAACTTCGACCAGTCGGTCATCGTCGAATGGATGGTCCCCGCGGCCGAGATCGCGGGTGGATTGTCGGCGAAGGGGGATGGTGGGATCGGCATTTCGTTCCGATGCCCCCGCGGTTGGTCGATCTCCGTCATCGAACCCGGCGCACCGAACCCGGTGTCCGACATCCCGAGCGTTTCGAAGAGCAGCTCCCGGCACATGGACTCCCAATCGCGTCCGGTTCGTCGCTCCGCCATCGCGGCGGCGACGGCATAGCCGTAGTTCGAATACCGCATCTTCGATCCATCAGTCTCGACCGGTGGTCGGGCGAGGACGAGACGCACCAATTCGAGACGCTGATCGGGGAGGGACGTCTCCGGTGGCATTGATCGCAGGGCGAACAGGGGTTCCCGAGCATTCTCCGGCAGGCGGGAACGATGCTGTACGAGGCGTCGAACCGTGACGTCGTGCCACGCTGGCAGGACCTCGTCCAGGTCGCCGAACACCTCCCCGATGGTCGTGTCCCAGGCGAGGTCCCCACGAGCGACCACCCGATCCAGCACCGTGGCCGACATCGCCTTCCCGCAGGAGCCGAGGTGCCAGCGATCCTCGACCGTGACGGCCGATGCATCACCTCTGGCGCGAACCCCGACCGCCTCGATGGCGATGATCTCGTCTCCTTTCATGGCGAACGCGGCCAGCGCAGGCACCTCGAATCGCTCACGAATCCGGTCGAGACGATCGGCGACCCCCGGTGGGGTCGCCGGAAGACCGTCCGAAGCCACCGACGTGGTCACCATCGGCATCGCGGCGATCACGTTGACCAACATCGTCCATTCGATCATCCGTCACCCCTTGCGAAGGGTCTCGATACGAGGTGGTCGGGCCTCGAAGACAGGCTCCATTCATGGGATCAGGTCAGAAGACGTCTCAAGATGAATCTTGAGATCAATCCGCTTCGACGGATTGCCATGCGCCCACGGGGCACGACTTGAAGAGGGACGCCCAAACTACGCTCGCAGAAGACTCGTTACATCACGCGGATTCAAACGTATAGCCGAGGAGACGGATGTCTTCGGCATAGGCCTCCTCGACGATCGCCGCCGTGCTGTCGTCGTAATAGGACCGCCAGTCTCGTCGCCGCTTCGATGGATTGAGCCGAACAAGCGGTGCGACCGGATCCACGCCGAGCATCTCCACGAGCCTTGAAAGATCCTCCTCGACGGATTCCAGACGCCCGAGAAAGTCCAAGGCCATTCGCCCATTCTCTATGCAGAGGAAGTCGTGCTGTGGCACAAAGTGCCAGTAGGTCTTCCCGAGTTCCCGACCCCGGACCCACTCCCGGACGAACGTCCCGAAGTCCTCGAAGGCAGCGAGATTTTTGTCGAACCAACGCGCATCGTATTCGTTGACGCCTCCGTCCTTGAGATAGTGGAATGCAGATACGAGCCGGTCCCATGGGTTTCGCACGAATGCGAAACGAAAGAGCCGCTCGAAGTCACGGGCCCCGTACATCACTCGGTACTGGCGGAGTGAAAGATGCCCGACCTTGTCCGTACCGAAGAGCGACTTGCCGATCGCTGATCCACCACACTTGGGCACGTGGACGAAGATTGCGCCCCGGGCTTCCGCGGAGTGAATGGAGTAACCCCGGACACCTTCTGGCGACCGCCATTGCTGGAGATTCTTCATCTGCCTCGGACGAAGGCACCGGTAGGAAATACTCGCCCACCACGTGGGCAGGGGATCGAGTGCGGCAAGTCCGGTGGGTGGATGCATGGGGCCTCCTCATCGGATGACTGATCTGGCCTCCGCCCTTGCATCCACCTCATCGATCAACGATGTTGCGGTGGAGGCTAGGAAAAGGAGGAACGAGCCCATCCAACGACGCGGCTCACATCCCAAGGTACGGTACCGCGCCACATCGAGTCACCCTCGAACGAATGATCGATCTGCTCGCCACGGCCGAGGAAAGAGCGAACCGCCCCCGTCGCAAGTGCGACGGGGGCGGTTCCAGGTCGGGCTGACAGGATTTGAACCTGCGACCTCCACACCCCCAGTATGGCGCGCTACCAAGCTGCGCTACAGCCCGCGATCGAGTTGTCTGCCGAACCGTGCCGAGCCACACGACTTCGACCAAAAGCGGACAGGGTGGGATTCGAACCCACGGTACGGAAAAATCCGTACACGGCATTTCCAATGCCGCTCCTTCAGCCGCTCGGACACCTGTCCGGAACGGAGTAGTGTATCGGGATGACCGCCCCCGACAAGCCTGAGGATCGACCGGAGACGGCGAACGATCCACCACCTTCCCCGGAACCGGAAAACCGGCCCGACGATCACGCGTCCGGCGTCCGATACGGCGACGCATCACGCCGCAGGGGTGGTCGAAAACCTCGATCCGAGCGCAACGGCGGTGGCCGGCGAACGCCGCGCACCGAGCCCCCTCCCCCCCCGGGCATCGTGGTCGTCGACAAGCCGACCGGCATGAGCTCGATGACGGTCGTTTCCATCGTCCGGCGGAAGGCCGGCCTCAAGGCGGGACATGCCGGAACCCTTGATCCGCTGGCCACCGGGGTGCTGGTGGTGGGAATCGGGGCCGCGACGAAACACCTCGAAAGTTTCATGAAGACCCGAAAGGGCTACCGCACCGAGATCGATCTCTCGGCGTTCACGGCCACCGATGACCGCGAAGGCGAGCTTCAGACGGTCGAAGTGACCACGCCACCGGAACGGGACGTGGTGGCGGCGATGCTCGCCGAACGATTCACCGGGATCTTTCACCAGGTGCCCCCGGATTTCAGCGCCAAGAAGGTCGGTGGCCAGCGGGCCTATGCCGCCGCCCGCCGGGGCGACGCGCCGAAACTCGAGCCACGACCGGTCGAAGTCCACGAGATCGCGCTCGTCGAATACGCCTGGCCGATCGCCACCGTCGAGGTCTCGTGTGAGAAGGGTTTCTACGTGCGCAGCCTCGCCCGTGATCTGGGCACCGCCCTCGGCACCGGCGGCCACTGCGCCTCGATTCGACGAACCGCGGTCGGACCGTTCGGCCTCGAAAACGCGGTCGGTCCCGACGACCTGCCCGAGATCATGCCCGATGAAGCGGTGCTTCCCCTCGAAGACGCCCTCGCGATGCTCACGGATTGAACGACGCGACCGATCCGAACCCGTGCGATCAATCCGCGGGGTTCGATTCGGATGCATTGCCCCCCGCTTCGCCCCGCTCGCGAGCCTGCTGTCGATCCGCGAGATGCACGTGGATCAGAAGCAGACCCATGCCGGCGAGCAGAAGGACGTCGGCGACATTGAACACCCATGGGAACACCTCGGTCGTTCCGCCCGGCCAGGCGAGGCCGAAAGGCAGCTCCCAGCGCGGCAGCATGTGCAGGAAGTCCCGCACCGCGCCGATGGTCACCCGATCGTAGAGGTTGCCCAGACCTCCCGCGAGGATCAGTCCGATGGCGATGTGCGCGAGATGCGAACGAGCCTGGGTCCACCAGCCGAAGACCGCGACGGCGACCGCGACCGCGATCACCGTGAACACCACGAACACCACCCGGCGTCCCTGTCCGATGCCGAACACCGCCCCGCGATTCAACACGAGATGAAAGTCGAGGAGATCCATCGGGAGCACCCGCTCCCCATCGTGCCAGGGGATGTTGAACCCGCCGGAGACCACTTCCTCGTACTGAAGCTCGATCGGGACCGATGCGACGTTCTCGAACGACCAGGATTTCGTGGCCAGATCGGCCCAGAGACCGACCAGAAGCACGAGCAGGACCGTCAGCCACGCGAGCACGGAGCGTCTCGCTGGTCGGCCCGGATCAGGATGTGCTTGAGAGGTGTTCACGGATCGTTCGCCGGAATCATCACGCAACCCCCCACAGACGGTCAGTCACTGATGCGATTTCGCTCGGCCATCCGGGCCGCTTCGATCGTGTACTTCGCCCAGGGTTTGGCCTGCAGGCGGGGCTTCGGAATCGGCTTTCCGGTCTTCTGGCAGACACCGTAGGTCCGGGCCGCGATCCGCTCGAGCGCCGAATCGATCTCGATGATCAACTCACGCTCCGTCGCAGCCATCCCCAGCGTGAAGTCCTGCTCGAAGACGTCGGTTCCGACGTCCGCCATGTGGATCGGCATGTTGGAGAGGTTCCCGCCGGACGACCGGAGCGCCTCCTTCTCGAGACCGGAGACCATGCCCACGATGTGGCGACGCTTCTCGAGGAGCAACGTCTTGTAGGCGGTGAGCTCCTTTCGCGCGAGATGGGTCTTGATCTTCGAGACGTCGACTTCGGCTTCGAGCTTCGCCACGGTCGAGGCGGCCTTGGATCGGCTCTTCTTCTTGACGCCCGCCCCCTTGGTGGAGATCGCGCGGACCCGGCGTCCGTTGATCATGACGTAGCCGTTCTTGTCGACCTCGCTGCTCGCCGCCGCCGCCGCCACCGATCGCGGGTTCGCGAAGTCGATCTTGCGTCGGGGCGTCTTCTTCGCCGAGCGATCGACCTTCTTGGCCGTCTTTCGAGCCGATACCACGGTCGGCGCCACGCGGCGGTCCGTCTTCTTCTTCTTGGTCACCGAGCGGGTGCTGGCTCCCGGCGCCGGCTTCTTGATCTCGGATTTCCGGCCGACGACCTTCTTCGACGCCGGCTTCTTCGCGGGCGCCTTCTTCATCGTCTTCTTCGCTGTCTTCTTCGCCGTCTTCTTCGCCGTCTTCTTCGTCGTCTTCTTCGTCGTCTTCTTCGCGGGACTCTTCTTGGCGGAAGTCTTCTTGGCGGGTGACTTCTTCGCCGTCTTCTTGGCGGGTGACTTCTTCGCCGTCTTCTTGGCGGGTGACTTCTTCGCCGGCGCCTTCTTGGCGGGCGACTTCTTCGCTGGTGACTTCTTCGCCGTCTTCTTGGCGGGTGACTTCTTCGCCGTCTTCTTCGCGGGTGACTTCTTCGCCGGCGCCTTCTTGGCGGGCGACTTCTTCACCGGCGTCTTCTTCGCGGGCGCTTTTTTGGCGGGAGTCTTCTTGGTCGAGGTTTTCTTCTTGGCCACGTTTGCAGCATCCCGACAAAGGACCGAGGGGGAAAAGTGACGAAGATTTTCGTCAAGATTCGACCGGCTCGAATTCGCGGAAGCGTAGCGAATTCACCCGGACATCGCAAGCAGACGACGGCCTCCCCAGGAAGCAGAGCCGCAATTCTGCGTCGATCTGTCACGATTTCGCGGCGATTTGCCGCGATCGTCACGCCTCGACCGGATCAGGCATCTCCATCGAAACCACGGGGCCGATGGCGCGGAACTTCTCGAACCGCTGACGGACGAGCGTATCAGCCTGAATGCGAGACAAGTCCGCCAATTGATCGAGGATCCAGGCCTGAAGCGTGTTTGCGGCCGCATCCGGATCACGGTGGGCACCGCCGTCGGGCTCCTCGATGATCGCGTCGACGAGACCGTGCTTGAGATTGTCCGTGGCGGTGAGGTTCAGTGCCTCGGCCGCGGTGGTGTTGGTCGCCTCGTTCGCTTCCTTCCAGAGGATGGCGGCGCAACCTTCGGGGCTGATGACCGAGTACCACGAATGCCTCAGCATCGCGACGCGGTCGCCCACGCCGATCCCGAGTGCGCCCCCGGATCCGCCCTCCCCGATGACCACGCAGACCACGGGTGTTCGAAGTCGGCTCATTTCAAGCAGATTTCGAGCAATGGCCTCGGCCTGCCCTCGCTGCTCGCTGCCGACCCCCGGATAGGCCCCCGGCGTGTCGATCAGCGTGACGATCGGCAGCCGGTACTTCTCGGCGAGCTTCATCTTGAGGAGCGCCTTCCGGTATCCCTCGGGATGCGCACACCCGAAGTGACACTTGATCTTCTCGGCGGTCTCATGCCCCTTGCGATGCCCGACGATCATCACCTTGCGGGAGCCGATCCGGCCGAATCCACAGGTGATCGCCGGGTCATCGCCGAAGTGCCGGTCGCCGTGCAGTTCGCAGTAGTCCCGGCACATCATGCGGATGTAGTCGTCGGAATGCGGACGCAGGGGATGCCGGGCCACCCGGACCGTCTGCCACGGCGTGAGATCACCGTAGATCTTGCGAAGGAGATCGTTCCGGGTCTCCCGAAGGGCCCCGATCTCCCGCTCGAAGCGGTCGGCGTCCGGCTTCGCCTCGAGCGCGTCGATCTGACGATCGATCTCGAGGACCGAGGACTCGAAGTCGAGTTCGTAGTTGGGGCTGTAACCTGCGGGTGGCATGGACGACGAGTATACGAAGTCACCCTGTCGCGAAACAACGCCCCACCTGCGAGACTCCGGACATGAAGACCCCGAACGACCCGGATTCCGGCATTCGGCTGGCGATCCTCGGACTGGGAAACATGGGCGCCGCGATCCTCGGCGGGGCCCTCGACGCCGGGGTCGTCGCCCCGACGGATGTCCTCCTCGTCGACCCCGCCTCGGATCGCCTCGACGGCTTTCGCGATCGTGGATGTCGGATCGGGTCGATCGACGACCTCGCAGCCGCCCCATGCATCCTGCTAGCAGTCAAACCCCAGATCTTCCCGGAGATCGCCCCTCGGCTCGCGGCCCGGCCTGGCGACCGGACCGTGATCAGCGTGATGGCCGGCCTCCACAGCGAGCGGATCGCGGACGCCCTCGGCGCGGGCACTCGGGTGATTCGCGCCATGCCCAACACCCCCGCGTCGATCGGCCACGGCGTGACCGCGATCTCGACCACCAGCGACGTTCCCCCCGCCGACCGGGCGTTTGCGAAGTCCCTGTTCGAGTCCGTCGGCACCGTCGTCGACGTCGAAGAGGATCTCATGTTCGCGGTCACGGCGACCAGCGGCTCCGGGCCGGCGTGGGTGTTTCGCCTGGTCGAAGCGTGGATCGAAGCCGCGGTGGAACACGGCATTCCACACGAGACCGCCAAGACGCTGGTGCACGGGACCCTGCTCGGTGCCGCCCATCTTCTCGATCGCTCGGATCAGGACGCCGGCGCGCTTCGGAAGGCGGTCACCAGCAAGGGCGGCACCACCGCGGCGGGTCAGACCGCGATGGACGATCACGGCTTCGATCACGCGGTTCGACAATCGATCGCCGCCGCCACGCGGCGTGGCCGCGAGCTCGACCGGGACGCCTGAGACCGCCCGCGGCTTCCGGACTCAGAAGTCGCGACGTCGGAATCGCCAGACCGCGAATCCAAGCACCAGCGCTTCGAATCCAAGGCTGGTCCCGAGAATCCAGACCGGACCGTGGGAGGCGTCGAGTTCCGCGTCGTACCGCTCCTGAAACTCGCCGCGACCGACCAACTCTCCGAACTGCCGAACGGTGTCGTCCGCAGGGGCCGCCGGGCGCATGAGACCGGCGTAGTCCTCCAGCAGTCTCGCCAGCAGATCGATGGTCTCGCTCGTCTTCGGAAGACAGGTGTTCGCGACGTGGAACCAGTGGTTGATCGAACGGCTCTGCTCCAGCGTCGCGATTTCGTCCGCCAGTTCGAAGGTACTGGTTTCGAACCGCTCCTTCTTGCTCACCAGCTCGAGTTCGAGTTCCGGGAGCTGGTCCGCGGCGTCCGCGTCTCCACCGTCCGCCGCGAGTCGCAGGTCGACGAGCCTGGTCGAAAGCGCCGCCATCCTCGACTCCTGCTTCTCGAGCCGCACGATTCCCCGCTCGGAGCTGATCTCGTTGGTGATCCGCCAGGCGAGCGTGATGCCGTCACCGGTCTGCACCAGGGAGACCACGAACCAGAACAGGAACACCCCGATCACCGATGCGATGACGGAACCGGTGACCAGTCCGATCGCCGCCTGCACCGCGAACAAGTAGGAATAGAAGACCAGCACCAGGGGCACCGCGATGAAGATCCAGGGCTCCCAGTCGCCGCCACGAAGCCCGATCACGAGGAACGAGGCGAGGGTGAAGACGGTGACCTGCAGACCGGCGAACAGGAGCCCGGTGAGGAACTTGGTGAAGAAGAGTCTGGTCCGACCGATGGGCTTCGAGAGCATGAGATCGATCGAGCCGCGATCGACGAAGTCGGGAAAGATGCTCGCGGTCGAAANCAGACCGATGATCGTCGCGATCCACCCGAGCCAGTAGCCGACGCCGAGCTGGGCGAAGGTGAACTTGTAGAAATCGGCGCGGGGGATGAAGTTCGTGGAGACGAAGGGGAACGGGATCGACCAGTGGAGGATCGTCAGTCCCTCCTCGTCGTTTCCGATCGCGGCGAACGCCGCGACCACGAGCCCGCTGATAACGATGGTGACCCAGAAGAGACGACGATGGTTCAGCTCGCGATACGCATCGACGAACAGGGCGACGGTCTGTCTCATGCGTCACCTCCCTTCGACGCTCGGACGTTTCGAATCGCGCCCGGCGCCTTCGCCTTGCCGGTCTCGGGATCCTGAACGTATCGCATGAAGAGATCCTCGAGGGATTCGCGAACCGGGCGAAGAATCCTGATGATCCGTCCGTCGGCTCGCAGCCGGTCGAGCACCGGTTGAACCGCATCCGCTTCCGCGGACGAAAGCACGAGCTTCGTCGTGTCGTGCTCCGCAACGGAGACCCGAAGCCCGACGCCCTCGGCCCATTCGGGGGGAGGCCCGTCGATCTCGATCTCGTAGCGGCGGCTCTCCGACGTCAGTTCCTCGATCGTGCCTTGCGCCGCGACCTCGCCCTGGACGAGAATCGCGACTCGATCGCAGACCATCTCGAGCTCGCTCAGCAGATGGCTGTTCAGGAACACGCAGGTTCCGCGATCGCGGATCGCGACCAGCACGTCCCGAATGTCCTTCCGGCCGATCGGATCGACCCCGTCGGTCGGTTCGTCGAGCACCACCAGATCCGGTTCGTTGACCATCGCCGCGGCGATCCCCACCCGCTGCAGCATGCCCTTGGAATACGTGGAGACCCGCTTGGCACCCCAGTCGGACATGCCCACGAGGTCGAGCAGTTCCTCCGCTCGGCGACGGCACGTCGCAGCGTCGACACCGCACATCGCCCCCGCGAACTCGATCGCCTGTCGCCCGGTCTGGTAGACGGGAAAGCGATTCTTCTCGGGGAGATACCCGACCCGGCGAAGCACCGAGTGGGTTCCGATGGGCCGACCGAGAATCGTGCCGTGGGCCGTCGTCGGGTGAACCACCGTGAGCATGATCTTCACGAGCGTGCTCTTGCCGGCCCCGTTGGGACCGAGCAGACCGAAGATCTCGCCTCGCCGGGCCTGCATGCGGATGCCGCGCAGGGCGTCGATCTTGCCTCGATATCGCTTGCGAACGTCGTGCAGATCGATCGCCAGCTCCTCGGATCCACGAGGGTTCGGCGGCGGGGCTTCGGTCCGGGGCGACGGTGGGGCAGGCATCGGATTCACTCTCATGCTTCGGAAGCGACGGAACATCGTTTCAGGGGCGGGGGGCTCGCGTGATCCGTGATCCCGACGAACATCATCCAATCCTACGTGAACCCATGGCCGAAAGCGGATGCCGGGCGGCCGAGAACCCGACCGGGCACCGGACAAGATGCCGACGAACGGCCGTGGAACGCCCACGTTCCGCATCCACGATCGGCCGCAAGGCGAACCGGTACGCTGACCTGCCATGGCGGACCTCCAGACCTTCATCTCGACCCTCGACGCCTCCGGCGAACTTCACCGGATCTCCGCTTCCGTGAGCCCGATCCTCGAGATCACCGAGATCGCGGACCGGCTCGCCTTGTCCGCCTGTCCGAACCCCAGCGTCAGCGCCGAGGCGTTCGATCCCGGTCGCGGTGGACTCGGCGGTCCCGCCCTGCTCTTCGAAAACGTCGAGGGATGTGACTTCCCACTCGCGATCAATCTCTACGGCTCCTACCACCGGATGGAGACGGCCCTCGCCTGCAGCGGCGACCGCGGCGGCCTCGAAGCGATCGCGGCCCGGATCGGCTCGCTTGCGAAGCCGCAGCCTCCACGATCGCTCGGTGAGATCGTCGCCAAGATCCGGGAGTTCGCACCGCTCCTGAGAATCCCGCCCCGGACGGTCCGGTCCGGCCCGTGTCAGGACGTGGTCAAGCGCACCGACCGCGACGAGGTCGATCTCAGACGGCTTCCCATTCTGAAATGCTGGCCCCTCGACGGTGATCCTGCCGCGGTGGACTGCGGCATGACCGCCGAGCAGGCGGGCACCGCCGGCGGCGGCGGACGCTACATCACCCTCGCGGGGATGCACACCATTCACGCGGACGACCGGGACGAGGCGAAGCCCGCGAGTCACAACATCGGCATGTACCGGTCGCAGCTCCTCGGCCCCACCACCCTGGCGATGCACTGGCACATGCACCATGACGGCGCATCGCACTGGCGAAGTTGGAAACGCCGTGGCGAGCCGATGCCGATCGCGATCGTGCTCGGTGGCGAACCCTGCCTGCCCTACGCCGCGACCGCCCCACTGCCGCCGGGCATCAGCGAACTGCTCATGGCCGGCTTCCTGAACGGCCGCGGCATTCCGATGGTCAAGGCGAAGACGGTTCCGCTCCGGGTCCCCGCGAACGCCGAGATCGTCATCGAAGGCTTCGTCCGGACCGACGCGGGCATGATCGGGTACGACCCCCGGACCGACGGCGAACTCGGCCCCGGCGCGGTCTTCGAAGGGCCCTTCGGAGATCACACCGGCTTCTACTCGCTCCCCGACCGGTACCCCATCGTCGAGGTCACCGCGATCACCCATCGCCGCGACGCCGTC
>NZFT01000105.1 GCA_002690755.1 Phycisphaerae bacterium
CGTCCTCGTCGCGCTTGGTGCCGACCTGATCCAACCAGTGGATGTGGTCGAGATCCGTGCGACGGCCGCCAACGCGCGGCATTCCAGCTGCCGCGCACGCCAGTGGATGTCTTCCCTGAACTGAACGCGCCGACGGTCGTGATCATGACCGAGTCGCCCGGGCTCGCCGCCGACGAGGTCGAGCAGTTCGTGACGTTCCCAATCGAGACTTCTGTGAACGGCATTCCCGGCGTGCGGCGCGTGCGCACATCGAGCGCCATCGGTCTGTCAATCGCCTACGTGGAGTTCGACTGGGGTATGGACATCTATCGTGCGCGTCAGCTCGTCTCGGAGCGCCTCGACACGATTCGCGAGGACCTTCCTCCTGATGCCCACGCGGAGATGACGCCGATTACATCGATAACCGGTGAAATCATGCTCCTCGCCGTTTCGTCGCCCGACGGGATCGTCGAGCCGCTTGAGCTGCGCGCGTACTCTGAGTACGACCTCCGAAACAAACTGCTCGCAATCCCCGGTGTTGCCCAGGTGTCGGTGATCGGCGGCGAGCTGCCCGAGTACCAGGTGCTCGTCGAGCAGGCGAAGCTTCGGCTCTATGATCTCACTGTGAAAGATGTCGTCGCCGCGGCGGACGAAGCCCACAGTACGCTCAGTGCCGGCTACCTGGCGGACGTCGACAGCCTCGAACTTCCCATCCGCCAAAGTGGGCGCGTGCAGTCCGCAGACGATATCGCGGGGACCGTCATCAAGTACCACGACGGGGCGCCCGTGACGATCGGGCAGGTCGCGGCCGTGGGTNTGGGGCCGGCGCCGAAACGNGGCACTGGCGCCGACGGCGGCAACGCGGCCGTGGTCATGACCGTGCAGAAGGCGCCGGGCACGAACACACTGGTCATCACGGAGCAGATCGACGGCATGCTCGATGCGCTCCAGGCATCGCTGCCCGATGGCGTCATCATCAACCGACAAATCTTCCGACAGGCGGACTTCATTCGACTGTCGGTCGAGAACGTCGTCCATGCGCTGCGTGATGCTGCGATCATCGTGTCAGTGATCCTGATCCTGTTCCTACTGAACTTGCGCACGACGATCATCACGCTCACGGCACTACCCCTCTCGCTTGCGGCGGGCCTGCTCGTCCTGGACTGGATGGGTGAGACAATCAACGTCATGACGTTGGGCGGACTCGCCATCGCCGTCGGAAGTCTCGTGGACGATGCGATCATCGACGTCGAGAACGTGTTTCGCCGCATGAAGCAGAACGCCGCCCGGCCCGAGAGTGAGCGGAAGGACAAGCTCACCGTGATCTTCGACGCGAGTAATGAGATCCGCCCCGCGATGGTCTTTGCAACGATCATCATCGCGCTCGTCTTCCTGCCACTCATGTTCCTGGAGGGTATCGAGGGGCGNTTCTTTCGGCCGCTCGGCATTGCATTCGTCGTGTCGATTCTGGCTTCGCTCGTCGTGGCACTCACGGTGACGCCTGCGATGTGCCGGTACCTGCTCCACGCACGTCCGACCGAGCGCGAGGCGCGCGACGCCTTCCTCGTCCGGATGCTCAAACGGATCTACGAGCCGAGCGTCCGACTGTCCATTCGCTTCCGTGCACTCGTCCTTGGTGCCGCGGCCATCGCAACCGTCCTCGCACTGTGGCTCGCATCGACCTTCGGCACGTCATTTCTTCCCGAGTTCAATGAGGGCACGTTCACGGTNGGNCTNTTCGCNCCGCCCGGNACNTCNCTCGCNGCCAGCGACCGNATGGCGTCGTCCATCGAGCGTCAGCTCCTTCAGGTGGAAGGCGTCAAGAGCGTGACGCGGCGNACCGGTCGGGCCGAGCGCGATGAGCACGCCGAGCCGGTCAGCAACTCCGAGATCGANGTNACNGTGAAGNCNGGNTACGACAANCTGGCNGTNCGCGCNCAGATCTCNCAGATCCTGGAANGCGTGCCNGGNATCACNACNAACATCGGCCAGCCGATCGAGCANCGACTCAGNCACATNCTCTCGGGNACGCCCGCNGCGATCGCNATCAGNGTGTACGGNGACGATCTCGANGTCTTGCGCNCNATCGCNAAGGACATNGAGGCGGCNCTNAAGCCGCTGCCGGGAGCNCGTGACGTGGCNGCGAANCGCGAGGTCATGATCCANTCGCTNCCNGTNNNNTACCAGCCGCAGGAGCTCNCGGCNTTCGGNCTGACGCCCNANGCNGCNGCNTCCCANGTNCGCAANGCGATCTTCGGTGTNGAGGTTGCCGAGATCAACGANGGCGTCCGTCGNTTCTCGCTCGTNGTTCGTCTNGNCGANTCGGAACGGGACACGATCGAGGATCTGAGGAAGCTGGTCCTTCGCGGAAAGGGTGGCGCGCTNGTACGCCTCGATGAAGTGGCGGTCANCGGNCCCGAGATGGCCTCGAACCTGATCGCACGCGANAATGCNCANCGCAAGGCGGTCGTGTCNCTCAACGTGGCCGAGGGCTCGAANCTCGGNCANCTCGTTGGANAGGTGCGNGAGNTGGTCGATCCNATCGTGCANGAGCACGGNTACACNGTGAAGTACGGNGGCCAGTTCGAAGCGCAGCAATCTGCNAGTCAGACGATCACGATCTTCAGCGGCATCGTCGTACTCGTCATGCTCGTGCTATTGAACATCGCGATTGGCTCGATCCGGGTCTCGTTGCTCGTGCTCGTGAATCTGCCGCTGGCACTGATCGGTGGCATCCTCGCAATCTTCCTGACCGAGTCGTCCAGCCCGCTGTCGAACTTCATCGCGCTATTCGGTGCCGGACATTACACGGCGCCGGTGATCTCGATCGCAAGCCTCGTCGGCTTCATCACGTTGTTCGGCATCGCCGTGCGCAACGGCATCCTGCTCGTCAACCACTACCGACATCTCGTGGATGAGGAGGGGTTGAGCCTGCACGACGCGGTTGTGCAGGGATCGATGGAGCGACTCGTTCCGATTTTGATGACGGCGCTCACAGCGGCGCTGGCGCTCATTCCCATCATTCTAAAGGGCGATAAGCCAGGAAATGAGATCCTCGCGCCGTTGTCCGTCGTCATTCTCGGCGGCCTCCTGACTTCAACGTTTCTGAACCTGATCGTGGTGCCCGCTGGGTATGCGGCCATCTATCGGGTTCGTCGCGAAACCGCATCGGGCGGTTCGCGCGCATAACTTTCGTCTCCAACTATCCTGTCAGATAAGGAGTTCAGGTATGAAATCACTTGCTTCAATCATCGCGGCGTTGGCGCTGCTGGTCTTCGTCGGCGGCTGTGGAAACAGCGACGAGGCAGACAAGACGGCCGGCAACAATGCTGGTGGTGACACCCACACGCACGCCGACGGATCGACGCACGACGACCACGCGGACGATGCTGCCGCTCACGATCATGCGCACGACGAAGTCGATCTTGATCCGGTGACCATCGGCGGCATGCGCATCGAGCTCGCCCAGGGGCACGGTGCTGTCGAGGCGGGCGCGGAAGGCCACCTCGTCGTGAAGCTTCCGTACAACGACAATGGCGCCACGATCGTCCGCGCGTGGATCGGTGGAGCGGATCGCACGATGTCGATGGTCGGAGTCGGCGAGTACGCGCCGTCTCACGACGACTACGACATCCACGCCATGGCACCAGATCCGCTACCCGCCAACACCAGGTGGTGGATTGAGCTCGAGAAGCCCGACGGCACGAAGGTCGTGGGCTCGGCCATGCCGATCATGGGCGCGGGGGAAACGGAGGCGTCCGAGGACCACGATCACGCGCACGACGAAGTGGATCTCGATCCGGCAACGATCGGCGGCATGCGCGTTGAGCTCGCGCAGGGACACGGTGCCGTGTCGGCTGGTCAGGAAGGCCATCTCGTTGTGAAACTCCCGTACAACGACAGAGGCGCGACGATCGTTCGGGCGTGGATTGGTACCGAAGACCGCACGATGTCGATGGTCGGTGTCGGCGAGTACGCGCCGTCTCACGACGACTACGACATTCACGCCATGGCGCCGGATCCGATGCCCGCAGATGCGATGTGGTGGATCGAGATCGAGAAGCCTGACGGTACGAAGGTTGTTGGGAGCGTGAAGCCGATCATGGAGTGACCTGGATCGGCGGCTGACGTGACGTCGGCCGACAAGGGATAGCACTTGTGGACGCTGCGGCCGCCATGTCCCGGAACGCCCGGCCGTACCCGTGGTATGCGCTCACTTCGAACGCATACTTCTGGACGCCGGTGTTCGTCCTGTACTTCCTCGAGCATATGTCGCTCGCGGATGTCCTGCGCCTTGAAGCGATCGACTACATCGCCGTCGTGGTGCTGGAAGTGCCGTCCGGCTACTTCTCCGATCGAATCGGCCGGCAACCAACGCTGCTCATTCATCCGGGAGTTCAGTGAGAGACACCGGCCACAACCCTGACCGCTCCCAAACCTCGCCACCCCGGGCCAAAAACGACAACGCCACCGAGGAGTCTCGGCGGCGTCATTCGTGAACCGGTGAGCCAGTCGCGTTTGCAACCGACCGGGAAATAGCGGGGACAGGATTCGAACCTGCGACCTCCGGGTTATGAGCCCGACGAGCTACCAGACTGCTCTACCCCGCAATCAGTTGTTGGACCGAAGAGGTTAGGCGAGGCCGGGGCGACTGTCAAGAAGACGCCCCAAGCCCCCTCCTTGCCGCATCGATCAGGCCTTGCCGTCCTTCTCGGCCATCATCGCGACCATGTCGAGGCAGCGATTGGCGTAGCCCGCTTCGTTGTCGTACCAGCTCACGACCTTGAAGAACCGGTCGTTCAGTTCGATGCCGGCCCCGGCGTCGAAGATCGAGCTGTGGGGATCGCCGATGAAGTCGCTCGAGACGACTTCCTGGTCGGTGTATCCGAGGTAGCCCTTCATCGGCCCGTTCGCCGCGGCCTTCATCGCCTCGTTGATCGCGGCGAGGCTGGTGGGCTTCGCGGTGCGAACGGTCAGGTCGACGCAGCTGACGTTCGCGGTGGGAACGCGGAACGCCATGCCGGTGAGCTTGCCCTTGATCTCGGGGATGCAGAGCGCGACCGCCTTCGCGGCGCCGGTGCTCGCGGGAATGATGTTCATGTAGCCGTTGCGACCGCCCCGCCAGTCCTTCCTGCTCGGACCGTCCTGGGTGGGCTGGGTCGCGGTGACCGCGTGCACCGTGGTCATCAGACCCTCCTCGATGCCGAACTCGTCGTTGAGCACCTTGGTGATCGGGGCGAGACAGTTNGTGGTGCAGCTCGCGTTGGAAACCACGGTGTCCGAGTTCGGATCGTACTGGTCGTCGTTCACGCCGAAGACCATGGTCTTCACGGTGTCGGGCGTCTTGGTCGGCGCGGAGATCACGACCCGCTTGCAGCCGGCCTCGATGTGCTTCGCGGCGGCATCGCCGGTGGTGAACAGGCCCGTCGACTCGATCACGTAGTCGACGTCCATGTCGCCCCAGGGCAGGGCCGCGGGATCGCGTTCGCTCACGCAACGGGTCGACTGGCCGTGGCAGTCGAAGCCGGCGTCGGTCGCGGTGGCGGGATGCTCGAACCGGCCGTGCATGGTGTCGTGGTTGAGGAGATACGCGAGGCTGTCCGAAGGGACGAGGTCGTTGACCCCGACGAATTCGAATCCACCGCGGCGGATGCCCGCGCGATAGACGAGACGACCGATGCGACCGAAACCGTTGATACCGACTCGAATGGCCATTGACCGAAGTCCTTGAAAACGAGGAACGGCGTGCGCTCCGAGACCTCGGGGCCTTCCCGAGGATCGAGCATGCCGAAGACCCGCCACGATACCGACGCCCGTCCGATCCTGCCGGTTCCGGGGCTCCCGAAAGCCCTCGTCGCCCCCCCCGGTACCCGGGGACGCGGATCCCGAATTCGGTCAATCGGCGGACGCCGCTTCTCGACGCTTTCGCCGCATCTCCGACCGGAGCACCTGCTCGTAGATCGGCGGGAACATTTCGAAAAGACCCGCCGAAAAACGTCCGATCCGGGAGGTCCAGACCTCGGCCCGCGGCCGACGGAGGCACCGGACGACCGCCTCGGCGACGACCTCCGATGACTGGACGAACATCTTCGGGGCGTGGGTGGGCACGCCGTCCTCGACCACCGGCCCGTGACCCTCGCCGCTCGTCTTCCGCGCCACGTCGAAGAACTCGGTCCGGGTGGTCACCGGATGCACGCTGGAGACCGCGATTCCATCATCCGCCAGCTCGCAGCGCATCGACCGGCAGACATGCGATAGCGCCGCCTTGGTCGAGGAGTAGAGTCCGTAGCCGGGCAACGTGAACTTGCTCAGGATGCTCGCGCAACCGAGCAGATGTCCGGGGCGTCGCTCCGCGCGAAGCCGAAGACCCGTCGCCCGCATCAGATCGATCGCCGCCACGAGATTCACGTCGAAGATCCGGCGGATCTCCTCCGGCGACGCGGCGAGCACCGGCTTCTCCAGTCCGTATCCCGCGTTGGCGAAGACCGCGTCGGTCCCGCCGAACGCGGTGTCCATCGCGTCGAGCAACGCCTCGCTCTCACCGAGCGTCGCGACATCGCCGACCCGAAAGGAAGCGACGCCCCCTCGCCCGACGATCTCATCGACCACCCGCTGGAGCGGCTCGGAACGACGTCCCGAGACCAGCACCTTCATCCCGGCCGCCGCGCAGGCCCGCGCGGTGGCGGCGCCGATCCCGGTACCGCCGCCGGTGACGAGGATCCTGCAGCCTTCGATTCCTGGTCCGATGCCTGGTTTCATGTCCAAGTCCCGCGTGGGCTCCCCGCCGCTCGATCAAGTGGTGAAACGAATGGTGAACGCCGCCTGGAACACGGTACCCGCGGGCACGATCCGGGCCGTGCCGTCGGACAGCGCGGCGGTCGGGGCCAGCATCGGCTCGAAACACATGAAGTCGGCGTCCTGGGGTGAATACAACTGCACCCAGGGCCATTCGGCATCGGCCTGGAGTTCGATCCGACCCCCGGTCGGGCTGGTGACCGCGCACGACCAACCACCCGACGGTGCCCGGTAGAGATCGTCGAAGACCCGTTCCCCCAGCGGGCCCGAAGGATCGACCGCGTCACCGAAGACCGGATCACCGTCGGCGTCGCGTCGAGGAAGCCCGTGGTCGTCGAGGAAGACCGGGCGGAGCATCGGCGTCTCGACGTCGAGCGACGCGTGCGATTCCGTTCCGGGAGCGAGATAGGGATGCCAGCCCGCGCCGAGTGGAACGTCGATCTCCGCCNCGTGGACCTCGTGCAGACAGGTGGCCTCCAGTCCACCGGGAACGATCCGGAAGGACCAGCGAACGCGAAGTCGATGCGGAAACGGGAACGCCGCCATCAGATCCGGGAAGGCTCGCCAGTCGAGCCGGCCTTCGACCCAGGCGGCGGCGGCGTCGATTCCCGAATCGAGTTCCCACGCGTCGAACCGCAGGAGCAGACCGTGCATCGGAAGATCGTTGCCGTCCCTTTTGAGCCCCGGGACGGACGCGAGATCGACCCGGACCCCGGCGTGCTCGACCACGTCGCTTCGAAGTCGATTCGCCCAGGGGTGGAGCAACGGGACCCCGCCGGTCTTTCGCGTGGACATGAACGCTCGGAGGTCGAGTGGCAGTCGCAGCATCTCCTGACCATCGATCCCCACCGAGACGAGGTTCATGCCGGCGGCCGGCACCACCACCACCCGCCGGCCGGGGGCGTCGTGAAGTTCAAATCGCTCGGGATTCCCCGATTCCGGCGGGCATCGTTCGAATCGCATCGGTACGCTCCAAGAGGTCGCTTTTTCCCGGTTCCGTTTTCGGATTCCACCCCATGCCGACGGAAATCCACATCATCCCCGCCGAATGGTACGAAGAGCTCGGACCCGGTGTCCGCAACCTGCACCCCCCCGGCGTCAACTTCCAGTGGGTCGATCTGCTCGCGACCGCGACGACCGACGAGATCATCGACCGACATGCCCGTGACCTCGGCGTCCCCAACGCGTTCCTGGAATCGCTCCACGAACGGAGCTTCGAGAGCGGTCGACGACGACTCGGTGATGCGACCCTGTTGCGACTGGAACTGCCCGCGGAGATCCTCACCACCACGGAAGACGACTACGACCTGGTGATCGTGTTCTCGTCGGATGCGATGCTCACCCTCCGGCACGGCGATCTCGGCTTGATCGAGACCGGTTGCGATTCGATGGCACAGAGCGGCGTCGAGTCCGTGACACCCCTCGGCGCGGCGTGCGAACTCATGGACGAGTTCCTCGATCGCGTCACCCCCACCATCCGGCGCATCGCCGTCGTCCTCGACGGCACCGAGACCGAGCGCGGGAACGCGCGGAGCGGACGCATCGAGGCCGTCAACCAGATCCGGCAGGTGCTGCTTCAGCTCGACCGGCATCTCGACCCGGTCCAGACCATGCTCCAACGGTGTCTCGTCGATTTCAGCACCACCGCCGAGGCCCGTGATCTCGCCTCGCTCCGAGGCCTTCAGGAACGCACCGGCTGGATCGAGCACCGCATCGACGGCCAGCTGGAGCGTGCCCGGATCCTCTCCGAACAGGATCACATCCGCGCGATGGACGAGATGAGCGGATCGATGTACCGCTTGAGCTGGATCGCGACCATCTTCCTTCCGCTCACCTTCATCACCGGCCTCCTCGGCATCAACGTCAAGGGAATTCCGTTCGCCGACGACTCCGGCGCGTTCTGGCTGGTCTGCGGCGTGCTGGGGCTCATCGCCCTCGGAACCATCTTCATTCTCGTCCTCTTCATCCAGCTGGGCCGCTCCCACGAGCGGATCCGACTGCATGAAACCGAAAAATCGACCGCGAACCTCGGAAAGATCTCCTCATGACGACGACCACCGGTCGATTCGATTCCTCGAGCCTCAAGACGATCGGAATGGTCCATCTTCGGGCGCTTCCCGGAACTCCACGAGGATCGAGATCCCCCGCGGCGATCGCGGACATCGCGGTTCGAGAAGCGACCATGCTCGCCGACGCCGGCTTCGACGCGGTGCTGGTCGAGAACATGCACGACCTGCCGTATCTCCGCCGGACGGTCGGTCCGGAGATCGTGGCCGCCGCGACGGTCGCGACCCGGGCGGTGGTGAGCGCCGTCTCGATTCCGGTCGGCCTCCAGATCCTCGCCGGCGCGAATCACGAAGCCCTTTCGGTCGCCCACGCCGCCGGCGCGGACTTCATCCGCACCGAAGGCTTCGCCTACGCCTCGGTCGCCGACGAAGGGATCTTCGCGGAAGCGGATGCCGGGCCGCTGCTTCGATTTCGTCGGATGATCGGCGCCGACCGGATCGCGATCTGGGCCGACGTCCGCAAGAAACACGCCGCCCACGCGCTGACCGCCGATCTCTCCATCGCGGATCTGGTCTCCGGGACGCACTTCGCGGATGCGGACGCGGTGATCATCACCGGTGCCCACACCGGCGATGCCGCGTCCTCGGCGGACGTCGCGGAAGCCGCGGCGGCCTCACCGCTTCCGGTGATGGTGGGGAGCGGGGTCGATGCGACGTCGCTTCCGGATCTGCTTCGCACCGCGAGCGGCGTGATCGTCGGCTCCGCGCTCAAGGTCGACGGTCGATGGGACCGCGAACTCGATCCCGAGCGAATCGCCCGGATCATCGAAGCCCGGGACGCCGGCTGATCGAGTCGATCGCGGGAGCCACCCGGGCGGCCGGACTTTCGACGCGCCCGCCACCGACGATTTCGAGCCCCACCCGGCGGATTCTCCACTCGATCGCCACGATCGACGGTCGATCACGCGATCGCGGGCCGGTGCAGGCCCTCCTGTTCGATAGAATGTCCGCCTCGATCGCACCGGCGATCGCCGCACCGCCCTCCTCACGGATCGCCTGATGTCCACCGCCTTCGCCGTCTCGATCGGCAACACCCGTACCCAGATCGGACGCCTCCTCGACGGCCGGATCGAGGAATGGGCCAGCGTCTCCTCCGAGACGCCCAAGCACGCCCTCGAACGACTCGCCGACTGGTCGCGCGGCGTCGCGAAGGAAGACCTCGTGGTGCTCCTCGCGTCGGTTCGAACGGACACCGCCAAGGCGATGCGATCCCTGGTCGTCGATCAGCTCGGTGCCGAGATCATCGAACTCGAGAAGGATCTTCCGGTTCCGATCGGCCGCGCCCTCGACCCGGAGTCGATCGTCGGCGTCGATCGTCTTCTCACCGCCGCCGCCGCCTGGGACGAACTCAAGCAGGCGTGCATCGTGGTGGATGCCGGCACCGCGGTCACCGTGGACTTCATCGATGGGGAAGGCGTGTTCCAGGGTGGCGCGATCATGCCGGGGGTCCGAATGATGCTCGACACCCTCACTCGTTCCGCCGACCTGCTGCCCGCCATCGAGTACCAGAAGCCGAGCGGCGAACCCTACGGACGCAACACCACCGATGCGATGATCCGCGGCGTGCACAACGCGGTGCACGGCGGGGTGTGGAAGCTGGTCGAGACGTATGCACTTTCCTACGGCGGCTTCCCGCTGGTCGTCGCGACCGGCGGCGACGCCGAGGCGATCTTCGACGGCGATGAACTGGTGAGCCGCCTCATCCCGGATCTGGCGCTTCGAGGATGTGCGGTGGCCTACCGGACCGCCTCCGAGGACGTCGGTTCGTGAGGGCCGATCAAGCGACCTCAGTCCGAGCCGTCAGAGCCGTCAGAGCCGTCAGAGCCGTCAGAGCATGGCGAGCCTCGCCCCCCGGCCAGGGCGGCGTCGCGATCATCGATCTCCAATCCGACGCCGAAGCCTCGCTCGACGCGGTGATCGCCGCGATCTCCGAGGACGCCGCCGGTGGCCCCGCCTCGCTCGCCCATCGCCGCCTCGCCGGCGTCGACGACGGGATCATCGCCCGGATCGACGCCACCCATGCCCAGTTGATGCCCCACGGCGGTCCCCTGCTCCTTCGCCGGATCGCGGACGCGTTGCGCGATCTCGGCGTGACCTGGCTCGACGCGGCCCCCGCGGGCGCCAGGCCCGAAGCCGCGGATGCCATCGAGGCCGCGATGCTCGACGCACTCGCGCTCGCCTCCAGTCCGGCGGCGATCCCGCTCCTGCTCGCCCAGCCCGAGCGGCGGCGCCGCGACGACACCCCGTTCACGGATCGCGAGGCCGAGGTCGGCCGACGTCTGGACCGCCTGATGAGACCGGTGACCATCGCCTGCATCGGCGCGCCCAACGCCGGCAAGAGCTCGTTGCTGAACGCGCTTCACCGATCCGAGCGGGCGATCGTCTCGGATCTTCCCGGCACCACCCGCGATCGGGTCTCCGCCTCGCTCGACCTCGATGGCGTGGTCGTCGAATGGGTCGACACCCCCGGGCTCCGAGACACGGACGACCCCATCGAGTCCGCGGCGATCGCCGCGACGCTGGACGCGATCCGACAGGCGGTGCTGGTCGTCCATCTGGTGGCGCCCGATGTGGAGGATGCGCAGCTCCCCGCGGGGCTCACGCCCACCGAAGGCGTGCTTCGGGTGCAGGGGAAGGCCGACCTGCTCGAGGTCGGTGGGGTTCCCGCGACCGACGACGAGATCGACCTTCGGATCAGCGCCGTCACCGGCGAAGGCATCGCCGAGTTCGCGAAAACGGTCCGGAACCGGATCGTTCGCGTCGAGGATCTCTCGTTCGAGGGACGCTGGCCGTTCGACGCCTGAGTCGACGAACGCCGCCCCGGCGGACTCAGAGTCCGACCGTCGCGTAGCCGGAGTCGACGTAGATGCACTGGCCGGTCATGCCGCTCGCAAGACCGCTGAGCAGGAACGCGGCGCAGTCACCGACCTCCCGACCTTCGATGTTCCGCTTGAGCGGCGCCTTCTCCTCGACCCAGTCGAGGATCTCGCCGAAGCCACCGACCGCCATGGCGCTCATCGTGCGAAGCGGCCCGCCGGAGATGCAGTTCACGCGGACGTTCTTCTCGCCCAGTTCGAGCGCGAGATATCGCGTCGTCGCTTCGAGGGCCGCCTTCGCCACGCCCATGACGTTGTAGCCCGGAACCGCCTTTTCGGCGCCGTAGTAGCTGAGGGCGATCATCGAGCCGCCTTCGGTCATCAGTGGCGCCGCGTGGTTGGCCATCGCGGCGTAGGTGTAGGCGGAGATGTCCATCGCCTGCGTGAAGACTTCGCGGGGCGTCGACGTGAACTTGCCGGGCTGCAGCCAGTCCTTGTCGGCGTAGGCGATCGAATGCACCAGGAAGTCGATCTTGCCGAACTCCTCGCCGATCTCCTTGAAGACGTTCTCGATGTCCTCGTCGCTTCCCGCGTTGAGCGGCCGCAACCAGGGATCCTCGATGCCCAGTGCGTCGATCGAACGACGGACCCGCCGCTCCATCTTGTCACCCGGAAGATGGGTGAAGAGACATTCGGCGCCTTCTCGATGGAGGCTCTCGGCGATCGAATAGGCGAAGCTCCGCTCGTTCGCGATGCCCACGATCAGTCCACGCTTGCCATCCATGAATCCCATGATTCGGTTCCTCGCTTCGGTGGGGGCTCCCGCCGTCGGCGACTCGATGCCACCGGGACGCGGGAGGGACAAGGTACCCCGGAACGGCGCCGACCGGGGCTTCCGGGGAACATCCACGGGTTTCCGCGACGGGTCGTCCCGTCTTCCCGCCGGCTTCGCTACACTTCCCCCCTCCCGTTCCTCGGAACGGGCGATGAGCGCGCGTAGCTCAATTGGATAGAGCATCGGCCTTCGAAGCCGAGGGTTGGGGGTTCGAGTCCCTCCGCGCGTGCTGAAGAACGGGCCCGGNCACGATCATCGTGGCCGGGCCCGCTTCGTCCTCCCGGGTTCGGTTTCCACGCTCGAAGTCCTCGAGCTTCGGGCGTTCGATCCCGATTCGTCCGTCGCTCAACCTTCGATCGATCCAGCGCCGTCCACAGCCCGGTGCAACCGGCCGTCCGACCAGCCGAGTTCCAGTCCCGCCCGACCGGCGAGAAACGACTCCAACCAGGCCCCGGCCGCGTCGTGCCGCCAGGTGTCGGGCGCGAAGAGCGGATCGTTCGATCTCCCATCCGCCCGGTCCAGATACCACCGCGACAGACTCGCCCGGCTGGTGATCAGGTTCGGCGCAATACCGTCGGCGAGGCAGCGAAGACTGAGCGCCGACCAGATCGCGTCGACCCGCATCCGCTCTTCGGCGTTCTCGTCCCGGGACTTCTGATTCCCCAGCGGTCGCGGCGGGCCCTCCACACCTCTCTTCACGGCGGCGAGAATCCGGTCCGCGTGATCCTCCACGTTGCGTCGGCCGATGTGACGACACCGTTGCAGTCCCTCCCGATCGACGGGCTGGATCTTCGAGATGTCCGCCACCGCCTCGTCGCTCATCGCGACGCGGTGCGGGAGGTCCTGCTCCCGGGCGAGCTCGTGCCGGAGTTCCACGATCTCCCGCAGCACGGTGGTGGCCTTGGGCTTGAGACGGGATCCGCGAACGATCTTCCGCATGTGCTTTTCAGGATCGAAGCCGCCGACGTGGCGACGCCGCGATTCCTCGCACTCCCGCATCGCCCAGCCGAGTCGGTCGCCGTCCTCCAGCTGCGTTCGCATCCGATCCCAGACCAGCGGCAGGAATCGAACGTCGTCGGCCGCGTAGCGCACCTGGCGTTCGGTGAGCGGCCGGGCGTCCCAGTCCGTGAACGTGTGCCCCTTGGTCAGGGCGTGACCGGCGAAACGCTCGACCGCCTTGGCGAGCGAACTCGGCCACGGCATGTCGAGGAAGCCGGCACAGACCTGGGTGTCGACGATGCCCTCCGGCTCGACGCCGAGGGCCCGTCGGGCCGGCTCGAGATCCTGAGCACCGTCATGGACGAGCGTCTCGACCGCCGGATCGGCGACGAGTTCGAAGATCGGATCGAGGCGCTCGACCTTCAGGGGATCGATCAGCGCCAGCCGACCGAGGCAGGCGACCTGGACGAGACAGATCCGGGGAAGGAACGTCTCCTCACCGATGAACTCGGTGTCGTAGGCGAAGCTTCCGCTGTCCCGAATGACCCCGGCGAGCTCCACCAGCGACGCCTGGTCCTCGATGATCTCGGGCCTTCCGGTCACCACCAGCCGATGCGTCTCGATTTCCGCATGCTGGACCGACTGAGCTTCCGCCTCCGCGTGCATTTCAGCCCGCTTTCGTCGACGGTAGGTCGTCCTTCCATCCGATTCGTTCTTGGCCATCTTCGTGGGTTCCATCCCGTACGACGTAGTGGCGGCACCACGCTTTGAATCCGTTGTCCCTCGAAAGACGACTGCGAGAGATCGAACCCGAGTGTAGCGATCAACCTCGGGGTACGATCGAAGATGAAACGTATCGTGGATCGCTTCGCCAGAAAACGCCCCTGCCCGGAATCACCATGCCAAGTCCACTGCCATGCCCTCGACGTCCCTTCGGGATCGCATCTCTCCTCGCGGCGGCCCTCCTCGTCGC
This sequence comes from Phycisphaerae bacterium, assembly GCA_002690755.1. Lineage (GTDB taxonomy): Bacteria > Planctomycetota > Phycisphaerae > Phycisphaerales > SM1A02 > UBA12014. The sequence continues at coordinate 14,404 of NZFT01000105.1, forward strand.
CACGCCCGGCTCCGCGTCCGGATCCACCCCGGCTCCGACTTCGACCGACAACCTCCAGCGAAACGACCGGCCTCCGACCGCGCCGTTCCGGTTCCTGCTGGTACCGATCCGAGGAACGATCGGGGTCGATGTCACGGCCTCCGGCGTCGCGACCTGCCTGGCCCTCGCCAGGAGCGAGGGATGGGACGGCGTGCTCCTCGAATTTGATACGACCCTCGGCCGGCTCGACGACGGACTCGCGATCGCGAACGCGATTCGGCTGGCGGCCGACGACCTTCGGACGATCGCGTTGATTCGCACCACGGGCGGCGCCGCGATCCTGCCGCTGTTCGCCTGCGAGGAGTGGCTGGTGCTCGACGAGATCGAGATCCAGGAACGGGACGACCGGGGAATCGTGGTGTTGCGTCCCGTCGGCGATGATCGATCCGCGATCCGCACCCTGCCGACCTGGGGCGGCGATGCGGAGACGGTCGTGGCGGAACTGTCCGCCCTGCGCACCGCGGGCCGTCGATCGATGCCCTCGACGATCTCCGAAAAATCGAGGGACGGACGCGCCGCCCTCCTCGACGCACTGGTCGATCCCACGCTCGCGCTTCGCGTCGAGCCGGGCGACGTCGTTCGAACGATCGGCCCCGACGCGAACTCCACGGACACGGCGCCCGTCATCCGGACCGGCGACCGGGGCCCGGGGATCAGCGTGGCCGAACTCGATGCGACCGGTCTCGCGACCGGCCTTCCGGTGGGACTCGATCCCCTGCGAATCACCCTCGGCGTCGAATCCGTCGAACCCCAGGCGGACACCGGCGTCGTCCTCATCGGGTCCGATGCGGACGAACGATTCGCCCTCCGTGGAGGGCTTTCGCGACAGGCGGACATGATCTTCACGTCCATCGACGCCATGGGCTCGTTGAACGCAGGCCTTCCCTGGTCCGTCGAGCGGGCCCGCCTCTCGGCGCCGGATCGACCTGCCCGACGCGGTCAGTATCCGATGTCCCTGGACCAGACCGGCTGGCGGCTCTCCGAGGTGGGTCTGAAGAACTGGATCATCGGGTGTGACCAGTGCATCCGAAGGTGGAACGGCGTGGCCAACACCACGCGGGAACTTCTCGCGCTCGAGGAACGCGGCCGGACCGCGCTCGCGACCTTCGAAGCGCTGACCCCGCTCCCGGAGGATGTCGCACGCCACGCCGGCGCGATCAGGGTCGCTCGATCCGTGCTCGACTCGATGTCCGATCTCCTCCCGGAATGGCGACGCCTCGCCGCGATCGCGAGGGAGAACATCGAGCGCATGGAGGCGATGAGATCATCACCTCCCCGCATCGACCGTTGACCGCAGCTCGGATCGACTTCGGCCCGCAATACGTCACCGCCGACGCCCGGAGACGTCGGCGGTGGCCGTCCGGTCGGAACGACCGGACGGGAGCAGGAATTCGTGAGCGCGGTCAGGCCGCGGCGAGCCGCCGGCAGAACGCGACTTCGTCACCGTTCATCCAGTAGTCCTTCGAGAGATCGAGCAGGTATCGAGCCACCATTCGTTGCTTGTCCGGTGACCATCGATCCTCCTCCGCACCGTTCGCGAGTCGCTGCAACAGGCCGGTGATGCCCGACATCCCGAAGGGCAGTTCCGGTGCGAGATCGGGGCCTCGGGAGATCTCCTGATCGTCCCGGGACTGATACGAATCGTCGCTGAAATCCGGTCGTCTGGGTGTCGTGTCTTCGTTGTTCATGAGTATGCCTCCCTTGTGTCCACCTGATACGAATCAGGCCACGCGGGAGTTCGTCCCGAACCGCACGAAATCGGTTGTCGAGCGCATAACCCGGGGTCAGACGGCCGAAAACGAACGACGCCGGCGGTGTTCCCACCCCTTCTTCTCGAAACCCGAACGACCGATTTCAGTCCGGGTACCGGGCTCGGACTTCTCGGAATTCCTCGACGCACTCCATCAGCATCTCGACCAGTGCCGGATCGAAGTGTCCTCCCGATTCGTCGCGAATCACCTCGAGCACCCGGGCCTCGGGCCACGAAGTCTTGTACGCCCGGGCCGTCGAGAGCGCGTCGTACACGTCCGCGAGACCGACGATCCTCGCGACGAGCGGGATCTCCCGGCCCCGGAGTCCCGTTCGAATCGGAATGGTCGCCGGCCCGAGATCCGCCTCGGGTTCGATCGGACCCGGGTATCCCGTACCGTCCCATCGTTCGTGATGGTGAAGCGCCACCACCCTGGCGACTTCGTCGAAGTTCGTCCGCATTCCGCGGAACAGACGCGCCCCGATCACGGTGTGCCGCTGCATGATCGCGATCTCCTCGCCGTCGAGCGGACCGGGCTTCTTGAGGATCGCGTCGGGAATACCCACCTTGCCGACGTCGTGCAGCATCGCCGCGGTGCGAAGCCGGTCCCGATTCTTCTCGCGCTCCTCCTCGGCGATTCCGTTTCGATCGGCCCAGGCGTCGTAGAGCACGGTCGAAAAGCCGGCGACCCGCTGCGCATGATGGTCCGTCTCGGTGGGATCCCGGAGTTCGGCCATCGCGATCATCCGCATCACCAGGGTCCGCGTCAGCGCGGTGCGTTCGAGGGCCACCGAGGCCAGGCCGGCGAAGTGCTCGACCAGGCGCTGGTCCTCGTCGGTGAAGGTACGCCCCGCGTCCTCACCCCCCGGATTGGAGAGCTGGATCACCCCTCGTATCTTCGCATCACTGGTCCGCAGCGGAAGACTGAGCAACGCCCGGCTCCGGTATCCCGCCGCGGTGTCACGGCCTCGATCGTAGGTGCAGTCGAGTTCGGCCGGAATCTCGTAGGCGTCCTCGACCCGGATCGTCCGACCGGTGAGCGCGACGGTCCCCGCGACGCTTTCCAGCGACAGTCTCCGGGCCATCCGGTGGGTGTAGGGATTGTCGCCGCGACCGACGACCTTGTCGTTCTGGATGTGATGGCATTCGAGCTGATCCCCCGTGATGGTGAAGATCGCCCCCGCCTCGGCATCGCAGCAGCGACGCGCCTCGAGCAGGATGCGGTCGAGCAGCAGTTCGAAGTCCTGATAGCGGGTGAGATCCGCCCCGAGCTCGGCGATCGAGGCCAGTCGATCCCGGTCCCGCCGCGCCTCCAGTTCGATGGATGCCCGCTCGACCTCGTTGCGTCGATCGAGGCGGGCGATGTCCCGGGTCGCCTCTTCGATCCGTCGCCGTGCCCGTCGCGTCTCGACGACGCCTCGACGTCGTTCCGCGTGGAGGCGAAGACGCGCGTCCAGCTCGGCGGGGCCGGGGATCCCGGCGAAGAGATCATCCGCCCCGCGTTCGAAGGCCCGAAGTTCCGCGGCGGCCTCCCGGGTTTCAACCAGGATGATCACCGGCACTTCGGACACGCCCGCCGTGCGACGAAACGAAGCGAGCAGTTCGAAGCCGTCGAGGGATCCCGGCGCGTGGCCCTGGACGATGACATCGGGACCCGAACGGCGGGCGGACTCGATCGCGTCGGCGGGGTCGACCACCACCTGCAGTCGGAATCCGGCATGGGGCAGCCGGGCCCGCAGCGTCGCGGCGACGGCGGGCCGGTCATCGACCAGCAGAACCTTGATGGGCTGTTCCGTCATCGTCCGTGCGACCCTTCCGGCGACCACTCTACCGGTTCGTCGCCCGACGTCCGGAGGTCGATCCCGCCCTAGGCGCTGAAGTAGGCCGCCTCCGGGTGATGCACCACGAGCGCGCTGGTCGACTGCTCCGGATCGATCTGCCAGTTCTCCGTGAGACGGCAGCCGATGCGCTCCGGCTCGAGGAGACGGAACAGCGTTTCCTGGTCGGACATCTCCGGACAGGCCGGATACCCGAACGAGTATCGGCAACCCTGATAGTTCTGACCGAACAGTCGGCGAATGTCGGGATCGTCGTGATGACCGATTCCGATCTCCGCCCGCATCCGCTTGTGCCACATCTCCGCGAGAGCCTCGGCGCACTCCACGCCGAATCCATGGAGATACAGGTAGTCGGCGTAGCGATCCGCCTCGAAGAGCGTTCGCGCCCGCCGGGAGACCTCCTCGCCCATCGTGACGCAGTGGAAGCCGACGATGTCCCGCTCGCCCGATTCGACCGGGCGGAAGTAGTCGGCGAGACAGCGCCGCTGTCGCGACGACTGCCGCGGGAACGAGAACCGGGCGATCTCCCGGTCGTGATCCTCCGCGTCGAAGACGACCAGATCATCGCCGTCGCCGTTGGCGGGCCACCATCCGTAGACCGCCTTCGGGGTGAGAATCGTCTCCGCGCGGCATTCCGCCTGCAGACGCTCGAAGACCGGGTCGGCGTGATCAGCGAGGTGCGCCGCATACTCGTCGGCATCCATCGCGCCCTTGCGAAGTCCCCACTGCCCGCGGTAGAGGGCCGTCCGGTTCACGTACGCGAACACCTCCTCGAGCGGAACGTCCTCCACGAGCCGGGAGCCGAAGAACGGCGCCGCCGGAAGTTCCGCGACGGCCGCGAGCGGCGTCGTCGCGACGAGGGTGTCCGCATCGCCACGTTCCCGCGTCGCCTCCCGGGCGGCCGCGACGGTGGCTTCGGCGGCCTCCCGCTTCTCGAGCCGCTCGGTGATCTCGCCGTCGAGCTGGTCGAGGGCGTCGTTGGAGATTCGATCACACACGCGAAGACCGTCGAACGCGTCCTTGCCGTAGTAGAGCGGGCCTTCGTAGATGTCACGCAGCCGCTTCTCCGCGTGGAATCGCGTCAAGGCGGCCCCGCCGAGGATCACCGGCACCGAGATGCCAAGCTCGTTGAAGGCACGAAGATTGCGCTCCATCACCGTCACGGACTTCACCAGCAGGCCGCTCATCCCGATCGCGCCGGCGTTCGTCTCCCGCCAGGCGGCGACGATCTGCTCCACGGACTGCTTGATGCCGATGTTGTGAACGGTGTATCCGTTGTTGGTCAGAATGATGTCGACGAGATTCTTCCCGATGTCATGGACGTCACCGGACACCGTCGCGAGCACGATCGACCCTCGGCCGACGTCCCCTTCGACCTTTTCCATCAGCGGTTCGAGGCGGGCGACCGCCTTCTTCATCACCTCGGCGGACTGGAGCACGAACGGGAGCTGCATCCGCCCGTCTCCGAAGAGCTCGCCGACGACCTTCATCCCGGCGAGCAGATGGTCGTTGATGATCACCAGCGGCGGCATGTCGACCAACGCCTCGTCCAGCGTCTCCACCAGTCCGTCGTCCTCGCCGTCGATGATGTGTCGTTGGAGGCGTTCCGGAACGGTCAGTGATTCGAGGGAGACCCGCTCCTCCGTGTCGCCGTCCTCGGGGAAGAGCCCGATGAAGTGCAGCAGCGGGTCGAAGTCCTCCGACATGCCTTCGGGCCGGTCGGCGCCACGACGATCGAAGATCAGCCACTCCGCGGCCGCCCACTTCACCTCGTCGATCTTGGTTCGCGGAAGGATCTTCGAGGCGTGCACGATCGCCGCGGTGAGCCCGCGGGCCCGCGCGTGATCGAGGAAGACGGAGTTCAGCACCGCCCGGGCCGGAGCCCGGAGACCGAAGGAGATGTTCGAGAGACCGAGCAGGATGCCGCACCTCGGAAAACGTTCCGCGATCAGTCGGATACCCTCGAGCGTCTCATGACCGAGGGCGCGATCGTCCTCGACCCCGGTCGCGATGGTGAAGGTGAGCGGATCGAAGAGCAGGTCGCTTTCATCGAGGCCCCACTTGCCGGTGAAGAGTTCGTGGATCCGTGAAGCGATCTCCAGCTTGCGATCCGCGGTCTTGGCCATGCCGGCCTGGGGATCCTCGTCGATGGTGAGGGCGACGCAGGCCGCGCCGTGGGCCTTGAGCAGCGGGCAGATCTCGTCTAGCCGTCGCTCGCCATCCTCGAGGTTGATGGAGTTGACGACGCACTTGCCGCCCAGTCGCTTGAGTCCCGCCTCGATGGTCAACGCCTCGGTCGAGTCGATCATGATCGGCGCGTTGAGGCTGGTCGCGTATCGACTCGCGACTTCGGCCATGTCGCGGGCGCCGTCGCGACCCACGAAGTCCACGCAGACGTCGAGCAGGTGCGAGCCGCCGCGAAGCTCCTCCCGCCCCATCGACACCAGGGAGTCCCAGTCCTCCGAATCGAGGAGACGCTTGAACTTCCGGCTTCCGTTCGCGTTGGTCCGTTCGGCGACGATGAGGAACGAGTTGTCCTGCTGGAATTCCGTGAAACCGTAGAGACTCGAACAACCGGGCTCGAGCGGAACGATCTCCCGCCGCGGCGCGGGGCGATCCCCGACGAGGTCCACGAGCGCCGCGATGTGCTCGGGCGTGGTGCCGCAGCACCCGCCGACCAGATTCACGCCCCCGTCTTCGACGAACCGCCGCATCGCCTCCGCGAAGGGGCGGGGCTGGAGCGGATAGGAGGCCTCCCCGTCGACGAGCACGGGAAGCCCCGCATTCGGCACCACCGAGACGAAGCGATCCCAGTGCCGGCAGAGGTACTCGATGTGGGACGTCATCTCCACCGGACCGGTCGCGCAGTTCAGCCCGAGACTCACGATCGGCAGCATCCGCAGCGCGTTCACCGCCGACGCGATGTCGCTGCCGAGCAGCATGGTCCCGGTCGTCTCGATGGTGATCGAGACCATGATCGGGACGTCGAACGGATCCCGACCTCGCGCCTCCAACGCCTTCTGACAGGCGTTGACCGCGCAACGGACCTGAAGCAGGTCCTGGCAGGTCTCGATCAGGAACGCGTCGACGCCGCCATCGAGCAGCCCTTCGGCCTGCTCCTCGTAGCTCTGGAGCATCAGATCCCATTCGGTCTGACCGAGACTCACCAGCTTCGTCCCGGGCCCCATCGATCCGAGGATGAATCGCGGTCGATCTGGTGTCGCGTGACGATCGCAGGCGGCGCGGGCGATCTCCACCCCCTCCCGATTCAACTCGCGGGTCATCGCGACGACCTCTTCGTCGAACTCCGCGCCGACGAGCAGGTTGGCACCGAAGGTGTTCGTCTCGATGCAGTCCGCACCCACCTCGAGGAACGTCTCGTGGATCCGCTGGATCATGTCCGGGCGGGACTTGGTCAGGATCTCGGAACAGTTCTCGCGGCCGAGCCAGTCGTCCATCCGACAGTCCGGGCAGGACTGCAGACTCGTTCCCATCGCGCCGTCGAGGACGAGCACGCGGCGGGTGAGTGCTTCAAGCAATGGACTGGCGGTCATCCTGTGACTCCTCCCGCGATGCAGCGGCTTGGCGACCTGAACGGCATCAATCCCCCATGGAGCAGTTTAGACGTTTTCAAGAACCCCTTCAACCGTTCATCCGGATGAATGGATTAATCCGGGGTTGGCCAAAGATCACGGCCCGTCCGATCGACGGCTCGGTACGATGTTCGGCCCCGCGGTCGGCACCGACCTGCCCGGGATCGTGATTGATACCGATCAGCGACCAGGAGTGCTCTCATGATGCCGTTCCATGTCCGGGCCTCCGGACGCCTCATCGCCCCATTGATGCTGGTCGGCGGCCTCCTTGGCTGCCAGCCGGGCCAAGCCACCGAATCCGATCCCGCCGTGGCGAATCCGAGCGGCACGGACACCGCCACCCGCCCCGGCTCGCCGCCACCGCAGGCGTACGAAACCTTCGACGTGGTCTGGGAGACGATCGAAACGCGGCATTTCGACCCCGAGCACAACGGCGTGGACTGGGATGCGGTCCGACTGGAGTATCGACCCCTGGTCGAGGACACCAGATCCGAAGCAGAAGTCCGAGGTGTCCTGTCTCGAATGATCAGCGAGCTCGGCCAGTCGCACTTCGTGATCATTCCCGGCGCGGATGAGGCTGATGACGCGATGGACGTCGAGCTGCAGGATGACGACGGGTCGACCGAAGCCGCGGCCGACACCGACACCGACACCGCGTCCGATGCGACCCCGACGCCCGAGCTCCCTCGCCCCACGACTTCGGAAGATGACGCGACCGAGGCCGATCTCGGGAACACCGGGATCCGGCTGGACTGGGCCGACGACGAACCGACCGTCGTCTTCGTCCGTGAAGACAGCACCGGCGATCAGGCCGGCGTGCGATCCGGATGGCGTCTCCAGAAGATCGATGGCCGTGATCCTGCTGCTCGAATCGCCGCCGTGAGAGAGGCCGCCCGGGAGGCGGATTCCGCGATCGCGAACTTCGAAGCGGTGCAGATGCTCAATGGATCGATGATGGGACTGGTCGGTGACTCGCGGACCTTCACCTTCCTCGACGGCGACGACGAGACGACGGAAGTCGAACTCGGGTTCGCCGGTGAGCCCGGCGTCCCCGTGAAGTTCGGCAATCTCCCGGCGATGACCACCCGATGCACTTCCCGGATCCTCTCCCGCGGCGAACTCGAAGCATTCGGGGCGGCGCTCGTCGACGGCGAGCCGACTCCCCGCATCGTCCTTCTGACGTTCAACGTCTGGATGTTCCCGATCATGCAGCCGATCGCGGCGGCGGTCGACGCGCACCGCGACGCGGACGGATTCATCATCGATCTCCGGGGCAACCCCGGCGGCGTGGGTGGACTCTCCATGGGCGTCGCGGGTCAGTTCATGGACGAGCCGGCGAGTCTCGGCGACATGACCACCCGCGACACCACGATGCACTTCCGGGTCAACCCGCAGCGTTCGACGCCGGACGGCCGGATCGTCAAACCCTACGCGGGCCCGCTCGCGATCGTCATCGACAACGCGTCCGCGAGCACCTCCGAGATCTTCGCCGCCGGCCTCCAGCAGCTCGATCGAGCCACGGTCATCGGGCGGAACTCGGCCGGCGCCGCCCTGCCCGCCCTCGTGATCCGGCTCCCCAACGGCGACCGGTTCATGTACGCGATGGCGAACTTCACCGGGCCGGCGGGAACCAGCATCGAAGGCGGCGGCGTGAAGCCCGACCTCGAGGTCGCGCTGACCCGGGATGAACTCCTCGAGGTCGGCGACCCGGACCTCGCCACCGCCGTCGAGTGGATACTCGACGAGGATCGAACCGAATCCTGACCGTCCGACCCCGCGACCCATGACCTCCATGAGACCGATGAAAACCACGAGATCCGTTGCCTGAAATGTTCCGCCGGGTTTCACCAAGAAGACCTGATCCACGTCATCGCGACAATCCGAAACTTGAAATCGTCCGGGCCACCGACGTCACGTTGAAACATCCACGCACCCGCAAGCACACGCCAGACCAGGAGCCGTATCCGATGCGAAGAACCGCCATCACCACCGTCCTCGCCGCCACCATCACCTGCCTCGCCGGCGGCCTCGGGCTCGAAGCTCGTGCGGCCTCGATCCCGGCCCAGGACGAGGCGAAGACCGCCCCGCTGCCGACCGCCAAGGAGGTCATCGCGATGATGATCAAGGCGCAGGGCGGCGAAGAGGCCCTCACCAAGCACCCCACCGCGTCGATGACCGGGAAGTTCTCGATGCCTGCGATGGGCATGGGCGGCCCGATGAGCATCAAGACCTCGGAGGGCAGCATGCGAATCGAGATCGACATCGCCGGCTTCGGCAAGTCGCTCCAGGGTTACCACGACGGCGTGGCCTGGTCGATCGATCCGGCCTCGGGCGCCCAGCTGCTCGAAGGCTCGATGCTGGAGTCGATGAAGCGTCAGGCCAACAGCCGTGGCGACCTCGATCTCTTCAAGATGTGGGATTCCGTCAAGGTCACCGGCCGCGAACGATTCGCCGACACCGACTGCGTCGTGCTGGAACTCAAGAAGGACAAGGATCGCGAGGTCCGGCTGATCGACGAGAAGACGGGCCGCATGATCGCGAGTCGAACGGTCCAGTCCTCGCCGATGGGTGAGATCCCGATCGTGACGACCATCGAGGCCTGGAAGGACTTCGACGGCCTGAACATTCCGGTCCGCATGAGCATGGCCATGATGGGCCAGAAGCAGGTCATCGAGGTCGACAAGATGGACTTCGCGGCGATTCCCCCCGCCGATTTCGCTCTCCCGCCCGCCATCAAGGCGCTGGTCGCGGACAAGAAGGCCCGCGAAGCGGAGAAGAAGGCCGAGGACGAGGCGGGCGGCGCTCCTGCGAAGACGACCGAGCCGGCGGGCGACTCCGGCGGCGGCGAGTGAGTTCGAACTGCATCGATCTTTCGGGGGTCGCGAAGCGCTTCGGTCGAACCGAAGCGGTTCGCGACCTCGATCTGCAGGTCCCTTCGGGCTCGCTGTGCGGCTTCCTCGGACCCAACGGCGCCGGCAAGAGCACCACGATCCGGATGATCATGTCGATCATCCGGCCGGACGTCGGTTCGCTCCGGGTCCTCGACGGGGATGCGCTCGACCACAAGGACCGGATCGGATACCTCCCCGAGGAACGCGGCGTCTATCGCAAGATGAAGGTCGGCGACTACCTGCGTTACATCGGCCGATTGAAGGGCGTCGAATCCGCCCGCCTTCCGAAGATCATCGCGGACGCGTTGGAACGGATCGAGCTGCCGGGCGTCGCCCGGAAGCGATGCGAGGAACTCAGCAAGGGCATGCAGCAGAAGGTGCAGTTCCTCGCCGCGATCATCCACGAGCCGGAATTGATCATCCTCGACGAGCCGTTCTCGGGACTCGACCCCGTGAACGCCATGCTGCTCAACGACCTGATCCGCGAACTGCACGACCAGGGTCGGACGATCCTCTTCTCGACCCACGTCCTTCACCAGGCCGAGCGGATGTGCGACCGGATCGTCATGATCGATCGGGGTCGGAAGGTCCTCGACGATCGACTCGATCGCATCCGGGAGCGATTCGACCCTCGCACCATCGTCGTCGAGCCGCTCGGTGATCCCGCCGGCATCAAGTCGGCGCTGCGTGCGGCGCCGGAAGTCGAATCCGTGACGATCGACGCCGACGCCCGCCTGCACGCCCGACTCCGGGACCTCGCCGACGCGGATCGGATCATGGCCCTCGCCGTGGAACAGGGCCCGCTTCGCAGCGTCGGCCGTGCGAAGACCACCCTCGACGAGGTCTTCATCGGACTCGTCGGCCAACCCGAGCGGCCCGAAGCGGCCGATGAGACGACGGAGCCGATCCATGCGTGACGGGAACCTCGGGAAGATCGCGACCATCGCGTGGCGGGAGTTCCGGCACACCGCGTTGACCAAGTCGTTTCTCTTCGGCGCCGTCGCCCTCCCCTTTCTGATGGGCGGCGTCCTCCTGTTGTTTCCGCTGCTTCTGGCGAGCCAGTCCGAACCGCTCGAGGGCACGGTGGCGGTGGTCGATCCGACCGGACGATTCGCGTCGGTTTTCGACGCTCTCGTGACGGAGCGACAGGAGCGTGACGGATCCGCGAACGCCGAGGACGTGATGAAACGGCTCGGGATCGACGACAAGACCGGCTTCATCAGCAAGGGTCTCGCGCAGGCAGGCGAAAGCGCCTACGGCGAGGTGAATGCGACCGAATTCATCTCGGACGATCCCGACACCATCGAACGCCTGAAGGAAGAGGCCAGGAACGGCGACTGGCTCGGAGTGGCGATCATTCCCGTTGGCCAGATCGGATTCGCTTCGTCGTCGGACGGCGAACCACCGGACATCGAACTCTTCCTTCCCCGCTCCACCTCTCCGGGACATGCCAGCGACCTCGAAGGCCTCGTCGGCTCCGCGACGGTCCGAACCCGTTTCATCGCCGCCGGCGAGGACTTCGAAGAGGTTCAGACGATGCTCGATCGGCCGTCGATCGACGTCCGGCGGTTCGGGGAGGACGGCGCCGCCGACGCCGAGGAGTCGAAGCTGCGGATGATCGTCCCCTTCGGTTTCATGATGCTGCTCTGGATCGCGACCTTCACCGCCGGCAACTTCCTGTTGACCTCGACCATCGAGGAGAAGTCGAACAAGGTGATCGAAGTGGTGCTCAGCGCCGTCGGACCCCTGCAACTGCTGTGGGGAAAGATCCTCGGCCTCGCCCTCGTGTCGCTGGTGATCCTCGTCACCTACGGCGGACTCGCGATCGCCTCGCTCACCGCCCTGGCCCTGACCGACCTGCTCGCGTGGAGCACGCTCGCGTGGGCGGTGATCTTCTTCCTGATCGCCTACTTCACGATCGCGGCCCTGATGGCGGCGATCGGCAGCGCCGTCAATGAACTCAGCGAAGCACAGACCTTCATGGCCCCGGTGATGATCGTCATGGTCCTGCCGATGCTTCTCTGGGCTCCGATCGCCGAGAATCCCGACGGCACGCTCGCGACGGTCAGCAGCATGCTGCCGCCGATCCTCCCCTTCGCGATGGTCATGCGGATCGGATCCGCGACCGAACCGATTCCGATCTGGCAGATGCTGCTCTCGACCGGGCTCGGCATCGCGTCGGTCGCCTTGCTGGTGTGGGCCGCGTCGCGGATCTTCCGCGTGGGCATCCTGATGCAGGGGAAGCCGCCTTCGCCGCTGGAACTACTTCGCTGGATCCGGCAGACGTGACCGCCGCAAGGAAGACCCGATGAACGGATGGGCCCAGTGGGAGCCATGGGCCGTCGGCGGCGTGATCGCGGTGCTGGTCGCCGGCTTCATCGCCCGCGCCCTGTTCTCCGACCGCGCCCGAGGCCGTCCGAGATGCCATCGTTGCGGCTACGACTTCGAGGGCGTCGAGGGCCTGACCTGTCCCGAGTGCGGCTGGACCGCTCGGACACCGCGTGATCTTCTGAAAACCCGACGCCACTGGTTCAAGGCGATCGTCGGCGTCACCCTCCTCATCCTCGCCGCGGGACTCATCCGGCTTCACGCCGCCGGCGGGAATCCGCTGCTGGTCGTTCCCGACCGGATCATGATCGCGTTGCTTCCGATCGATCCGACCGCCGGTGGCACGGAGATCGGCCCGATCGCCGACGAACTCCGCCGACGCCTGATGGCGGAGGAACTCGACGAGGCCGAAGTCGAGTCGCTCTTCGCGCGGATCGCTTCGGGCGACGACGGCGCCCCACCCGGATCCGAGGCGTGGCGAGCGCGATACGGCGGCCTCGTGGATGCCTGGCGATCGAGGTTCGTCCGGCCCGGCGATCCGGAAGCGAAGGTTCTCCTGTCGATCCCGCCCCGACTCGAAGTCGAGGTTCCCGCGAGCTGGCCGACCACGCGGGCCGTCCCCGTGGAACTCGATTTCGAAGACTGGTGGCCGATCGGCACGGAGGCGATGGTCGAGCTGCGCTGGCAGGGTCAGGATCCCGTCACCGTTCCGCCGATGGTCCGGATCGGATTTCGAAACCGCGCCTCCGTCGGTCGCCCGCATGGTTTCGAGCTCCCACCCGCGGACACCTGGCCCGAGCCCGCGATCCTCGAAGCGACGGTTCGGCCGCGCTTCGTCGACTCCGAGCGACTTCGACTCGCGGAAGACGGCATCGACGTTCCGGAGGACGACGATACGATCACCGAACTCGTTCCGCCACCGCCGTTCAACTCCATGCCGGCCACGATCGCGATCACCGAGGTGGCCCGCCCGCTCGATCTCGAGCTGCCTTCGATCGCCGCGTGGGTCGGGGACCAGGACGCCGATGCCGCGGTGCGGCGGATCTTCGCGCCGGGCCTGCGGCGGTGGGATGGAACCCGGCGACCGTTCGCGATCCGATTCGACGTCCAACAGGCGGCGGAGAAGTTGTTCAAGGACGTGCTCTTCGGGCTCGTGGTCGAGCTCGTCGAGGTCGACGCCGACGGCGGGGAATCGGTTCACCGCCGATCGCGGATCTGGCTCCCGGGCGGTCCGGGGCCGAACGGCTACTGGCGATCGCGTTGGGGCATCTCCGAGGAGGACGGCGACGCCTTGCATCGCGCTTTCGACCCGACGCCCGGCTCCCGCTGGTTCATGCGGATCCGAGGCGACGAGGAACTCGCCCGGCTCGCCCTCGCCTCGGTCGTGAACCAGGGCGGTGATCCGGCGGCGTTCACCCGCTGGTGGTCCGGCACCGTGAACCGGCCGCTTCGGACGACCGAAGAAACCAGACGTCCGTTCATTCGGCGGTGGTTCCATCCTGATGGCGTCCGACGGCCCGACGCCCCCTGATCGCGACGGCCACCGCGACCGCCGTGCATCCATCCCAATCCGCCCTCCCCCAGTTGCGGTGCGCTGGCACCCGCCGGAACGCCGCATGCGCCTTGGCTGGACCTCGAATGGGCCCGCCGCGATGCCCGAGGGCCGGCGTGCCCGATGAAGCAGTTGCCATATTCCCATATCTATGATATGTTTGTCCATATCAGATGAAGACAACGCTGAACATCGATGACACGGTTTTCACCCGGCTCAAAACGGAGGCGGCGAGCTCTGGTCGGACCATGAGCGAGCTTGTCGAGTCGGCATTGCGTCTTCTTCTGACGAGGGGTACCGGGGCAAGGGAACTGCCCTCCCTCCCCTCGTTCGACGGTGGTGGCACCACCGTCGACATCGCCGACCGCGAACATCTCTGGCGTGCCAGGGAAGGCCGCTAGAGATGTTCGTCGTCGACGCCAACGTGCTCGCCATCGCCGCCGATCGAACCGATCCCGGCCACGAGGCCTGTCGACTTCAACTCGATGGCTGGCGCACGCAGCCCGGACCCTGGTATCTCACCTGGCCGATCGTCTTCGAGTTCCTGACCCTGACGACCCACCCCTCGATCTATCGGCAGCCATGGACCGTCGAGGCCGCGTGGAAGTACGTCGAGGCGGTTCTCGCCGCACCGTCGCTGTCGATGATCAGCGCGGGCGAACGGCATCAGGAGATCCTCGATGGACTGCTCGTCGATCTCCCCGATCTTCGCGGCAGCCAGATGCACGAAGCCCAGATCGCCGCCACGATGCTGGAGCACGGGATTCGGCGCATCGTGACCCGGGATACGGCCTTCCATCGGTTCCCGATGCTCGACGTCGTCGATCCGCTCCGGGCTGCGTAGCAGTCCCGCAGCCGGCCCGCATCCTCGATTCCCGCCCGGATTCCCCTGCCGATCAGGAGGATCCTGGCGCCCGAGCGGGTCCGGCGTCTGGAACACACCGACGCCACACGCGACGCCCGTGTGCATTCCCTGTCGGCTGCCCCCGACCCCGGCGGCGGTGTGGCACAACGACGGGGTGTTGATCTACGCAGGCATCGACGAAGCCGGTTACGGCCCCATGCTGGGGCCGCTGTGCGTGGGATGCGCGGTCTTCGCGATCGAGGATGCGGACCCCGCCGATGGCCCACCGAACCTCTGGGACCGCCTCGACGACGTCGTGACCCGCGGGGCCCGCGACGCCCGCCGCCGCATCGCGGTCGACGACAGCAAGAAGCTCAAAGGCTCGAATCAGGCCAAGGCCCATCCGCTCCGCCACCTCGAACGCGGGGTGCTGTCCTTCCTGTCCACCCGGACCGGCGATGAACCGAGTGACCGCGGACACGCCCCGCCCGCGACCGACGATGCGCTCTTCGCCCTCACCGGGACGGACCTTCCCACCACCGTCGCGACGCCCTGGTATCAGTCGAACACCGCGCTTCCGGTCGCCCACGATGCGGATGCGCTCGCGATCGACGCGGCCCGGCTCGATCGCGGCCTGTCCGCCGCCGGCGTCCGACTGCTCGAACTCCGCTGCGAAGCGATCGACGCCGGCGAGTTCAACCGACGACTCTCCGCCGGATCGAACAAGGCGTCGATCAACCTCGACGCGGTCGCCCGCCACGTCGCCGACGTCCGGCGGGCGAGCCGAGCGGCCGACGCGGAGGCGGTCCCTCGGATCGTCTGCGACCGGCAGGGCGGCCGATCGCACTATCGCGAGTGGCTGCAGGACTGCTTCCCCGACGCCTCGATTCGGATCCTCGGGGAGACCGAGACCATCAGCCGGTATCGGCTGGACGATCCCGGCGGCGGATTCGTGATCGGTTTCGAAACCGGCTCCGAGGATCGGCACCTGCCGATCGCGCTGGCGTCGATGACCGCGAAGTACCTCCGGGAACTCGCGATGGTCCGGATGAACCGGTTCTTCAAG
>NZFT01000106.1 GCA_002690755.1 Phycisphaerae bacterium
ATCCTCGAATCGATCCTGATCGCCGAGCGTGCCGATGACGCGCTCCCGGAGAATCTCCCGTGAATCCCACCCTTCGCATGTTCGCCCAGGTGCCCGACTCGGAAGGGGGCGGCCTCGGTCCGAGTCTGCTCACCTACATCTCCGGCGGTGGCTTCATCGGCTGGATCATCGTCGCCCTCAGCGTGGTCGCGCTGACGCTGGTGGTGATCCACGCCGTGCAGATCCGCCGGGCCACGCTGCTTCCCGCGGTGCAGGTCGCCTCGATCCGGGATCTGCTCGGTGCGGGGCGGGCCGACGCCGCCCTCGAGTACTGCTCGCTCGCCGACAACGACTCCTTCCTCACGCGGATCCTCGCCCCCGGACTCACCCGGTACCTGCGATCGCCGTTCGGCGCGTTCGAGATCAAGCAGGCGATCGAGGAGGCGGGCGCCGAACAGGCGGCGCGGCTCTACCGGGCGACCGACGGTCTCGGCATCATCGGCACCGTCGCACCGCTGCTGGGTCTGCTCGGCACGGTGCAGGGGATGATCGGCGCGTTCGACAGCGTGGCCGCCAGTGCGGTCGCGGACGCGAACTACTACGAGGCCCTCGCCGGCAACATCTCCCTCGCCCTGATCACCACCATGCAGGGGCTCATCGTCGCGATCCCCAGCGTCACGCTCTTCACGGTGTTCCGGAACCGGATCGACGCCATCGGCGCCGAAGCCGGCCAGGAACTCGATCGCATGGTCCTGCTGCTCGAGTCCTCCGGGTCGGGTGGTGCGGCCGGCGGGATGCCGCGTCCGACGGGCGGAACCGGGGGCGGCGCATGAGGTTCGACGCCCGGCGCCGAAAATCGAGACTGCTCCCCGTCGACATGACGCCGATGATCGACATCGTCTTCCAGCTGCTGATCTTCTTCCTCACCACGGCGCAGCTGGCCCAGTTCTCCCGCGCCGAGATGGATCTCCCGGAGGAGGCGGGCGAGCAGGTCGAGACCGCCGAGGAGGCGGGGATCATCGTGAACGTGCTGGTCGACGGATCGATCGAAGTCGCGGGCGAGATCCTCGACGACGCGTCCTTCGCGGTCCTCGCCGAGGAACTGGTGATCGATCATCGCGACGACGACCTCGCGCGGCTCCGGCCGCTGGTCCGTGCGGATCGGAACGCGCCGGCGGCGCGATTGAATCGCGTGCTCGAATTGCTGCAGGCCGCGGGCGTCCCCGCGGTTCGAATCGCCACGGCGCCGGGAGGCTGAATCGTGCGGATCGTTCCTCGACATCATCAGTCCGACCGTCGCATGGCGCTGTCGCTGTCGTCGATGATCGACGTGGTGTTCCTGCTGCTGGCCTACTTCCTGATCACCACGGTGGTCACGCAGCGCGAGGACCGGCTGACCCCGAATCTCCAGCTGGAGCGGGACGCGAGCGGTGGGGAGACCCAGGACTTCGAGCCGCAGGTGGTCGAGGTGCTGATGGTCGAGTCGGGGGTGATCTACCGGATCGGGGGTCGGGACTTCACGGATCGGGCCGCCCTGGTCGCGGCGCTCCAGGAGCTTCCCAAGGATCCGGGGCTGTTCGTCCGGGTGACCGCCGGTCCGTCGGTCGGGGATGCGGCGCTGGCGATCCAGTGTGGCCGTGACGCCGGATTCGAGGAGGTGACCTATGTCCCGGCCGCGGATTGAGTCGATGCTCGCGATGCTGCTGGTCGGGATCCTCCTGCCTTCCTTCGGTCGGGTCGCGGTCGGTCAGGATCGCGCTGCCTCGTGGCTCGAGGCCCGGGGGATGTACGAACTCCTGCAGACCCACCTCGAACAGGGCCGGGCCGAAGCCGCCGATGATCCCGCCCGGCGGGCCCGCATGGCGTCCCGGCTCGCCGGGGTCTACGCCTCGCTGATCGAACGAAGCACCGACGACGAGGATCGCGCGGTGCTGGTGGCGAAGGCCCGACGGCTGCTCGCCGACGATTCGATCGAACATGCCGAAGCACTCCGACTGGCCCTGCTCCGCACCCGGTATCAGGCGGCGTCCGGCACGATCGAACGCGGTCGCGTGGATCTCGCCGAGCCGGCGGAGGTCGTCGCCGCGGAACGTGAACTCGACGACCTCGCCCGGGATCTCGTCGGGCTGGGGCAATCGCTCACCGACGTGATCAAACGGGGTGATCGCGGGCTCGACCGGGCCCGGGGGATGCGGGTGATCCGCCTCGACGAGGAGATCACCGCGGCCCGGCGGATGCTCGTCGCCGCGTCGCTGCTCGAAGGCTGGTCGCTCTACTACGCGGGTCGGGCCCTCGATGATCAAAATCGACTCGGTCGCGCCCAACTCGCCTTCGGGCGGGTGCTCGATGGCGACGAGGTGGTGCCGGGTCCGGACGACGTCTCCGTCGACCGACAGGAATTCGAGTACTTCGCCAGCGCGATCCTCGGGCTGGCGATGAGCAGTGCGGAACTGGTCTCGCACCTCGGGGCGGGGCCGTGGTTCAACCGACTGGAGATGTCGCAGACCCATCCGGCGATCCTGCAGGCGACGCCGGGTTGGCGACTCGCGTCGGCGATCGATGCAGGATCCTTCGACATCGCCGAGACCCTGCTTCGATCCCTGATCGAAGCGGCCGACGGTGGATCGAATCCCGAGGCCCTGCCCACCGCCTGGCTTCGACTGGCCGCGGTGGGGGGACTCCGGGGGGCCGAGGACGCGTCGTCGGGGCTTGCGCCGCAGGCCGGTCGACTCGCGGAACTCGCGTTGGCCACGCTGGCGGCGCGGAGCGAACTGGCGCAGGTCGTCGACCTCGTGGACCGGTATGGACTCGATGCGGTGGGCCGCGACGGATTCGCCTTCCGCTACGTCCGGGGCGTCGGGCACTACCGCGCCGCGGTCGACGCGAAGACCGCGGGGCGGGTGGGCGAGGCCGCGACCGAGTTCACGCTCGCGGTCACCGAACTCGCCGCCGCCGGCGGGGAGGACGACGCGATCCGCTTCCCGGAAGCGCGGGCGGCGTGTCTCACCCTGACTGGCTGGAGCCTGCTCGAACTGGACCGGGCCGCGGACGCCGCGGACGCCTTCGAGGCCGCCGCGGGCGGGATCGGCGGGACGCGACGGGCGGATGCGATGTGGGGTGCGATCGTGTCACTCGACCGACTGGTCGCGTCGGGGGGGGCGGAGGCGGCGGACGCCCAGATGCGTCGCGATGCGATCATCGAACGATTCCTCGACACCTATCCCGCGGACGACCGGGCGCCGTCCCTGGTGGTTCGTCGAATCACCGGCGAGGCGGATCCGTCCGCCGGCGACCTCGACACCCTGCTCGCGATTCCGCCCGGTCATCCGACCTGGGAGATCGCGCGCCGGCGGGCGGCGCAGGCGATCTATCGCCGATTCCGCGAGGCGGAGACGGCGCAGCGCGCTGAATTCGGAAGCCGTTTTCTCGACGTCGCCGACGAACTGCTGGAACGGGACCGCGAGGCCGACGGCGTCTTCGTCGATCTCCGGGGGGCGGACGGGGTGTTGTTGCGGCAGGCCGCGGAGGTCGCCTCGCACGAGGCGGTCGGCGACCGGTCCCGCGGGGCCGGGTACATCGCCCGGATCGAACTCGCCCTGGAGCGCGGTGGATTCTCGGAGCAACTCGACCTTCCGAACGAACTGGCCTACCGACGAATCGGCATGTCGATCGCCGACGGCGATTTCCTCGGCGCCGCCATGATCCTGCAGGACGTCCCGGTGGTGCCGGACGCCCCCGAGGCGACCCGATGGTCGCGACTGTCGGCCCAGCGGCTTCACCGGGCCGCGTTCCAGGAGATGCGAAGCGGCGCGGCTTCGATGCAGGTGGTCCGCGCGGCGGTCATGGCGGGTGATCGCTTCATCGAGATCGTCGGTGGCGTGGACACTCCGATCGCCGAAGCGCTCGAGATTCCGACTCTGCTCCCGGTCGCGGCGAGCGTGGCCGCGGGCCGGCAGGCGATCTATCGCGCCGACGACGACGAGGCCGTCGGCCGTGAAGCGTTCGAGTTGTATCGCGCGATCCTCGAGAAGCGTCCCCGCGACGGTTCGATCCTCGAAGCGTCCGCGGAACTCGCGACCAGCCTCGGCGACGCCGAGTTCGCGTTGACCTGCTGGAGACGGCTGGGCAGCGCCGCACCGAAGGGATCGGAGATCTGGTGGCGGGCGCGATGCGGGTTGATCGGCATGCTCGCCGAGACCGATCCGAATCGCGCGGCCCAGGTGCTCGAGCAGGTGCGGGTCCTGCATCCCGACTTCGGTCCGGAACCATGGCGATCACGGCTTCAGGCGCTCGACGTGGAGATCGCCATCCGGCTCGATGGTGGTGCTTTCGAGGTCGACGACGAGGCCGAAGACGAGGACACCGATGGGGAGGCGACGCCTTGACCCCGATCCAACCGAGACGTCCCGGATCGGATCCGGTCGCGGAACTGCTGGGTGCGAGCCGGGCGGCCGGGCCGCGCAGCCTGCTCGGCCTCGGGTCCGGTTCGATCGACGCCGACGTGCTGGAGGCGGCGCTGCGAACCCGCAAGCGTGCGGTCCGCGGCCAGGCCGATCGATTCCCCGCGAAGGCGGTCGACGAGGCGTGTCGAGCCCTCGACTTCGCGGCCGCGGCGTTGCGGGAGGTCGGCGAATCCGACGCGACGCTGCCGCCGGTCCGGTCCCAGGCGTTCGTTGCGACGGCCCCGAAACCGGACGGGCCGATCGCGACCCGACCGAAGGGGGTTGAGGCGGGTGGAACGTCTTCCGGAAACCGGCCGCGAACGCCGGTGAAGCCGACGGCTCGGATCTCGGAGAACCAGCTCACGCCGTTCGACCGGCTGGTGCTTTCGGTGCTGGTCGCGGGCGGCGGATGGAATTCACGCACCCGGACCATCGTGGCGGGACTGGCCGCCCAGGTCGGACTCGACGCGGAGAAGCTGGGGCGAGTGGTCGAGGGGCTCGCGGGATTCATGCGGGATCACGGGTCCGCCGGCACGATCGGGGAGACCGCGCTGGTGGCGACGCCGAGGCCCCCGGCGCCCGGTCGCGTCGAGGCCGCGATGGTGCGGGTGAGCGACGGCATCACCCGGGAGTTCCGGGGGGAGTCCGCGGGATCGAGGATCCGACTCGCATTCATCTTCGGTGGTCTGGCGGCGTTCTTCGGCGCGATCCTGGTCATCGCCCTGACCGCACCCTCGCCCGGGGTCCGCGACATCGAGCAGCGGCGGCTCGCCGCGGAAGAGGCGATCGCCGAGCGCGAAGCGGCCGACGCGGCGGCGGCGATCGATCCGGAGCATCGGGTGACGCCGAGCGTCCGGGAGGGAGTGGTCCGTCCCGCTCGATTCGACCGACCGCCGATGTTCCGCGGCGAGGGCCGGCCCGACGCGGCGGTGTTCCAGCTCGAACGCGTCCCGGTGATGCTGGAGGAGGCGTCGCAACTCGCCCGCCAGCTCGAACTCGATCCCACCACGCTCTCCGCGCGACGGGCGTCGGCATGGGACGACGTCGTCGCCACGGTGGCCGGCACCTGGCCGCTCATGACCCCCGACGATCGAGGTCGCTACCTCACCGCGATCCTCAAGGTCCTCGAGCAGGCCGGGGACGCGACAGTCGCGGATCGGCTCTCGCGTTCCTTCGCCGTCGACCCGGAAGCGGGCATCGACGATCCGATCGAGGTGTGGTCCCGTGCGTTCCACGCCGGACTGCTCGGGTCGGCGGCCTCGAACCCGAGTCTGCCGGAAACGGTGCGCGATCCCGCCCGGGCCCGGCTGGATGCGATCCTCGCCGGATCCACGGGTCGCAACGTCCGCGGTGGCCCGTTTGCCGCGCTCGCGGGTCGGGCCCTCGATCGCATGACGGTCCCCCTCGTCGCGATGATCAACGCGGTCGACGACGCGGTGGTCCGCGACGCGTGGGAACGCTGGTTCGACGCCATGGAGGCGATTCGAAACGACGCCCGACGCCAGGCCGGACTCCTGCTCGCGGTGGAGACCGCGCTTCTTCGAAGCACCGGGCTCGCGGATCAGGGGATGTCCTCGGACCTCCTCGGTCGACTGCTCCTCGAGATCGACTGGACCGCGGCGGGGCCGGATCCGGAAGGGGTCCGGGACGCGTACGGGAAATGGATGCTCGATCCATCGATTCCGGTCGGCAATCTCTGGGTGCTGGCCAGCCTCCTCGAAGGGGCGGGCCGCGCCGGTTGGTTCCGGCCCGAATTCGTCCCCGATCCCGAACGCGGGATGCCGGATCGACGACGGGTCCAGATGCTGGCCGACGACGTCTGGCCGGACGCGACCGGATCGTCGCCGCGTGGCAACCTGCTGTTGATCGAGCCCGGTCTGCTCGCGTCGTACGATCTCGCCTTCGTCGAGGTGGAATCGATGATCGAACGGGCGACGTCACCGGTCGAGCGCCTGCTCGCGCTGCTGGCGGCGGAACGACTGGCGACGACCGGCGCCCTGCTCGCGGCCGAACGACCCGCAGAGGCTCGCGCCCTGCTTCAACGAATGGGTTCCGAGACTTCCGACGTCGACCTCGATTCGATCCCGCGGCCCCGGGCGATGGAGCCCGACGGGGAGTGGGCGGACGCCTGGCGAAAGGCGGGTTCCGATCAGCAGGCGCGGCGCGATCTGATCGCGGCGCTTCGGAGGAACGTGGTCGCGGGGGACCTGGGCCCGCGTGATGCCGCGGTGTTCGTCGAGGCGGTGTGGCGGGGCCCGCTCGCGATCCGGGAGGCGGCGCAGGCGGCGGCGATCGAACGCTTCAATCGCGGGCCGGTGGTCGCCGTCGAGTTGCTCGACACCTCGGACCGCGCCTCCCGCAACGAGGCGACGCTCGGATTCATCGAGGCCTACACCGGCGTCTCGCTTCCCGGCCGGGGGATGGCGGAGGCCGAGTCACGGATCCGGTCGGCGCTCGCCACGCATGCGATCGCCCTGCTCGACCCCGATCGCGAGCTGATCGACCGACTGACCGACGTCGTGCTCCAGTCGATCGCGGAACGCGGCCGGATCCGAAGCGGCGATGCGGATGCTCCGGCGAATGGTCTCCCGGCCGCGGTGACCGCCGACGCGGCCCGCGCGGTCGCGAACGGTCTCTTCCTCGCGGCGTCGCCCACCGTGCGGATCGAGGAGATCGATCGCCGCCGCACCGCGCGTCGCGGTCTGGTCCGCAACGGGATCCAGGGACTGGTCGCCGAACACGTCGCCGAACTGGAGTTCCTCGGTTTCGTGGTGGAGGCCGAGGTGCCCTCCAAACGAGCGGAGGTCTCGGGGCTGCTGACGTCGGCGGCCCTCGCCCGCAGCGACGCCCCGAGCGTGCTGGAGCAGGCGGCGTTGGAGGCGGTCGCGATCGCNGCCATGGATCGGCTGCGTTTCATCGCCCGTGACCTCGATCCCCTGGGAGACTCCGGATGATGCGTCGCGTTCCGCTCGGCATCCTGCTCGCATTCACGACCTCGCTGCTGCTGGCCGCGGCGACGCCGCTCGAGACGGATTGGGAGCCGCGACTGGAGGCGCTCGACCCACGCCAACCGATGTCCTACTTCGAACTCGGAGAGGAGATCGCGGACGCCGCGGCGTCCTCCGAGTCTCCTCGGCTGAAAGAGCTCGCCCGTCGCCTCTTCGGCATCGCGGGTCGGATCGATCGCGAGGGGCTCGGGGCTTCGGCCGCGCTGGCGCTCGCGTCCCTCGCCCCCGATCGGCGGACGGCGGCGCGGCTCCGGGCGGTGGCTGCGATGCAGGCGGGGCGCCGCGGGTCGGTCGGGGCGCTGCCGGAACGGCCACGGGTCGATGCGACCACCGCCATGGCCGTGAGCGAGGCGTTCGGTGGATTCCGAACCGGCCGGACTTCGAAACTCCGTGTGCTGCTCGAGGATCCCGAGGGACTCCGGTTGCTGGAGCAGTGGGACGCGACCCTGCCCGGCGGCGTCNCCTGGCTCACCGATCGATCGAGACGATCGGCGCGGAACCGGCCGGATCTCAGCGAGTCCGAAGTGCTTGCGATGCTCCGGGTCGAAGTCGGTCTGCTTCAGGCACGGGATCCGACCTGGTCCAGCGTGCTGGATCTCGACGGTGACGAGCCGTTGCTGGAGATACCGGTGGAGAACATCGACGAGCTGATCCTCGACGGTGAACTGCTTCCGTACCGGCGAAACGGTCGATGGGTCGCGACGCCGGACGGCTGATTCCGATCACGGGTCGTAGTCGGGCCAGTCGACGTTCGAGATCGCGGCCGCGTAGTGGCGATGTCGCCCGACGCTGCTGGTGTAGAGCGGTCGGCAGACCTGGTCGTTGCTGAGGGTGCGGAGCGGTCGGCCCGTCGCATGGAACTCGAGGCAGGCGTCGTCCCACGGCAGGTCGATGAAATCGATGATCCGACGGAACTCCGGGTCCGGGTCGGCGACCAGTCTCTCGTAGCGGACGTCGAGGATCGGCACATCGAGCACCGCATGCCAGTGACGCATCAGTCGTTCCATCGCGGACCAGACGCTCGCGACCCACAACAGTCGCGTGGTCCAGGGCATGACCGCGGGTCGGAACTCGCCCATCACGCACGAGATCGCGACGTCGCGAGGGTCCCGCACCACGTGGACGACCCGGCAGCCCGGCAGCAGTCGTGACGCGAGTCCGAGGAGATTGACGTTCGAGAGGGACTTGTCGACGATCCGCCGCGCCCCGGGGTGCATCGCTTCGAGGTCGCCGACGTAGCGTTCACCCTCGTCCCGCCACTGCGGAGACTGCAGATCCCCGAAGCATTCCGGCGGCGGCTTGGAGGGGTCGGTGGCCTGCTTGAGTTTCGCGGCGAATCGTTCGAGGCCGGTGAATTCACCGGCGCCGGCGGCGTCTGGATGGGCGTCGATGATCCGGTCCACGAGGCTCGTGCCGCTCCGCGGCATGCCGCTCACCAGCACCGGCACGTCGCTCCGGAATCCGGTGGGAAATCGTTCGAGTCGATCGCGACCGTTTCGTTCGATCATCCGATCGACCTCGAGGTCGTACCGGCCGGGACTGAAGTCGACGCGTTCGAGGGCGTTGAACGCCTCGGCGTCGGCGAAGGCCTCGTCGTATCGCCCGAGATGGTCGAGGACCTTCGCGCGGAGGGCGAGCGTGGCCTTGCGTTCGGGCGGGGAGGGGTCCGGGACGAGGACCTCCGCATCCAGGTGTTCGAGGGCGCCCTGGTGGTCGCCGCGTCGAGTGCGGATGGCGGCGACGGTGTAGCCGAGCCGACGCCGGAGCCCGGCATCGGCGGGCNNCGCCTCCCGGAGCGGNGCGATCGTCGCGTCGGCGTCGTCGATGCGGCCGGCTTCGAGCAGGATCGCCGCATGCATGAGCCGCGCGTTCGCATCCGCGGGATCGATCTCGACGGCCCGGGCGGCTTCGCGCCGNGCGGGTTCGACCTCCCCGTGCCGAAGGTGGAACTGGGCGAGGATCAGATGGCCGTCCGGATGCGACTGGACCCCGAGCGACTTTTCCGCGAGCGACTTCATGTCCGCGGGGCGACCTTCCAGTTCCGCGATTCGAGCTCGAAGTCGCAGCCCCTCCGCATCCTTCGAAGGCGAAGGGAGTCCGCGGCGGAGCAGCGTCTCCGCGTCGCCGGGTCGACCTGAATCGACCAGTGCCCGCGCCTGGGCGAGTACTTGCGCACGGTCGACGGTCGGGCCGCGTTTCTTGGATCCGCCCATGGCGTGGCTCCGGGGGCCGGGTTCCGGGGTCGGGTCCCGGGGGTCGGGGTCAGACCTGCTCGAGGCCGCGTTCGAGATCCGCGATGAGATCATCCGCGTTCTCGATGCCGACGGAGAGTCGAACCAGGCTGTCGCTGATCCCGAGCGCCGCCCGCTGGTCGGCGGGAACCGACGCGTGGGTCATGATCGCGGGGTGTTCGATGAGGCTCTCGACCCCGCCGAGGCTTTCGGCGAGGGCGAAGAGGTGGACGGCCTCCAGGAACCGGCGGCTCTCGTCGATGCCACCCTTCAGGAAGATCGTGATCATTCCGCCGAACGCCGGGGTGCCGTGCAGGGCCATCTGCCGGGCCGCGACGTCGTGATGCGGGTGCGAGGGGAGTCCCGGGTAGACCACGCGGTCCACCTTGGGGTGGGCCTCGAGCCAGGNNGCGATCCGCATGCCGGTCTCGCAGTGCCGGGCCATTCGNANCGNNAGGGTCTTCACGCCNCGCAGGGCGAGGTAGGAATCGAACGGNCCCATGATCGANCCNACCGAGTTCTGCAGGTAGCGGACNCGTTCGGCCAGTTCGGNNGTGCCGACCACNAGGGCGCCGCCGACNACGTCGGAGTGGCCGCCGAGGTACTTGGTGACCGAGTGGAGGACGATGTCGGCGCCGAGTTCGAGCGGACGCTGGAGCGCGGGCGTCGCGAAGGTGTTGTCGACCACGGTCAGGGCGCCGTGCCGGGTGGCGATCTTCGAGATCGCGGCGATGTCCGAGACCTTCAGGGTCGGGTTGGTGGGCGTCTCGAGCCAGACCATCGCGGGTCCGGCGTCGGGGCCGAGTTCGGCCAGCGCCGCNTCGACGTTGGCCGGATCGGTGGTGTCCACGTACTTGACGTCGAGTCCCATGGTCCGGGCCCGCACGCCGGACAGGAGGCGATAGGTTCCCCCGTACAGGTCGTCGCCCGCGATCACGGTGCCGCCGGCGTCGAGGAGTTCGAGACAGGTGCCCGCGGCCGCGAGTCCGGAGGCGAAGGCGAAGCCGCCGTGCGAAGCGTCGTCGGCCTCGGTCAGGCCGCTGCCTTCGAGGGAGGCGAGGGCCCGCTCGAAGCCGTAGCGGGTGAGGTTGTGACTTCGGGAGTATTCGAAGCCCTTGTGGACGCCGGGCGATTCCTGGGCGTAGGTGCTCGACGTGTAGATGGGCGGCATCACCGCGCCGGTCACGGCGCAGTTGGCCTGGCCGCCGTGGATGCAGCGGGAGTCGAAGTGAAGTGCGTCGTCGTGGTTGGTCATGGTCTCGAGGTTCGTTGAGAAGTGGGGAGGGTTCGGGAGCGAAGCGGTGGTCGGGTTCAGCCGACCCGCTGCCGCAGGAAGTTGATCATGTCCATCCGGGTGATCAGACCGTAGTAGTGGTCGGTGTCGGCGACGATCGCCACGCGGTCGGCCCGGAAGATCGGAACGAGATCGTTCATGCTGACCGACGGCGCCACGATCTCGAGTCGTCGCGTCATGAAGTCGCTGACCGGGAGTTTCGCGTTGTCCTGGTCGTGGACCATGGCCAGAAGGACGTCCGACTCGTCGAGGATCCCCAGCGGCTTCTCGTGCGCGTCGAGCACCACCATCTGGCTGACGTCGTACATCCGCATCCGCTTGATCGCGAGGTGCAGCGGGAGGTCCGGCGTGAGGCAGTAGTCCTCCTTCTGNAGGTGCCGCCGGCCGATGAGGTCGCGGAGGTCGTCGTGACGATCCCGTTNGATGAACCCCTGGTCGGTCATCCAGTGGTCGTTGAACATCTTCGAGAGGTACTTCGCGCCGTTGTCGCAGATGAAGGTGACGACCCGCTTCGGTTCGGTCTGGGCCCGGCAGTAGCGGAGGGCCGCNTCCAGCAGGGTGCCGACGCTCGACCCTGCGAGCACGCCTTCGGTGCGGAGGAGTTCGCGGGCGGTGTGGAACGCGTCGCCGTCTTCGACGGTGATCGCGGTGTCCACCAGGGAGAGGTCGAGGATNTCGGGGACGAAGTCCTCGCCGATCCCCTCCACCAGCCAGGAGCCGGGCTTCACTTCGAGGCCGTCGTTGACCTTGGGGGCGAGGATCGAGCCGCCGGGATCCGCCAGCACCACCTGCACGTCGGGGTTTCGTTCCTTGAGGTAGCGACCGACGCCGCTCACCGTGCCGCCGGAACCCACGCCGGCGACGAACGCATCGACGTCGCCGTCCATCTGGGCCCAGATCTCGGGACCGGTGGTCTCGTAGTGGGCCTGCGGATTCGCCTCGTTGGCGAACTGGTTGATGAAGAAGGCGTTCGGATCCGCGTCGGCGATCGCCGACGCGACCTCCTGGTAGTACTCGGGGTGACCCTTCTCCACGTCGCTGCGCGCGAGATGGACTTCGGCGCCCATCGCCCGCAGGTGCGAGATCTTCTCGTCGCTCATCTTGTCCGGCACCACCACGGTCAGGTCGTAGCCCTTCTGGGCGGCGATCAGGGCGAGGGCCAGTCCGGTGTTGCCGGCGGTCGCCTCGACGATCCGGGCACCGGACTTCAGTCGGCCGGACTTCTCCGCCTGATCGATCATGTAGACCGCGATGCGATCCTTGATCGAATTCCCGGGGTTCATCGACTCCATCTTCACGAAGAGTCGGCAGGGGCCGGTGTCGAGCCGCTTCAACTCGAGCATCGGGGTGTTGCCGATCATCTCGAGGACGTTCCCGAAGACGGGGGCGAAGGCGGTGGCGGGGGTTTCGGACACGACGAATCTCCGGGGACCGGCATCCGCGATCCGGCGATCGGCGACGTGGATGCGCGGGTTGATTGAACGACCCCCTATGGTACCGGGGAAGTCGGGTCGGATCCGATGTCGGCCCGGCCACGGCCCACCCCGTCCCTCGTCACTCGCGGAGCCGATCCCATGTCCGATCCCGAGTCCGACCCCGCATCCGATCCCGAGCTTGAGGCCGAGCTGGACTTGGCGGTCGCGTCCGCCGCCGCGGCCGGCATGGTGCTCGAGATGGCGGATGGGGTGCTCGAGCTTCGGCTCCCCGGGGAACGTCCGGGCGGCGGGGTGCGGAGCGAGATCGAATCGGCGCTGGTTCGTCGGCTTGAGTCGGGGCATCCGCTCCGCCGGATCGTGCAGGGGCTCGGCGAGACGCCCGGCGTGATCTTGGATCTGACGGGGGGGCTCGGGGCGGATACCGCGGTCGCCGCGGCGTCGTCCTCGTCCAGACGTGTCGTCACCTGCGAGCGGCATCCGGTGGTGGCGGCCTTGCTTCAAGACGGCCGCCGCCGGGCGGTCGCGGCCGGCCTCGAGCCGGCCAACCGGATCGAGGTGCATCACGGTGACGCCCTTAGCCGGCTTCGAGGCGAAGGCGACCCACCCGCGCTGGTGATGATCGATCCCATGTTCCCGCCGCGTCGGAAGTCGTCGGCGCTCCCGCCCAAGCCCATGCAACGGCTTCGATCGCTGCTGCACGACGCCGCGACCGACGTCGACGTCGAGGTCCGTGAGCTGCTCGTCGCCGCCGAACGCGTTGATGCCGGTCGAATCGTCCTGAAGCGCCCCCCGGATGCGATGGTCCCGGACACCTCGCTCGGTCCACCGACGTTCGAAATCTCGACGAAGCTCCTTCGATGGTCGGTCTGGGAGCGTCGGGCCGCGAACGACGCTTGATGCGGCGTGGGGGATCGACCTCGGTGCCCACGACCGCAGGACGATGGAGGCGTGCTCGGCCGAGACGCTCGACCTGGTGGTCACGGTGTGCGACGATGCCCCGCCCTCGGCGGCCGCGGGACGAGATCCGTGACTTCACCGTCGACCGGCGTTCCGAACTCGTTGAATCGATCGTTCACCCTCAAGGGCCGATGCTTCATGAATGTGACACCTTCGGATTCCGAAGCCGCCTCCGCAGGAACGCCCTGCGCCACCGCCGAACCCGGTCGACTCGGCTTCCTCGATCGGTTCCTGACGCTCTGGATCTTCCTCGCGATGGCGCTCGGCGTGCTGCTCGGGCGGTTCGTGCCGGGGATCGGGGCGGCCCTCGACCGGGTCTCGGTCGGCACCACGAACATCCCGATCGCGATCGGCCTGATCCTGATGATGTATCCGCCGCTCGCCAAGGTCCGCTACGAGAAGTTGCCCGAGGTCTTCCGCGACGGGAAGATCCTGGTGCTGTCGCTCGTGCAGAACTGGGTGGTGGGGCCGGTCCTGATGTTCGTGCTGGCGGTGGTGTTCCTGCAGGGACATCCCGACTACATGATCGGGCTCATCATGGTGGGGCTCGCCCGATGCATCGCGATGGTCCTGGTCTGGAACGATCTCGCCCGGGGCAGCAGCGACTACGCCGCCGGACTCGTGGCGTTCAACAGCATCTTTCAGGTGTTGTTCTTCGGCGTCTACGCCTGGTTCTTCATCACCTGGCTGCCCCCGATGCTCGGCCTCGAAGGGGCGGAGGTCGCGATCTCCATCGGACAGGTCTTCCAGAGCGTCCTGATCTATCTCGGCATTCCGTTTCTCGCCGGCATGGTGACCCGCTTCGTGCTTCGACCGCTGAAGGGGGACCAGTGGTACTCGGAGACGTTTCTCCCGAGGATCGGGCCGATCACGCTGCTCGCGCTGCTCTTCACGATCCTGATGATGTTCAGTCTCAAGGGTGATCGCATCATCGCGCTGCCCCTCGACATCCTGCTGATCGCGGTGCCGCTCACCATCTACTTCGTGGTGATGTTCCTGGTCAGTTTCCTGATGGCCCGGAAGGTCGGCGCGGACTACGAGCGGGCGGCCACCCTCGCGTTCACCGCTTCGGGCAACAACTTCGAACTGGCGATCGCGGTCGCCATCGCGGTGTTCGGCATCGGTTCCGGCGTGGCGTTCGC